>NZ_JBHWLR010000027.1:0-59093 GCF_042731755.1 Promicromonospora sp. NPDC059942
TCCTCCCCCAAGCGGGCCGCATCCCGGGTGGGCGAGGGGCAGTGGGGTGTGGGGGGTTTGCCCTTTGGGACCCTCCAGAAGCGCAAATACCCAGCACTCAACGTTGCCGGCCGGGTTAGCGGCGGGCGGTCAGCCACGCCTCCGCGGCGGCCCAGTGCTCCTTGAGCAGGATGTACCGGTCCTCGTGCCAGGGCTTGACCGGGCCGGCCCAGTGGATCAGCCCGGGCTCGGCGACGAGCTCCTGCGTGGGCCACGCGTTCCACCGGGCGTCCAGGACGCGGTAGCGCGACCCGGCGTAGGCGTTGAGCACGTCCTGGTCGTTGAGCCCGTACCGCTCCGCGTACGGCACGAACTCCGCGGTGAAGCCGTCGGCGCGCATCACGGCCAGGTCGAGCACCAGGATGCCCGCGTTGAAGCCCTGGTAGCCGTGCCGGTGCCGCTGCATCATCGCCCGCACCAGGTCGCGCGCGGCACCCGGGTCGTGCTGGAGCAGGCGCGTGGACCGGATGACGTTCCCGACGCCGTGCCGGTAGTTGTACGAGATCGACGGGCGGGCCGCCAGCGGCGCACCGCCGAGCTCGGTGTCGTACAGCTCGGCCACGTCCACCACGCACAGCGCGTCCAGGTCGTGGTAGAGCACACGGTCGAGGTGCGGCAGCAGGTCGGGCAGCAGCAGGCGGTCCATCGTGGCGACGGTGATGTGCTTGAGCATGCCGAGCACGGGCCCGTAGTCGGTCCCGTCGCAGGCGTACCACTCGAACGTGACCTCGGGGAACAGGGCCGCGAGCCGGACGTGGTCGGCTGTTGTGTGGTCGCGCGTGAGCGCCACGACCCGCACCGGACGGTCGGTGTGCCGCACCACCCCGGCCACGACCACCTCCATCTGGGAGCGCAGGTTGCCGTCGAGCGCCACGGCGACGTTGAGCGCCGGGCCCGTCCCGGTCCGGGGCGAGACGGCCTCGACGACGGTCCGCGTGGCGCGCACCCCGGCGACGACGCCGGCCACGTCGCAGGTGCCTGAGGGCACCGTCACGGGCGCGGCGTGCGCCGCCCGCGCCAGCTCGACCTCGGGAGCCACGGTGGCGGCCCAGGTCGCGTAGACCTCGTCGCGCGTGGCGCCCGCGAGGATCTTGGCCATCGCCGGGGCGACGACGTCCCGGATCCGGCGCTGCATGGCGCGCCGGCCGGCCTCGTCGGCGTCGAGCAGGCCCGCGAACCGGATGTCGGCGTCGTTCCGGGGCCGGAAGTCGACGTCGGCCCCGATGGCCCACGCGGGCAGGAAGGCGTGCAGACGCGAGGTGACCACGCGCGAGTACCGGCTGCGGTAGCCGTCGAGCAGGTCGACGGCGTCGTACACGTTGCGGGCGAACGCGTGCCGGCGCACCTCGGGGTAGAGGTGCGTGACGGACTCGCCCGCGACGTCGTGCTCCGGGACGGGAGCGTCCACGTACACGGTCGGTGCCCCGGCGGGTGCGGGCGTGAAGCCGGCCGGGAACACGGTGTCGACGGTGGTGGTGAGGCAGCCGCTGAAGAACGCCGGGACGCCCGCGTTGAGCAGCAGGTGCACCGTGGTCCAGTCCCGGCAGCCGATCGGCCCGTGGGCCCGGAGGTAGTCGACGGCGGTGGGCGTGAGCACGGCGTGCTTGTTGATGTGGAACGACACGAACAACGGCTGCAGGTTCTCGTGGAACGGGAAGTCGAACCGCAGGTCGAACTGGCTGTGCATGTACCAGCCGTACGCCAGCATCCACGTGTTCTCGGGCACGGCGTCCAGCCGCGACATGTCCCGCTGGACCAGCGTCAGGTCGACGTCGGCGCCGGGGCCTGGCACGACGTGCTCGGGCCGCACGCGGTCGGCGAGGAGCCGCACGGGTTCGGTGACGGCGGCGTCGCCGTGCAGGCGCAGGCCCTCGTGCCGCAGCAGGTGGCCGAGGCTCGCGACGGTCTGGATGGTGTCGCCGATGTTGGTGGACGCCACGTTCTCGTCGGGCGCCTTGTAGTCGAGCACGGCGAACGACACGTGCCCGGCGGGCACCCGGGCCGGCGCGGCCGGCCGGTGCGCCTTCTCGATCCAGGGCGCCAGGTGGTCGATCGAGGCCTGGACCTGGTCGGTCAGGCCCGTCGCACGACGGGCGGCGTCGAGGGCCTCGGCGGCCAGCGCGGCCTCGTCGGCGATGAACAGCAGCCGCGCGAGGTCGAGCAGCACGGGGGCGTCGGACACGATCCCGTGCCGCACCCACGTCGCGGCGGTGCGGGCGACGTCGGGGCTGGCCATGGCGATGCCCGCCCGGAGGTACTCCGCCGGGGCGAGGCGGGCGGCGTCGTCCGGCCCGAGCTGGCGGAGCAGGTCCCAGGCGAGCTCGCGCAGGCCCACGCGCTGCGCGATCAGCGCGGCTCCGGCGACGCCGGCCCGGCGCGTCTCGGGGTGCGCCATGAGCGAGTGGCAGAGCGACCGCCACTGGGCGGTGTCCAGGCTGCCGGCGGTGCGGACGGAGGTGGTGACGGCCTCGTCGATCGGCAGGCCGCGGCGCAGGGCGGCGGTGACGACGGCGTCACCGGAGAGCGGTTCGGGACGCTCCTGGAACGGGCGGTCCGCGGCGCGGTCCGGGGCGGACCACACCTCCCGCGGCTGGCGGCTGGGCTCCTTGGCCTGGGTCCAGGACTCCTGGTCGGGAGTCGGCACGGGCCGGGCCTCGGGTAACGGGCCCGGATTGTCGGGATGCGGGTTGTACAGGGTCTCGGCGGTGGCGGTGAGCAGCGCCTCGGCGATCATCTCGTCGGCGGCCGGGACCTGGTGCGCAGTCTCACCGGACGCGGCGAGACGGCGGCTTGCAGGGGACATGAAGACTCCTCGTGGGGTCGACGGTTGAGCAGGAGAACCGTCGTCCCGGCGTGTGCACGGCGCCGACGGTGGCCAGAGCGTAGTGCCCTCCGGTTACGCCCCGGCGACGACTGGGTAGGCTCCCGGACATGTCTGCGCAACAACCTGCTGACCAGGCCTTTTCGTCGTCGCGGCCGACGGAGCCGGGCACCCTCGTGGGCTGCCGCATGCGCAAGTGGGACGGCACGCCGCACTGGCGGTTCGACGCCGTGCACCTCGGCCAGGACGAGCACGGCGTGTGGCTGGGCTACCCCGCCGGGACGCGCTTCAGCAGGCCCGGCCGGGAGTACCGGACGCGGTATCCCGGCGTCGTGCTCTTCGGCGAGGTCGGCTGGGTCGCGGACATCTACCGCGACCACCCGCGGGGCGTGCGCCTCTACATCGACCTCACGACCGTCCCGGAGTGGCGCGCCGTGCCCGACGGCGGGGACGGCCGGGGCCCGGCGTTCGAGGTCTCGGGCATCGACATGGACCTCGACGTGCTCGCCGTGCAGCCGGGCAGCGAACGGGCCAGGGCGCACGGCGAGTTCTACATCGACGACGAGGACGAGTTCGCGGAGCACTCGGTGCGGTACAACTATCCGCCGTCGGTCGTGGCCCAGGTACGGGCGGATGCCGACGCGCTCCTCGCCGCGGTGCGGGCCGGCGAGGCGCCCTACGACGGCCCGACGGCGGACCGCTGGTTCGCGGTGCTCGACGGGCTGTAGGGCCCGCCGGGCGCGCTCTCAGGAAGGGCCGCGCTCAGTGCGCGGCGAGCACCAGGTCGTCCTGCTCGACGGCGGCCCGCCAGTCGGCCTTCTCCGCGCGCCAGCGCTCGTCGTCACGGCCGAGCCGCCAGTAGCCCGACGCGGAGAGCAGCTCGCGCGGCACGCCCAGCGTCCCGCGCGCCCAGCGGCGCAGGTCGCGCACGCAGCCGGCCTCGCCGTGCAGGAACGTGTGCGGGGTGCCGTCCGGCAGCTCGGCGGCCTGCACGACGTCGGCCAGGCTCGCCCCCGTGGACCGGTGGACCCAGGTGAGGCGCAGGTTCGCGGCGCTGGTGATCTGCTGCTCCTCCGACGCGTCGGCGACCTCGACGAAGACGTGCGCCACGGCGCCGTCGGGCAGTGCCTCGCACGCGGCCGCGATGGCCGGGAGGGCGGACTCGTCGCCGGCCAGGAGGTGCCACGGGGCCTCGGGGGACGGCGCGTAGTCGCCGCCCGGGCCCACGAAGGAGACCTCGTCGCCCGGCTGGACCCGCTGGGCCCAGGGCCCGCCGTGGCCCACGTCGCCGTGCGTGACGACGTCGATGTCCCACCCGGACTCCGTCACGGCGCGGATCGTGTAGGTGCGCAGGACGGGGCGGCCCTCGGGCTCGGTGGGCTCCGCCATGACCAGCTTCACGTAGCGGTCGGGGAACGGCGTGGGGTCGACGTCGGCCAGGGCCTCGCCGCCGAGCGTCACCCGGATCATGTGCGGCGTCAGCTGCCGGACCGCCGTGACGGTCGCCGTGGTGCGGGTGCCCTTGCGGGGCCGGTCGGTGGGGGCGCTGGAGGTCTGAGACATGGTGAGGCAAGCCTAACCTCGGGCGCGCTCGGTCGCCGGTGTGGCGTGCGTCACTGGATGAAGCGCTTCTCGGGCGCTCCGGCGCCGGACCTGCGGACCGCGCGGCGCGCCTACCATGGGCCCGTTGTCGAACTCTTCCTGTCAGGAGCCTGGTCGTGAAGATCGCTGTTGTCGGTACGGGGTATGTCGGGCTGTCGAACGCGGTGCTGCTCGCGCAGAAGCACGAGGTGTGGGCGCTGGACGTGGACCCGGTCAAGGTGGCCCAGGTCAACGACCGGGTCTCGCCGATCGTGGACCCCGAGCTGGAGGAGTACCTGGCCGGCCGGGAGCTGGCGCTGACCGCGACCCTGGACAAGGAACAGGCGTACGCGGAGGCCGGCGTCGTGGTGATCGCGACGCCGACCAACTACGACGAGGTCACCAACTTCTTCGACACGTCCTCGGTCGAGACCGTGATCGACGACGTCCTGGAGCGGGTGCCCGACGCGACGATCGTGATCAAGTCGACGATCCCGGTCGGGTTCACCGAGCGCATGCGGGCCGAGCACCCGGGGGCCGCGATCGTCTTCTCCCCGGAGTTCCTGCGCGAGGGCCGGGCGCTGTACGACAACCTGCACCCCTCGCGCATCGTGGTCGGGGACCGCGGTGACCGCGGCAGGCAGTTCGCCGACCTCCTGCTGGAGGGCGCGCTGGACGAGACCACCCCGGTGCTGCTGACCCACCCGACCGAGGCCGAGGCGATCAAGCTGTTCGCCAACACCTACCTGGCGCTGCGGGTGGCGTACTTCAACGAGCTGGACACCTACGCGGCCACCCACGGCCTGGACACTGCGCAGATCATCGAGGGCGTGGGCCTGGACCCGCGGATCGGGACGCACTACAACAACCCGTCCTTCGGCTACGGCGGGTACTGCCTGCCCAAGGACACCAAGCAGCTGCTGGCCAACTACGCCACCGTGCCGCAGAACCTGATCAACGCGGTCGTGGACGCCAACACCACCCGCAAGGACTTCGTGGCCGCGGACATCCTGCGCCGGGAGCCGAGGACCGTGGGCGTGTACCGGCTGGTGATGAAGGCCGGGTCGGACAACTTCCGGGACTCCAGCGTCCAGGGCATCATGAAGCGGATCAAGGCCAAGGGCATCGAGGTCATCGTCTACGAACCCACCCTCGAGCAGGACGACTTCTTCTCCTCGGAGGTCGTGCGCGACCTGGACCAGTTCAAGTCGCGCGCCGACGTCATCATCGCCAACCGGCGCACCGACGTGCTCGACGACGTCGCGGACAAGGTCTACACCCGCGACATCTACGGACGGGACTGACCGATGCGCGTCCTGGTCACCGGCGGCGCGGGTTTCATCGGCGCGAACTTCGTGCACCAGACCGTGCGCGAGCGGCCCGACGCGCGGGTCACCGTGCTCGACGCCCTGACCTACGCGGGCGACCGCACCTCGCTCGCCCCGGTCGCGGACCGGGTGGAGCTGGTCGAGGGCTCGATCACGGACGCGCCGCTGGTCGACCGGCTCGTCGGGGACGCGGACCTCGTCGTGCACTTCGCGGCGGAGTCGCACAACGACAACTCCCTGAACGACCCGTCGCCGTTCGTGCAGACGAACCTGGTGGGCACGTTCACGCTGCTGGAGGCGGTGCGCAGGCACGACGTGCGGTTCCACCACATCTCGACGGACGAGGTGTACGGGGACCTGCCGCTCGACACCCCCGACCGGTTCACGCCGGAGACGCCGTACAACCCGTCGTCGCCGTACTCGTCGACCAAGGCGGGCTCCGACCTGCTGGTCCGGGCCTGGGTCCGGTCCTTCGGCGTGCAGGCGACCATCTCGAACTGCTCGAACAATTACGGCCCCTACCAGCACATCGAGAAGTTCATCCCGCGCCAGGTCACCAACCTGATCGACGGCGTGCGCCCCCGGCTGTACGGCGCGGGGCTCAACGTGCGCGACTGGATCCACGTCGAGGACCACAACGCGGCCGTGTGGACCATCATCGAGCGGGGCACCATCGGCGAGACGTACCTGATCGGCGCCGACGGCGAGACCAGCAACCTCGACGTGGTGCGCACGCTCCTGGAGATCTTCGGGCGGGACGCCGACGACTTCGACCACGTGACCGACCGGCCCGGGCACGACCTGCGGTACGCGATCGACGCGAGCCGGCTCCGGGACGAGCTGGGGTGGGTGCCGAGGTACACGGACTTCCGGGCGGGGCTGGAGGCGACCGTGGGGTGGTATCGGGAGAACGAGCCGTGGTGGAGAGGCGCGAAGGCTCTGACGGAGGCCAAGTACGCGGCTTCGGGGCAGTAGCTTTTTCTTGGGTCCCGGCTCGTGGCTGGGTCCGGTCCGGGCGAACGTGAGGGGTGCGCCGCCTCGCTCACGGGCCCCAGGGGGCCCTCCGCTACGGTTTTACGGCGGCGCACCCCTCACGTTCGCCCGGACCTCTGGCGCTCGGGTCGCCCTTGGTTGCTGGCCGGGTGGTTGCGTACTTGGCCTCCGTCAGCGACTGGTCGCTTGGGTGGCTTGGTCAGAGGCTGGCGAGGTAGGTGTTGACCGCTTCCATCGTCGGGAGGAGGCCCTGTTCCTTTGCTTCTTTCAGGGTGGGGGCTGCCTCGTCCTTGTCGCTGAGGAGGGGCTTGAGGGGGGTGCCGTCTCTGGCAGTGGTGGGCCAGCTGATGGCCAGGTCCTCGTCGAGGGGGTGGATGCCGTGCTCGCGGCCCGGGGCGTAGCCGGCCGAGCACAGGTACAGGACCGTTGAGGCGTCCTCCAGGGACATGAAGGCGTGGCCCAGGCCCTCGGACAGGTAGACGGCGCGTCGGTCGACGTCGTCCAGGAGCACCGTGTCCCAGGTGCCGAAGGTGGGGGAGCCCACGCGGAGGTCCACGACGACGTCGAGCACCGCGCCGTTCACGCACATGACGTACTTGGCCTGGCTCGGCGGCACGTCGGCGAAGTGGACGCCGCGGACCACTCCGGCGGCCGACACCGAGCAGTTGGCCTGCTGGAGGTCGAACGCGTGCCCGACGGCGTCGGCGAACGGGCCCGCCTTGAACGCCTCCAGGAAGAGTCCGCGCGGATCCCCGAACTGCTTCGGGGTGATCTCGAAGGCGCCGGGCACGGTCAGCTCGCGGTACTCCATGGAACTCCTCGCGTGGTTCGTCGACGGTCCTGCGGCCCTGGATAGGATCCTAGGGTGACCAGCGGACACAGCACGGCACAGCAGTGGGTGGTCTTCGGCGCGGCCGGCATGCTCGGCCAGGACCTGGTCGCCGCCGCCCGCGCTGCGGGCCACGAGGTGGCCGGGATCCGCCGGTCCGACGTCGACATCACCGACGCGTCGGCCGTGCTCGACGCCGTGGCGGGCCACGACGTCGTCGTCAACTGCGCGGGCTGGACCGCCGTCGACGACGCCGAGACCCACGAGGCCGAGGCCTTCGCCGCCAACGCGACCGGGCCGGCACACCTCGCGCGTGCCGCCGCGGCGTCCGGGGCGCGCCTGGTCCACGTGTCCACGGACTACGTGTTCGACGGCGGCGCGACGCGGCCCTACGCCGAGGACGCGCCGGTGGATCCCCGGTCGGCCTACGGGCGCACCAAGGCCGCCGGCGAGTGGGCCGTGCGGGCGTACGCGCCGGACGCCCTCGTCGTCCGGACCGCGTGGCTCTACGGCGCGGGCGGGAAGTGTTTCCCGCAGACCATCGCGCGCGTGGCGGGGGAGCGGGACCGGCTGAGCGTCGTGGACGACCAGGTCGGCCAGCCCACCTGGACCGCGGACCTCGCGGACCTGATCGTGCGGCTCGTGGCGGCGCGGGCGCCCGGCGGGCTGTACCACGGGACGGCGTCGGGCCAGGTGACGTGGCACGGCTTCGCCCGCGAGGTGGTCGCGGCCGCCGGGCTCACGACGCCGGTGGACCCGACCACGAGCGCCGCCTACCAGCTCCCGGCGCCCCGTCCCGCGTACTCGGTGCTGGGGCACGACCGGCTCCGGGAGGCCGGCGTGGAGCCGATCGGCGACTGGGCCGACCGCTGGAAGGCGGCGGCACCGACGGTGCTGGGGACCCGCTGAGCGCGTGGCGCTCGCGGTCAGGAGTCCAGCAGGCTCAGCAGGTACGTGCCGTAGCCCGACTTGGTGAGCTTCTCCGCGCGGGCGCGCAGGTCGTCGTCGGACAGGAAGCCGCGACGCCACGCGACCTCCTCCGGGGCGCCGATCTTGAGGCCCTGGCGGCGCTCGATGGTGCGGACGTAGTCCGAGGCCTCCAGCAGGGAGTCGAAGGTCCCCGTGTCGAGCCAGGCGGTGCCGCGAGGCAGCACCTCGACCTGGAGCCGGTCCTGACGCAGGTACTCGGCGTTGATGTCGGTGATCTCGTACTCGCCGCGCGCCGAGGGTTCGAGCCCCTTCGCGATGGCCACGACGTCGTTGTCGTAGAAGTACAGGCCGGGCACGGCGTAGCTCGACTTGGGCCGGGCGGGCTTCTCCTCCAGGGAGAGCGCCTTGCCGTGCTCGTCGAACTCGACCACGCCGTAGGCGGTGGGGTCGGCGACGCGGTAGGCGAAGACCGCGCCCCCGTCGAGGTCGGCGAACCTGGTGAGCTGATGGCCCAGGCCGGGGCCGTAGAAGATGTTGTCGCCCAGCACGAGCGCGGCCGACTCGGCGCCGAGGAAGTCCTCGCCGAGCACGAACGCCTGGGCGAGGCCGTCGGGCGACGCCTGTGTCGTGTAGGTGATCGAGATGCCGAACTGCGCGCCGTCGCCGAGCAGCCGCTGGAACTGGTCGGCGTCGTGCGGGGTGGTGATGACCAGGATGTCGCGGATCCCGGCCAGGATCAGCGTGGACAGCGGATAGTAGATCATCGGCTTGTCGTAGACGGGCACGAGCTGCTTGCTGATGCCCTGGGTGATCGGGTGCAGCCGTGTCCCTGAACCGCCGGCGAGAATGATTCCGCGCATGAGCCGGATCTTCCCACGCGACGGCCGGTCACCGAAGGGTGGAAGCGGGTGGTCGGAGGGTGTTCTCCTGCTCTTCCTCCGCCGTCTTTCTCTCATCAGGAAATACCCGTGGAGAATTCACCCGGATGAAATCCCGTTCTCGCACACGGGCCGTCATCGTGCAGGTCAGAGGCCGGGTGAACCACGGGTGATCTCTTTCCCAGGGTGATGCGGCGCCGGTCGTCCGAGCGGTACTCAGATGGGTATGCATGGACCTGATGGAGTCGGCGACCTCCTTACCGCGCCGCCCCCCGCCGAACCCGAGGCGGCTCCCGGGCGACGTCGTCGCCGGGGCAGGGGCTTCGTCGCGCTCGTGATCGTCGGCGCCCTGGTGCTCGTCTGCGCCAGCGGCGCCATGGCGTACTACGGCTACAAGATCTCGCTCGACGAGAAGATCGAGCGCATCGAGGACCCGTTCGCCGACATCGACGAGGCCGCCCGCCCCGAGCCGGCGCCCGTCGAGGGCACCGCGGCGCCCGTGAACATCCTGGCGCTCGGCTCCGACAGCCGGATCTCCGCCGGCGACCCCTCCGCCTGGGAGCTCGGCGCGCAGCGCACCGACGCGATCCTGCTCCTGCACCTGTCGGGGGACCGCAAGTCGGCCGCGGTGATCTCGATCCCGCGGGACTCCTGGGTGGACATCCCCGGCTTCGGCGAGGGGAAGATCAACTCGGCGTTCTCCTTCGGCGGCCCGGGCCTGATGGTCCAGACGGTCGAGGCCCTGACCGGGGTGCGCATCGACCACTTCGCGGTGAGCGACTTCGAGTCGTTCACGACGCTCACCGACACCCTCGGCGGCGTGGAGATCACGGTGCCCGACGGCGCGGGCGGCTCGGTGGAGCAGACGATGACGGGCCAGGAGGCGCTGGAGTTCACGCGCGAGCGGTACGCGCTGGCCAACGGCGACTTCGGTCGCGTGCAGCGGCAGCAGGCCTGGATGCGGGCGATCGCCTCGAAGGCCACCGAGAACAAGAGCGACCTGCTGAAGATGTCCAAGTTCCTGGAGGCGGCGGTCCGGGCCGTGGCGGTCGACCCGGACCTCACGATCGACCGGATGCTGGAGCTGGCCGTCAGCGCCAAGGATCTCTCCACCAGCGACATCACGTTCCTGACCGCCCCCTACTCGGGTACCGGCCGCAGCGACGACGGGCAGTCGATCGTGCTGCTCGACCGGGACGCGCTCGACCCGCTCATGGCGGCCGTGGCGCGGGACGAGCTGCCCGTCTACCTGGCGGAGCAGCCCGGCGGGATCGACACGCTGCCCGCCGTCGTGGAGTAGTCGGGGCCACGAGCGGTCGAGGTCCCGGCGCCGCGGAAAGTTGACCGGCCGAAATATTGCCCGGGTGAATCTCTGCCCCTTTCACCCGCTATCGCAATTGGGGGACATGTGCCGCTTGTAGCATCAGTTCACCAATGGCGCATCCTGGACCTCCGGCACCTTCTCTTTTCGCGCCTGGCGGGGTGCCCTTATCGCTGAATGCCCTCGGGCAGACAAGGACATTCTTGCCGTGAAGGATCGTGCGCCGGGCGTGGTGCGAGGGCTCCGTCGCGCGGTGTGGCACCTGCGGCAGGGCGGCATCGAGCAGCTTCGGACGCATCTGCGCAGGCAGCAGGTGCCGCTCGCCGGGCAGGTCGGCGGTTCGCGCCTGACGAAGGACGGCCTGGTCTTCGACCCGTGGCCGGCCCGTCCGACGTCGGGCCTGGCGGCGCGCGGGACCGTGGTCGACGGCGCAGCGGCCGGGCGCGACCCGGTCGGCGGGCCGCGCGACCTGCGGGTCGGCGTCATCCTGGACGACTTCTCGCGGCTCGCGTTCGCGCCCGAGTGGGACCAGGTGGCGCTGACCCCCACGACCTGGCGCGACGAGCTGACGGCGGGCCTGGACCTGCTGTTCGTGGAGTCCGCGTGGAACGGCAACGACGGCGCGTGGCAGTACCACCTGACGGGAACGTCGGCCCCGCGGCCGGCCTTCGCCGACCTCGTCGCGGCGTGCCGTGCGGCGGGCGTGCCGACCGTGTTCTGGAACAAGGAGGACCCGGTCCACTTCGCGGACTTCCTCGACGCCGCCCGCCTGTTCGACCGGGTCTACACCACCGACGTCGACCGCGTGCCCGCCTACGTCGAGGCCCTGGGCCACGACCGGGTGGGTGTGCTGGAGTTCGCCGCGCAGCCCGCCGTCCACAACCCGGTGCGGCTGCACGGCCGCGGTCCGGAGCGCGACGTCGCGTTCGCCGGCATGTACTTCGCGCACAAGTACCCGGAGCGGCGCGAGCAGATGGACCTGCTGCTCGGTGCGGCCCTGGACGTGTCGCCCCGGATGCGGCACGGCCTGGAGATCTTCAGCCGGTTCCGCGGCAAGGACGAGAAGTACCAGTTCCCGGCGCCGCTGGACGGGCGCGTCGTCGGCTCGCTCGACTACGACCGGATGCTGACCGCCTACCGCGAGTACAAGGTCTTCCTGAACGTGAACTCGGTGGTCGGCTCGCCGTCGATGTGCGCGCGCCGGATCTTCGAGATCACCGCCAGCGGCACGCCCGTCGTCTCGACGCCGAGCGCGGCCGTGGGCGAGTACTTCCCCGGCGACGAGGTCTTCGTCGCCGAGACCCGCGAGGCCGGCGCGCACGCGATCCGGGCGCTCGTGCGCTCGCCCGAGCTGCGCGACCGCGCGGTGCACAAGGGCCAGCGCCGCATCTGGCGCGAGCACACCTACGCCGCCCGGTCGCAGAAGGTGCTGGCCGACGTGGGCCTGGCCGGCTCGGCCGTCGTCGCGCGGCCGACCGTGACCGCCCTCGTCTCCACGAACCGCCCGCACCAGCTCGACCACGTGCTCGGCGTGCTCGGCGCCCAGGAGGGCGTGGACCTGCAGGTCGCGCTGCTCACGCACGGCTTCGAGGCGGACGACGCCGACCTGCGCGCCCGCGCCAAGGAGGCCGGCGTCGGCTCGCTGGAGCTGCTGACGGCGACGGCGGACGTGCCGCTGGGCACGTGCCTGAACCTGCTGCTGGACGCGGCCGACGGCGACGTCGTGGCCAAGATCGACGACGACGACCTGTACGGGCCGCAGTACCTGTCCGACCAGCTGTACGCGCTGGCGTACTCGGGCGCGGACGTGGTGGGCAAGCAGGCGCACTACATGTACCTCGAGGGCGCGGACGCGACGATCCTGCGGTTCGCGGAGCGGGAGCACCGGTACACGGACTTCGTGATGGGGCCGACGATCGTGGCGCGGCGCGCCGTGGCGGCCGAGGTGCAGTTCAAGGCCGTGAGCCGCGGCGAGGACTCGCGGTTCCTCAAGGGTGTGGTGCGCGGCGGCGGCACGGTGTTCTCGGCCGACCGGTTCAACTTCGTCCAGGTGCGGTCTGCCGCGGGTGGCCACTCCTGGGACGTCGCCGACGCCGAGCTGCTCGCGAGCGGCCAGGTCAAGTTCTACGGGCGTGCGACATCGCACGTGATCTTCTGAGAGTGCGGGGAACGAGAAACATGGGCATCAGCAGCGTCGGAGTCGTCGGCCTCGGGTACATCGGGCTGCCGACGGCGGCGATCCTCGCTGCCAACGGGATGTCCGTCACGGGCATCGACGTCAACCCGAGCACGGTCGACGCCGTGAACCGTGGCGAGGTCCCGTTCGTGGAGCCGGACCTGGCCGCCTACGTGAGTGGGAGCGTTGCCAGCGGCAAGCTGCGGGCCGTCACGAGCCCCGAGCCGGCGGACTGCTTCATCGTCGCGGTGCCCACCCCGTTCCAGGGCGACCACGAGCCGGACCTGTCGTACGTACGGGCTGCGGCCCAGGCGATCGCGCCGCAGCTGCGCGGCGGTGAGCTCATCATCCTGGAGTCGACCTCGCCTCCCGGGACCACGAGGAAGCTGGCCGACTGGATCATCGAGGCGCGTCCGGACCTGAGCCTGGACGGCGCCGACGGGCGACCCACGTTCCATGCGGCGCACTGCCCCGAGCGCGTGCTCCCCGGACGGGTGATGGTCGAGCTGGTCACCAACGACCGGATCGTCGGCGGGCTCACGCACGAGGCGGCGGAGCGGGCGCGTGACCTGTACCGGGCGTTCTGCCACGGCGAGATCCTGCTGACCGACGCGAAGACCGCCGAGATGGCCAAGCTCGTCGAGAACTCGTTCCGGGACGTGAACATCGCCTTCGCCAACGAGCTCTCGGTCATCGCGGACCGCCTCGACATCGACGTCTGGGAGCTCGTCCGGCTCGCGAACCATCACCCGCGGGTCAACATCCTCCAGCCAGGGCCCGGCGTGGGCGGGCACTGCATCGCGGTGGACCCGTGGTTCATCGTGGACGCCGCGCCCGAGGAGTCGCGGCTCATCCGGACGGCGCGGGAGGTCAACGACACGAAGCCGGGCTGGGTGCTCGACAAGGTGCGCGCCGCCGTGGACGGTACCGAGAAGCCCGTGATCGCGGCGCTCGGCCTCGCGTTCAAGCCGGACATCGACGACCTGCGCGAGTCGCCGGCTCGGCGGATCGTCGGGGAGCTGGCGGACGAGTACCCGCAGGCCGAGATCCTCGTCGTGGAGCCGCATGTCGACGAGCTGCCGAAGGAGCTGGCGAACCGGCGCAACGTCGTCCTGAGCACCGTCGAGGACGCCGTCGCGCGTGCGGACGTCATCGCGCTCCTCGTCGGGCACTCGGCGTTCTCGGAGATCAGGGACGGATCGCTCGCCGACGCGAAGCGGGTGCTGAGCTTCGTCGGTCCGGTCGTGGCGTCGCCGGCATGATCGCGGCCCCCTTCCGACGGTTCCTCGGCGGCGTCGTGCGCCGGGCCCGGCGGCCGCGCTTGTCGGTCGTCATGCCCTGCAGGGACGGCGGAGAGTACCTGGAGCCGGCGATTCGCAGCGTGCTCAACCAGGACTTCCGCGATCTTGAGGTGATCGTCGTCGACGACGGGTCCACCGACGGGTCCCGAGAGCTGGTGGCGCGCCTGCGAGCCCGCGACCGTCGGTTGCGCGCGACCCGGACCCGCGGCGACCAGGGTCCGGGCGCCGCGCGGAACCTCGGTGTGGAGCTCGCCCGGGGCCGCTACCTCGCGTTCGTCGACGCGGACGACGTCGTCCTTCCCGGGGCGTACGACGACATGGTCCGCCGGCTGCGGCGGCCGCGCACCGACATGGTGATGGGCGGGTATCTGCGGCACGGTGCGACCGGGAGCCATCGCCCCAAGGTGGTGGCCAGGGTGCACCGCGCCGACGTGCTCGGCACCACCGCGGCCCGGACGCCGGAGGCCGCGGACGAACCGGTCGTCTGGAACCGCATGTACCGCACGGCCTTCTGGCGACGCGCGGTGGGACCCTTCCCCGAGGCGGGCAACTACGAGGACCGCGAGCCCGCACTGCGTGCGACGCTGCGCGCACGCCGGTTCGACCTGCTGGAGCGCGACGTGTACTCGTGGCGTCTGCCCGAGGGCCGGGGCTCGCGCTCGCAGCACAAGGAGGAGCTCTCGGACCTCGAGGACCGCGTCGCGGTCATCGAGCGCAAGATCCCCCTGCTTGCCGAGGCCCCGACGCAGGTCCGCGACCGGGTCTGGGCCCGTTGGCTCGGTACGGACCTCGGGATGTTCGCCGCCCATGTGCCCCAGTGCGACGACGCCTACTGGGCCGTGCTGCAGCGGACGGCGGCCCGGTTGACGGACGGCGCCTCGCCGGAGGTGTGGGCGCGGATCCCGGTGTCGGACCGGCTCCTGAGCTATGTGATCAGCGAAGGTGCCCGGGACGACGCCGAGGAGCTGCTGGGCACCCGTGCGGAGGACACCACCGCGGTGCCGCTCGTGGTGGACGGCGGGACGCTTCGAGCCGTGCCGGAGGTGCTCGGGCGGCTGAAGACGCGGATCCCGGCGAACCTGCTCACCGTCGACCCCGCGTTGCTCGAGCTGGGGGTCGGGGTCCTGCGCACCGTGTGGGTCGCCCCAGGGCTGCTGTCGGTGACCGGGTGGGCGTTCGTTCCTGGCCTGGATCCGGCGACGGAGGGTCTCGTGACCTCGGTCGGCCGCCGTAACGGGTTGGACGAGGAGACCGGGTGCGAGCTGCATCCGGTTACCGACCCCGAGATCGACGTCGAGAGCGGCGACCCCTGGCGGTCGTACGCGCGGTCCGGGTTCGAGGCGCTGGTGAAGACCGACGGGCCGCAGGACCGGGACGTCACGCTCGTCGTCGCGCTCGAGCTGGGGGGACAGCGCTGGACCGCCGACCTCGCGGTGAGCCTCCCCGAAGGTGAGGTCGCGGGTCCGGTGCCGGCGGAGCCGCGCGGCAGCGGTTTCGGTCCGACGCGCGTGCGCATGGACGGGGTGCGGGTCGACGGGCCGCGCGTCGTGGTCGTGGGCAGCGTGTCGCCGGTGGTGCCCCGGCTCCGGGTCGGCATCTCCACCTCGCGTCTGTCGTTCGAGACCTCGGTGACCCCCGCTCCGGACGGCTCGTTCGAGGCCATGATCGCGCCCGTCGGCGCGGCGTTCCCGGGCGACGGTTACTTCGTGCGGTGGTCGACCAAGGACGACGGGCCGTTGGTGGGTTGGGCACGGCCGGGGCACACCCTCACGGAGGGCCCGGTCGCCGTTGACGGTGAGCTCCAGCGAGCAGCCATGAAGCGGCACGGCGAGAACGCCGTGAGCCTGACCGTGAGCGCCCCGCTGACCGCCGAGGAACGGTCTCGTGCCGGACAGCGGAGGCTGCGCGATGCGGCGCCGACAGGCGCCCTCATCCGGGCGATCGTGTTCGAGACCTTCAACGGCAAGTCGTGCGAGGGCAGCCCCCGCGCCGTGTTCGCCGCGCTGCGCGCGGCCGGCGTCGACGCCGCCATGTACTGGTCCGTGCGGGACCTCTCGGTGCCGGTCCCCGACGGTGGCAAGGCCCTGATCATCGGTTCGGCCGAGTGGCACCGCGTGCTGGGGACGGCCAGTGTGCTGGTGAGCAACAACAACTTTCCGCACTGGTTCGTCAAGCGGCCGGGCCAGTTCTTCGTCCAGACCTGGCACGGCACGCCGATCAAGCGACTGCTGTTCGACCTGCCGAACTCCGCGTCGCCACTGACCTACCGGCGGATGATGCGACGCCAGGTCCCGATGTGGGACCTGCTGCTGGCGCAGACGCCGGCAGCCGAGCAGAACCTGCGGACGGGCCTCGGGTACGACGGCGAGGCCTGGGTCGTGGAGCAGCCGTCCAACGGCGTGCTGTACGAGAGCGCGGGTGTCCGCGAGCGAGCTCGCGAGCGGCTGGGGATCGGTGCGGACGAGCGGGTGGTGCTCTATGCCCCGACGTGGCGCGAGGCGCACCGGAACCGGTCCCGGGCGGGGAGCTGGGCCGAGACGCTCGACCCGGCCGGGCTCGCGGCGGCCGTCGGCGCGCGGGTGCTGGTCCGCAGCCACCACGTCTCGGCCCGGGCCGCCGCCACCGGTGCGGGGGTGCTCGACGTCAGTGAGTACCCGTCGGTCGAGGAGCTGATGCTCGCGGCCGACCTGCTGGTCAGCGACTACTCGTCGGTGCTGCACGACTGGTCGGTCACCCGGCGCCCCGCGATCGTCTACGCGCCGGACCTCGAGTGGTACCGCGACGTCGAACGCGGTTTCTACGGGGACTGGCCCGCCACCTCGCCCTGGCCCCTCACCGCGACGCCGGACGAGCTGGCCGCCGCCGTACGCGCGGCGTTCGAGAGCGGGGCGGCAGGTGCGGCACCGCCCCTGGACGGGACACACGTCCGCGACGAGCGGCGTCGGCTCGTCGAGAAGATCTCCCGCCACCTGGACCTCGAGGTCGTAGGCGAGGCGGAACACATCGGTACCAAGGAGATTCGATGAAGCGCGTCATCACGTACGGAACGTTCGACATGCTGCACTACGGGCACATCGAGCTGCTGCGGCGAGCGCGTGCGCTCGGTGACTACCTGATCGTCGCCCTGTCCAGCGACGAGTTCAACGCGGGCAAGGGCAAGAAGGCCTACTTCTCGTACGAGGACCGCAAGCGCATGCTCGAGGCGATCCGCCACGTGGACCTGGTGATCCCCGAGCACACCTGGGAGCAGAAGGCCTCGGACATCGGCCTCTACCAGGTGGACACCTTCGTGATCGGCGACGACTGGGCCGGCAAGTTCAACGAGCTCAAGACGCAGTGCGAGGTCGTGTACCTGGCTCGGACACCGGAGATCTCCACCACGCAGATCAAGGCAGAGCTGACGAAGGCGTCTTGAGCGACCTGGTCAGGAAGACGGAGAAGATGGGGCGTCAGGTGAAGACGGGGGTATCCCAGCAGGTTCGCGAGGTCGGCCTGAAGGTGGCAGCCGGTGGTCAGGGTTCCGCCGCGGCCGCGGCGCACTACCGCCTCGCAGTGCTCGACATCGCCGCCGACCGGCTCGCCGGCGCTCAGACGAGGCTCGAACGTGCCCTGGCGATCGACGACAGCCAGGCGGTGTGGCACCACCGGCTCGGGTTCGTCCAGGAGCGCCGCAAGCTTTACGCCGACGCACTTGCGTCCTACGAGCGGGCGCTCGCGATCGACCCCACGGTGGCGGAGCGCCACTACCGCGCCGGCCGCTGCCTCCAGGCGCTCCGCAACCGCGGCCAGGCCATGCAGCGGTTCGAGACGGCCGTCGTTCTCGACCCGAAGCACGTCAGGGCTGCCGCGGCGCTGTTCGAGATGCTGGACAACAGCGTCCCGCTGTGGCGCAAGCACGAGATCCTCGACCTCGTGGCGCCGATCCTGGACAGCCCGGACGGATACACGCAGCAGGTGCAGGTCGCGCACGACCTGGGCCGGGACGAGGACGTGCTGCGGGTCGTGGCCCGACTGGAGCAGTCCCACCAGGCCGACTCCCCGACCTACCTCCTCGCCGGGCTCGCGGCCGAGAAGCTCGGTCGGACGGCGCAGGCCAGGCGCGAGCTGGAGAAGGCGTGCCGCCTGGACAACGACCCCCGCACGATGATCGTGGGGCCGGGCATCTTCTTCGAGCGTCAGGGGGACTGGCGCGAGGCGGCGGCCCGGTTCGTCGCCCGCTGGGACGAGGGCGTCCGTGACGCGGAGCTGGCGTTCAAGGCGGGTTACGCGTTCGAGCGGCAGTACCTCTGGGAGGAGGCGGTCCGGTGGTTCGACATCGCGCTCGGGCTCGACGCGCGTCTTCCGTACCGGCACTACAAGAGGGCCCTCGCCCTGGAACGGGGCGGACACCGCTCCGCCGCCATCGACGGGTACGCGGCCGCGCTCGAGCTCGGCGGGCGCTCGCAGCGTGACTGGTTCTACCGGCTCGGCCGGTGCCTGCTCGACGACGGACGTCCGGCGGAGGCGCTCGACGCGCTGCTGCGGTTCGCCGGTGCGGACGACCTCGCCGTGGAGCTGCTCCCGAAGCACCACCCGGACGACGAGCCGGCCGAGGACGGGCCTGAGGTCCGAGACCTGATCCAGGACCGTTCCGCAGCGGCTCAGCTGACCTACGCCCGATCGGGCGTCGACATCCTTCCCACCGATCCGGCGCTGTGGCTGCGGCTCGCGGAGACGCTGTCGACGGCGGGAGACCTCGGTGCGGCCGACGAGGCCTACTGCGAGTACGAACGGCGTGCACCGGAGATCGACCTGCGCAACCGTGCTCAGCACGCACTCGTGCTGGCGGGTCTCGGACGGGAGGAGACTGCCGCTCGCCTGCTGCTCGACGGCCGCGAGTTCGCCCTGCCCGACGGGCTCCCGCTCGGGACGATCACCGGGACGGACCACGCCCGGCGCCGCGCCCTGTACGTCGAGTACTCCGAGCGGTACGAGGTCGCCGAGGGGACGGTGCTCTTCGAGTCGTACTGGGGCGACAAGGTCGCCTGCAACCCTCTGGCCATCTACCGGGCCATGCTGCGCGACGCCCGTTTCCGGGACCACACGTTCGTCTGGGTGGTCAAGGCGGACACCGACGTCCCCGTCGACGTCCGGTCCGATCGCCGGACCGTCCTCGCGACGTACGGCAGCGAGCTGCACGTCCGGACTCTCGCGACGGCGGGCACGCTGGTGAACAACACGTCCTTCGTGGACTACGTCACCCGTCGCGACGGCCAGCTCTACCTCAACACCTGGCACGGCACGCCGCTCAAGACCCTCGGCAAGCGCATCGGTACGGGTGTGGCCGAGTACGCCAACGTCGCGCGCAACCTGCGCAACACGACGCACGTCGTCGCTCCCAACGCGCACACCCGGGACGTGCTCGTCCACGACTACGATCTCGACGTCACCTATCGAGGGGTCGCGGACGCGCTCGGGTCGCCACGTCTGGACGCGCTGGTCGTCGCGGGCGACGAGGAGCGCCAGGCAGCGCTGGACCGGCTGGGCCTGCGGGTCGGCGCAGGCGAACGGGTGGTGTTCTACGCCCCGACGTGGCGCGGCGGCGGCGAGAACCGCACCATCGACGCGGAGTCGGTCGTCCAGGACCTCACGGAGATGGGTTCGGTGCCCGGCACGATCGTCCTCTACCGGGTGCACCACATGGTCGAGGCGGTCGTGGGCGACATCGAGGTGCCGGCGATCAAGGTCCCTGCCGACATCGACACGTACGACGTTCTTCCCTGCGTCGACGTGATGGTCACGGACTACTCGAGCCTGATGTTCGACTTCCTCGTCACCGGGCGTCAGGTGGTCCTGTACACGCCCGACCTCGACGAGTACGTCGCGGAACGTGGCGTGTACTTTCGGCCCGACGAGGTCTTCGACGACGTCGTCCGGACCCGGTCCGAGCTCCGGGCGGAGCTCGGCCGGACCGCGCCCTTCGAGCCGGGCCCCCGGTACCTGGAGTCGCGACGGCGTTTCACCGCCGCGGAGGACGGGAAGGCGGCGGCCCGCTGCCTCGACCTGATCGTCCGTGGCCACGACGACGTGCTGGCGACCCCCGGGGCCGGGGCGGAGGACAGGGCCGAAGCGGTCGTCTTCTTCTCCTCGCTCATCCCCAACGGGATCTCGACGTCGCTGCTGAACCTGCTCGCGAATCTCGACCGGTCGCGGTACCAGCCCGCGCTCCTCATGGAGCCGGCAATCGTGGAGCGGTACCCGGACCGGCTGGAGACGTTGGCGAAGGTACCGTCCGACGTCTCACTGATCACAAGGAACGGCGCGATGGTGGTGTCGGTCGAGGAGCGTTGGCTCATCGACCGGTTCACGAAGCACTCCTACCTGTCGGAACCGCAGTGGCAGCTCGTTCGCAAGGGCTATCAGCGCGAGCTCCGACGGCTCCTCGGTACGACCCGTCCGGTCACGCTCGTCGAGTTCGAGGGGTACTCGACGTTCTGGATGTCGCTCCTCGCCGCCGCCGAAGGTTCTGGACACCGGTCCTACGCCTTCCTCCACAACGAGATGCTCGCGGAGAAGGAGACCAAGTACCCGTCCCTGGAGGCGGTCTTCCAGCAGTACCGGGACTTCACAGGTCTCGCCAGCGTCTCCGGCGCGACGGCCGAGCTGAACGGGTCGGAGCTCGAGGCGGCGGGCTATCTGCGCGGCAAGCCGATGGCCGCCGTGCACAACGCCCTCGACCACGAGCAGGTGGTCGCCCGCGCCGCGCAGGCGGCCGATCTCCCGGCAGGGCTCGAGACGCACGAGGGACCGCTCGTGGTCGTCGTGGGGCGCTTCTCGCGGGAGAAGAACCAGGTCGACGCCATCCGGGCGATGAAGCGCGTCCTGGGGCAGCGACCCGACGCCAAGCTCGTCGTCGTCGGTTCAGGCCCCCTGGAAGGGTTCCTCAAGACTGCGGTCGTTGAGGCGGGGATCGCGCCCTCCGTCGTGTTCACGGGGCAGCTGGCCAATCCGATGCCGCTGATGAGGCGTGCCGACGTCTTCGTGATGACCTCGACGCACGAGGGACAGCCGCAGGTGCTGTTCGAGGCGATGATCCTCGGCACCCCGATCGTCACCTATCCGACCCCTGGCATCAGGGAGGCGGTCGAGCTCGGGTACGGCCGTGTTGTCGAACCCTTCCCGGAGGCCTTGGCGGAGGCGGTGCTTGAGACCCTGGACGGCACGGGCGAAGCCGTCGGCGTGTTCGACGCAGAAGCCTTCAACAGGCGGGCGCGGGCCGAGTTCGACGGCTTGGTCGGCCCCGCGCTCCGGCCCTAGGAGGGCCGGAGCGGCCGTCAGACGACCTGGTGCATCCCGGCGGGGAGGCTGAATCCCGAGAGCAGCAGGTTGATCGACGTGACCTGGTGCTGCAGCGTCTGCTTCGGCACGTCGGGATGGTCCTTGATCAGAGGGTTGTCGGAGTCGAGCAACGTGATCCAGCTCGAGAGCGGGCTGAGCGCCTTGCCGATGACGTCGAACTGGGGTGACCGGTGGGAGCACACGACGACGGGCGTCATCCAGGACGGGTATGCGTGCCCGCTCGCTTCGTGCACGGCGCGCTCGAAGACCTGTTCCTTGGTCTCCGGGAAGATCCCGCCGGTAGTGAAGTGGATGTCCCCGTGCTTCTCGACATAGAGGGCGTCGCCGAGTACCGGATCGGCCGCGACGAAGTTCCAGCCGCCCCGGAGGCCGTGGTAGACGGCCCCGGTCGCTCCCTTGGACGGTCCGTAGAGGACGACCCGGTGATCCCCGATCTCCTGCTTGCGCACGAAGTCCTTGATGAAGCGCGTGATCCGGTCCGCGTTGTCCGGCAGGAACGTCGTGTTCAGGTAGAACGCGCCCTTGGCGCCACCCAGGTCCGCGATCCGCAGCACGCCCGTCCCCGGGACGAGCTGCTTCTGCAGACTGGGGTACGTCTGCGTGAAGTGGCGGTTGATGCTGGTCTCGAGGGGGTTGGCCGCCATCGGGGAGAAGACCACGACGATCTGCGTCGTCGCGCCGCTTGCCGCGGGCGTATAGGTGTAGACGATGTTGTCGTCAGTGATCTTGTACTTGCCGTCCTTGACCGCCTGCCACAGGCGTCGTACCTCGTCGTGCTGGACGAGACGGGTCTCCGTGCCACCGGTCTTGTAGATGTAGAAGCCGTGGTTGACCAGATAGTTCAGCGTGTCCCGGGCACGCGGGTCCTTTCGCGCCGCCACCATCAGGTTCTTGTCCTTGGGCGCCGCGTCCAGCGTGTCGATGTGGATGAACTTCGGCAGCGCCCCGTTGCGCTCGATCTCCGCGGCGACGCCCGCCGCGCCGTCGGCGATGGTCGCCTTGACCACGGCCGTGCTCTTCGGCTTCGCTGCCGCGCCAGGTCCACCCGCACCGTTGGCGGTGTGCGCCGGGACGACGTTGCGGGAGCCGGTCTGCGGGCCGGCCGGGTTCATGACACGCGGCACGTCCGCGCTCGGCATGCGGTGGCCGCCGGTGACGGGCTGTGCCCCCGGCCCCCACACCACGCGCCCCTCGATGCCGGTCAGCTGACGGACGACGTCCAGGTACACGTGCTCCGCGTAGTGGAACGGCGCATCGCCCCACGGGTGGTGCGGGCCGGACACCACGGTGGCGGGGTCGACGGTCACGACGTGGGCGCCGAGGGCTTGTGCCGCGGCCTCCACGTACGGCCGGAACACCGGGTTGGCCTGTGCGGCGGAGACGCCGAACGAGTCAGGCGTGGGCTGCCCGCTCTCCGACCACTCCGCCCAGGGGATGTCCAGCAGGGCGATGCCCACGTGCGGCATGACGCCGCGGATCGACTCGCCGAGTGCGCGGATGGCCCCCTGCCAGTACTCGAAGTGCTGCTGGGTGCCGAAGGCGAGGTGACGGGTGCCCTGGGGCAGGTGGTTCTCGGCGCCGGACTGGATGAGCTCCACCGAGCGCGTCAGCACGGTGCCGTCGGGCAGCAGGTAGACGCCCAGGCGCTCGTCGGTGAGGTCGACCAGGAGCACGTCGACGTGCTCGGCGAAGTCGGGCAGCATCCTCCGCAGGCTCGACCCGAAGTCGCCGGCGATCATCCGCTGCTGGAACCGCGACTCCAGCGTGGGCGGGGCCATCAGCTCGACCGGCCGGGTCGTCGCGCTCAGGGCGGACTGCCGTGCCACGTACTGGACCAGCTCGAACTGCTCCGGATCGAAGTGCTCGAACGTGTCTCGTGACACGCACGAACCATAGATAAAGACCCTGGTCTTGCTCATGCTCCACCCTCTGCAGTAACGGCAGTGAATTCTTCGTCCAGCACGAGGTCCGGCAGCAGGCCGGGCAGCTCGGGCGCGAGCATGCGCCACGTTGCGTCCAGCACGCGGCCCGCGCTGCGGCCGTCGCCGTACGGGTTGATGGCCTGCGCCATGAGCTCGTAGGCGGCGTCGTCTGTCATCAACCGGTGCACCTCGGCCACGATGCGGTCCTCGGCGGTGCCGATCAGGCGCGCGGTGCCGGCCTCGACCGCCTCGGGGCGCTCCGTGTTGTCGCGCATGACGAGTACCGGCTTGCCCAGGCTCGGCGCCTCCTCCTGGAGCCCGCCCGAGTCGGTGAGCACCACCGTGGAGAGGGACAGCAGGTGCGTGAACTCGCCGTAGCCGAGCGGCTCGGTCACGGTGACGTTGGCCAGCCCGTCGAGATGTGGCAGGACGGCGTCGCGCACCACGGGGTTGCGGTGCACCGGCAGCACGATCGCGGACTCGGGGAACCGCCGCGCGATCCGAGCCAGCGCGCGGCCGACGCCTTCCATCGCCGCGCCCCAGTTCTCCCGGCGGTGCGTCGTCACGAGCACGATCCGGCGGCCCGACGCCGCGACGCGCGCGAGGGCCGGGTCGGCGAACGCCGTCCGGCGCTCCACGGCCAGGTAGAGGGCGTCGATCACGGTGTTGCCGGTCACGACGATGTCCTCCAGCGGAACGCCCTCGGCCACCAGGTTCGCCAGGCTGCGCAGGGTCGGCGCGAGGTGCAGTGACGCGATCTGGGACGTGATCTTGCGGTTCGCCTCCTCAGGGAACGGCGACGTGATGTCGCCGCTGCGCAGGCCCGCCTCCAGGTGGACCACCGGGATCTGGCGGTAGAACGCGGCCAGTGCGGCCGCCGTCGACGTCGAGGTGTCGCCCTGCACCACGACGACGTCGGGCCGGCGGGCCTCCAGGATCGGGTCGAGCCGCGCGATGACGCGCGCGAAGATCTCTCCGAGCGTCTGGCCGTGGCTCATGATGTCGAGGTCGTGGTCGGGCACGATGCCGAAGACCTCGTTGACCTGATCGAGCATCTCCCGGTGCTGGCCGGTCACGACCGTCACCGAGTCGAACCGGTCGTCGGCCTCCAGGGCCGCGACCACCGGGGCCACCTTGATGGCCTCCGGACGCGTCCCGTAGACCGTCATGACGAGGGGTCTGCTCACAGGTCGCTCCTCTCCGCACGGATGGCCGCGGCGCGCTCGGCCGCGGCCCTGGCCTGCTTGGCGTCGCGGCCGGTCGGTCGTGCGTGCCGTTCCCGCACCCGCCCCTTGGGCGGTTCCGGCGCGTCGATCCGAACCTGCGTCTCGCGGCGCTCGGCGAACGCCTCCTCGAGGATCCGCCTGGCCTCCTCGGGCTTGTCCTTGGCGAAGGCCCAGGCCCACTTGCGGTACCGGACGGCGACGTCCTGCGCCTCGCCGTCGAGCACCAGGCGGCCGTGGTGCAGCCAGATGGCGCGGGTGCAGGACTCCTCGATGGTCTGCGCCGCGTGGCTCACCAGGAACACCGTGCCCGCCTCCTCCCGGAGCCTGGTCATCCGGGCCTCGCTGCGTTCCTTGAACGCGGCGTCGCCGGTGGCCAGGGCCTCGTCGATGAGCAGGATGTGGGGGCGCGCCGCCGTCGCGATGGCGAAGCGCAGGCGCGCCGCCATGCCCGAGGAGTACGTGCGCATGGGCAGGTAGATGGACTTGCCCAGGCCGGCCAGCTCGATGACGTCCGGGATCGCGGCCTCGGCCTCGGCCGGGGAGAGCCCCATGGCCAGGCAGCCCAGCCGCACGTTCTCCCCGCCGGGCAGGTCGGGCACCAGGGCGGCGTTCACGCCGATCAGCACGGGTGTGCTCTCGGCGAGCACCTGCCCCTTGGTGGGCTTCTCCAGGCCGGCGATGATCCGCAGCAGCGTGCTCTTGCCGGAGCCGTTCTGCCCCACGAGGCCGATCTGCTCGCCGGAGTTCGCGACGAACGAGATGTCCGTCAGGGCGCGCACAGTCACCTTGGGCTCCTGGCCCAGCACGTTGAGCACCGCGCGCTTCACCTTGGCGCGCCGGCCGTGCGTCGTGTCCGTGGACGGCGTCCGGTAGAACATCCGCAGGCCCTGCACGGCCACGGTGGGCCACAGCACGGGAGTGCTCCCGGACCTCGGCCCGACGGCGGCGAACTGTCCGGTGTGCGGCGGGGCCTGCACCGACATCGGGATGGCGCCGGTGAGCGGCCGCTGGGCGGCCTGGGCCGGCAGCGGCATGGACGCCGGGCCGTTCTGGCCCAGCGGCGGGGGCATGGGGTAGTCGAGGTCAGCGGCCATAGCTCTCCTCCGCCCGCCAGAAGACGACGAACCCGACCACGAGCAGCCCCACGCTCCAGGCGCCGAGCACGGCCCAGCGCATGGGGTCGGGCGTCGTCGCGTACAGGACGCAGTCCCGCACGATGTCGAGCACGATGAACATCGGGTTCGCCTCGAGCCACGCCTTCAGGTCGGGGTTGTCGGACAGCAGGTGGTCGAACGAGAAGAACACCGCAGACCCGTAGAGCCAGACCCGCATCACCATGCCGATGAGGTTGGTGATGTCCGGCAGCGCGGCGGCCCACCGGGCCACCAGGAGCGACAGGCCCGTGGTGAACATGACCTGGAGCGCCAGGGCGGCCGGCACCAGCGCGAGGCGCCAGGTGTACTCCTCGGCCGGGGGCGTGAAGTAGATCAGCACGCCGAGCGTCAGCAGCGTCGGGCCCAGGTTGAGCAGGTTGCGCAGCACCACGGAGATCGGCAGCGCCGCGCGCGGGAACGTGAACGCCCGGATCAGGTTCTTGCCCTGCTGCACGGAGCGCGCGCCGCCGTTGATGGACTGGGTGGTGAACTGGAACAGGAACACGCCGATCAGCAGGTACCCGACGAAGTTGTCGATGCCCCGCGCGTTCTTCATGAGCAGCCCGAACACGAGGTAGTAGACGCCACCGTCGATCAGCGGGTTCAGCACCAGCCACGCCTTGCCCAGCAGGCTCTGCCGGGTCCCGCTGGCGACCTTCGCCCGCGCGTCCGCCCACAGGAAGTGCCGGCGCGCCCACAGCAGCCGCACGTACTGCCCCAGCGGCGGTCGCGCTCCCACGCGCGACAGGTTGCCGAGCGTGACCAGCTTCGTCGTCGTCGGTGAGGCGTCGAACAGGGCCGCGTACGACCCGGTCTCGGGACCCGCGCTCATGCCTTCACCCCCAGGCAGTTCCGGTAGACGCCCAGGTAGGTCTCCGCGTTACGCACCCATGTCCTCTCCGTAGCCACCCCGTGGCCCAGCTCCACCAGCTCGGCCCGCCGTCCGGCGTCGTCCAGGAGCGAGCCGACGGCGTCGGCCCAGCCCTCCAGGTCGCCGGCGTCGACGTGCAGTCCCGCACCGCCCACCGCCTCGACGAGCGCGGGCAGCGCGCTCGCCACCACCGGCCGTCCCACCGCCATGGCCTCGACCGGCTTGAGCGGCGTGACCAGGCGCGTCACCTCGTGGTCGCGCCGGGGCACCAGCACGACGTCGAGCGCGGCCAGCCACGTCAGCGCGACGGCGGGCGGCACCCGGCCCGGGAGCACGACGTGGTCGGCCACGCCGAGCTCGCGCGCCAGCCGCGCCAGGCCGGGCCGCGAGACGCCGTCGCCGACCAGCAGGCCCGTCACGTCGTGGCCCCGCGCGCGGAGCGTCGCGACCGTGCGGACCACGGTCTCCAGGCCCTCGTAGTCGACCAGGCTGCTCACGGTCCCGATGGCGGGGCCGGCGGGCAGACCGAGGGCCGCGCGCGCCGCCTCCGGCGTGGGGTGGTGCGCGGTGAGCAGCGCGTCCGGCACGGCGTTCGGCACCACCGTGATGTGCCCGGCGGGCACGCCCCGCGCCACGAGCGCGTCGCGCATCGTGCCGCTGAGCGTCACCACGGCGTCCGCGGCCAGCGCCAGCTCGGTCTCCTTAGCCTGCATCAGTGCCCGACGGCGGGACGCCGCGGCCCGCGCCCGGGCCTCCGGGGTGCCGTGCGCCGCCACCCAGGTCTCCTCGGGCAGCCCGCGGACCTCGTAGACCCACGGGATCCCGGCGCGGCGCGCCGCGGCCCGGGCCAGCGACCCGACGGCCGACGGCGTGGTGGTGTGCAGCACGTCCGCCCCGACCTCGCGTGCGGCCGCGACCAGCAGGTCCGTCTCCTGCGCGGCGCGGTGGGCGGCGTCGGGCTCGGCGCGCCCCGGGACCAGCCGGCGGTAGGCGACGCCGTCCACGACGTCGGTCCCGCGCGCCGCGAGCGAGCCGATGGTCAGGGGGTAGCCCGGCCGCGTCGTGGCCGACGCCGCGAGCCCGTGGGCCTGCTGCGCCACGAGGATCGCGTGCGAGCGCAGCGTGTAGCCGCTCTGGGTGTGCGGCAGGGAGTTGGTCAGGTGGTGCAGCACGGTGACGGGGCGCTCGCCGCGGGCGGCCCCGGCCGTCCGGGGCTCGGCCGCCCGGGGGTCCTCCTGCGGGCCCGGCTGCAGCTCGGCCACCTGCGCGCGGAGCCCGGCGGGCGCGTCCGGCCCGATCGATTCGACGTCGCCCAGCAGCCAGGCCGCGCGGTAGCGCGCTGGGCCCGCCGCGGCGACGCCGTCGACCAGCTCGGGGCGGCCCACCGCCACCGCGACCTCCGCCGCGACTCGGCGGCTGCGGCCCGCGGGGCGGGCCAGCAACGCCTCCGCCTCGCCGGCGGCACCCGTGCCGTCGCCCGCGAGCATGCTCCCGAGGGCGTGCCGTGCGGACGGCGTCGGCGCCAGGCGCAGGGCGCCGACCAGCGGGCGGCGCACCCGCTCGGGCGCCCGCCGGGCGGCCTGGACGGCGAGCCACAGCGGGTCCTCGACCACGGTGCGGGCCACGAAGGACGTGGTGAAGCGCAGGTTGCGCGCGAGCTCGCCCGCGCGCCGGAACGGTCGTGCCATCAGAACCGGGCCCCTCGGTCGGCGGGCTCGGGCCGCAGCGGGTGGGGGAGCAGCTCGTCGAGCAGCTCCGCGTAGCGGTGGCCCAGCACCTCGTCGCTCGCGTGCTCGGCGACCCACGCGGCGGCGTCGGGCGAGGCGGCGGGCACCACGCCGTCGGACAGCCAGCCGCACCACAGGTCGGCGAGGCCCTCGACGTCGCCGGGGCGCACGACGGCGCCCGCGCCGTTCGCCGAGACGAGGCTCGCAGCCTCGCCCGCGAGGCACGCCGACGCGACGACGCCCGACGCCATGACCTCGTACAGCTTGGACGGGACGGTCCACTCGAACGGGGCCCAGTCCCGCAGGGAGACGACCGTGGTGTCGGCCCAGGCGTACAGCTCGCGCACCTGGGTGGACGGCACGGACGGCTCCACGCGCACGGGGGCGCCGAGCTCGGCGGCCAGTCGGCGCAGCGGCTCCAGCTCGTTGCCGTGCCCCACGATCCGCACGTCCAGCGCGTACCCGCGCTCCTGGACCAGGGCGGCGGCGCGGACCGCGACGTCCAGGCCCTGCGACCGGCCGACGGTGCCCGCGTACACGACGCGCAGGGGGCGGTCGCCGAGGACGACGGCCGCGTGCTCCCGGACCGGCTCGAACGCCGTGCCGTTGCGCACCACCGCGACGTTCCGGACGCCGCGGGAGCGCAGCACCTCGGCGAACGCGGCGGTCGTGGTGACCACGAGGTCCGCCCGGGCCTGCAGCCGGGTCACGGTGCGGTGCACCACGCGCGCCGCGAGGTCGCGGGCCACGCGGCGCAGGTCGCCCGTCCGGCCCCGGCGCAGCAGGATGCCGCTGGGCTCGATCAGGTCGGGCCAGGCGTCGCGCATCTCCACGACCAGCCGGGCCCGGTGCCAGCGGGCGAGGGCCCAGCCGGCCACGACGCTCGGGATGCCCGGCACGGTGGCGATCACGACCGCAGGCCGGCCCGCGGACGGGCGGACCCCGCGCAGCACCGAGCTGACGGCGGCGACGAGCTGGTCCCCGACGCGCGAACCGAGCCCGTGGGAATGCTCGCGGAAATTCACCCGGATGATCTTCTCGCCATGAGTGCCGGTGGTTACCGAACCAGGCAGGAAAGCGGGTGAATAATGGGTGATCTTTCCCGAGGGGTAGTGGGGCGGGGGCGTCAGTACCGTCACCGGATAACCCGCCGGGACCAGGTGCCCGG
Organism: Promicromonospora sp. NPDC059942; assembly: GCF_042731755.1. Taxonomy (NCBI): domain Bacteria; kingdom Bacillati; phylum Actinomycetota; class Actinomycetes; order Micrococcales; family Promicromonosporaceae; genus Promicromonospora; species Promicromonospora sp. NPDC059942. Next base: position 29,604 of record NZ_JBHWLR010000027.1, read on the forward strand.
CGAGGGCGCCCCAGCGCCTCTGCGGGGCTCCCGACTCGGGTGCGTAGTGGTGTGTGACGAGGAGAATCGCGCGGTTCTGCGGGCGTCGGGCGCGTGCGACCACGCGGACTCTCCTCTCTGTTCGGCGGCTGGCCGGGGTTTATCGAAATTCACCCGCAAGCGCTTTCTCAGGTTGCGGGGCACGCATAAGAGTAGTAGCCGAATTCGCGACTAAGATCATCGGCCATGGCCGCACCCGATCGAATGAACGACTTTCTCTCCGCACCGAACCCCGTGGACGGGGGTCTGCGTCACGCGCGGCGCAGCCGGCGGGGCAAGGGTTTCGTGGCCGGGATCGTCGTCGGCGCCCTGCTGCTGGTGGGCGGCGGCGCGACCGCAGCCTGGTTCGGCTACCGCGCCTCGCTCGACGGCAACGTGGAGCGGCTCGACGCGTTCGAGGGCCTCGACGAGTCGACGCGTCCCAGCGCCGCGCCCGCGGAGGGGCCCACCGGCCCCGTGAACATCCTGGTGCTCGGCTCGGACAGCCGGATCTCCGCCGGCGACCCCTCCGCCTGGGAGGCCGGCGCCCAGCGCACCGACGCGATCATGCTCGTGCATCTGTCGGCCGACCGGCAGAGCGCCGCGGCCATCTCCATCCCGCGCGACTCCTGGGTGCCCATCCCCGGCTACGGCGAGGCCAAGATCAACGCCGCGTTCTCCTACGGCGGCCCGAGCCTGATGATCCAGACCGTCGAGGACCTCACGGGCGTGCGCATCGACCACTTCGCGGTGACCGACTTCGAGTCCTTCACCACGCTCACCGACTCCCTGGACGGCGTCGAGATCACGGTGCCCGACGGCGCGGGCGGCTCGGTGCGTCAGGCCATGACGGGCGAGGAGGCGCTCGCCTTCGCGCGGGAGCGGCACGCCCTGGCGAACGGCGACTTCGGCCGGGTGCAGCGCCAGCAGGCCTGGATGCGGGCCATCGTGGCCAAGGCCAACAACAACCGGAGCGACCCGCTGAAGATGGCCTCGTTCCTCGGGGCCGTCACCAGCTCCGTGGCCGTGGACGAGGGGTTCACCTTCGACCGGATGCAGGAGCTGTTCAACAGCGCGAAGGACATCTCGACGAACGACATCACGTTCATGACCGCCCCCTACTCTGGGACGGGGCGCAGCGCCGACGGGCAGTCGATCGTGGTGCTCGACCGCGCCTCGTTCGACCCGCTCATGAAGGCCGTGGCCGCGGACGAGCTGCCGGACTTCATGGCCGCCAACGCGGGCAGCATGGACGTGCTGCCCGCCGTCGTGAAGTAGGGCGGTCTACGGGCCCGTCAGAGGCCCAGGATCGAGCGGAGGTCCGCCTGCACCAGGGCAAGGCGCCGGCGGGCCGCCACACGTGCCGTGGACAGCTCCTCGGCGGACGCCGCGGGGTCGATCGGCGCCACCACCTCGATGTAGCACTTGATCTTGGGCTCGGTGCCGCTGGGGCGCACGATCACCCGGGTGTCGTCGACGGTCAGCAGCACCACGCCGTCCGTCGGCGGCAGGCCGTTCAGGCCCTCGGCGAGGTCCCGGACGGAGTTCACGGGCGAGCCCGCCAGCTCGGACGGCGGCGCGTTGCGCAGCCACGTCATGGTCGTCTCGATCCGGGCGAGGTCCTCGAACCGCGCCGCCACCTGTCCGGTGACGTGCAGCCCGCAGGCGCGCGCGACGTCGTCGAGCTGGTCCAGGAGGGTGCGGCCCTCGTTCGCCAGCCGGTTGGCCAGCTGGGCGACGGCGACCGCCGCGGACAGCCCGTCCTTGTCCCGCACGTGCACGGGGTCGACGCAGTAGCCCAGCGCCTCCTCGTACCCGAACACGAGGCCCGGGCTGCGCGAGATCCACTTGAACCCGGTGAGCGTCGTGGCGTGCTGCAGGCCGTGGTGGTTCGAGATGGCGGCCAGCGCCCGCGACGACACGATCGAGCAGGCCAGCGTGCCGCCGGTGCCGGCGCGCACGGCGCGTTCGGCCGCGTCCCAGCCCAGCAGCATGCCGACCTCGTCGCCGTGCAGCATGCGCCAGCCCTGCGACCCTGCCGTCTCGGCGCCCTGGTAGGTGCCGTACTGCGGGTCGAACACCGCGACGGCGCAGCGGTCGGCGTCCGGGTCGTTGGCGATGACGAGGTTCGCGTGGGCGTCCTGCGCCAGGGCCAGCGCCATGTCGATCGCGCCCGGCTCCTCCGGGTTGGGGAAGGCGACCGTGGGGAAGTCCGGGTCGGGCGCGACCTGCTCCTCCACCGGCACGACGTCGTCGAAGCCCGCCTCCGCGAGCACGCGGGCGATCGCGACGCCGCCCACGCCGTGCAGCGAGGTGGTGACGATGCGGAGCTTGGTGCGCGGCTCGCCGTCGTGCAGCGTGGCCACCGCCCGGTGGTACTCGTCGGTGATCTCCGGGCCGAGCACGGTCCAGCCGGACCCGGCGCGCGGTACGTCCTTGGCGGCGCCCACACGGGCGATCTCGCCCGCGATCCGGGCGTCGTACGGCGGGACGATCTGCGCGCCCTGCCCGGGCCCCGCGACGACCCGTCCGCCCAGGTAGACCTTGTAGCCGTTGTCGGCGGCGGGGTTGTGGCTCGCGGTGACCATGACGCCGGCGTCGGAGGCCAGGTGGCGGACGGCGAACGCGAGCACCGGGGTGGGCCCGGGCGCCGGCATGAGCAGCACCTCCGCCCCGGCCGCGACCAGCACGGCCGCGGTGTCGCGGGCGAAGTCGGCGGAGCGGTAGCGGGCGTCGTAGCCCACCACGACGCGCGGCGGCACGCCGGCCGCCTCCGCCCGGAGGAACGCGCCGAGCCCCGCCGCGGCGGCGATCACCACGGCGCGGTTCATGCGGTTCGGCCCGGCGGCCATCGCGCCGCGCAGGCCCGCCGTCCCGAACTGGAGGGGGCCGGAGAACCGGTCGGCGAGCTCGGCGACGGCCAGGTGGCCCATGTTCTCGTCGCCGGTCCGGGCGACGAGGGCGCGCAGCTCCTCGACGTCGGACTCGTCGACGTCGGCGGCCATCCAGGCCTCGGCGCGCGCGACGAGATCGGGGGCCGAGGGGGCCCCGGTGGCGGTCGGCAGGTCGGTGGCCACGGGCGTCAGATCTGCTTGATCACTCGGGCGAGCAGGTCGCTGATGCGCGGTCCTGCCTCCTTGCCCGCCTCCAGCACCTCCTCGTGCGAGAGCGGGTGGGGGCTGATCCCTGCGGCCAGGTTGGTGGCCAGGGAGATGCCGAGCACGTCCATCCGGCAGTGCCGGGCGGCGATGGCCTCCAGCGCCGTGGACATGCCGACCAGGTCGGCGCCCATCAGGGAGGCCATCTTCACCTCGGCCGGCGTCTCGTACTGCGGGCCGTGGAACTGCGCGTACACGCCCTCGGGCAGGTCCGGGTCGACGGTCCGGGCGACGTCGCGCAGGCGGGGCGTGTACACGTCCGTCATGTCGGCGAACTTGGCGCCCTCCAGCGACGTCTGCCCCGTGAGGTTCAGGTGGTCCTTGATCAGGACCGGCTGGCCGGGCCGCCAGCCGATGTGCACGCTGCCGCAGCCGTTGGTGAGGATGACCGTCTCGCAGCCGGCGGCCGCGGCGGTGCGGACGCCGTGCACCACGCGGCGCGGGCCGAGGCCCTCGTAGAGGTGCGTGCGCGAGCCGAGCACGAGCGCGTGCCGGACGGCGCCGTCGGGCCGCTCGACACGGATCGAACGCGTGGTGGACCGGTGGCCCTGGACCGCGGGGTGCACGAAGCCGGGGATCTCCGCGGTGGGGATCTCCGCGACGACGTCGCCGATCAGCTCGGCCGCACCGCCCCACCCGGACCCGAGCACGACGGCGATGTCGTGTCCCGGCACTCCGGTCTTGGCCGCGATGTACTCGGCTGCTGCGGCGGCGACGTCGAACGGGTCGGTCGTGGGGTCGTCCAGATCTGGCTCCGTACTCATGGTCCGAGGTTATCGCCACTTTCCCCCCGGCACGCGCCCACGGGGTCGGCGGATCCGGGGTACCTCCCGGCGATGCGAGAATGGACCCCGTGACCCCCCTCGATCCCGCAGCTGTCCCGCACCGTGTCGTCGTCGTGGGAGGTGGCCCCGGTGGTTACGAGGCGGCGCTCGTGGCCCGCAGCCTGGGCGCTCAGGTCACGGTCGTGGAGCAGCAGGGTCTGGGCGGCGCGGCGGTCCTGACCGACGTCGTCCCGTCGAAGACGCTCATCGCGACCGCCGAGTGGATGACCATCGCCGACCGGGCCCCCGAGCTCGGCATCCGCATGCCCGACGACGTCGTGGACCCGCTGTCCGACGTCGACGTCTCGCTGGCCACCGGCGGCATCCCCGTCGTCTCCGCCTACGCCGCCCCCGCGCTGAGCGGGGCGGGCGTGCAGGCAGCGGCGTCCGCGGCCGCGACCGCGGAGAAGCGCAAGCACTTCGTGGACCTGCAGGCCGTGAACAAGCGCGTGCTGGCGCTGGCGCGGGCGCAGAGCGCCGACATCCGCGGCCGCCTGGAGCGCGAGGGCATCCGCATCGTCGCGGCCAAGGGGCGGCTGGACGGCCCGGCGCGCGTGGTCGCCGAGCTCGCGGACGGCGCGACCGAGGTGCTGGAGGCCGACTCCGTGCTCCTCGCGCTCGGCGCCACCCCGCGCACGCTGCCCACCGCGGTGCCGGACGGCGAGCGCATCCTCACGTGGACGCAGATGTACAACCTGCGCGAGCTCCCCGAGCGGCTGATCGTGGTCGGCTCGGGCGTCACGGGCGCCGAGTTCGCGGGCGCGTACAACGCGCTGGGCTCGGACGTGGTGCTCGTCTCCAGCCGCGACCGCGTGCTGCCGGGCGAGGACGAGGACGCCGCCGAGCTGCTGGAGGGCGTGTTCCGCTCCCGCGGCATGACGGTGCTGTCCCGCTCGCGCGCGGCGTCCGCGGTGCGTACCGACGACGGCGTCGAGGTCACGCTGTCCGACGGGCGCGTGGTGCACGGCTCGCACGTGCTCGTCGCGGTCGGCGGCGTGCCGGCGACGTCGGGCATCGGGCTGGAGGAGGCGGGCGTCCGGCTCTCGGAGGGCGGCCACGTCGTGGTCGACCGGGTCTCGCGGACCTCGGTCCGCGGCGTGTACGCGTCCGGCGACTGCACCGGCGTGCTCCCGCTCGCCTCGGTGGCCGCCATGCAGGGCCGGATCGCGATGGCGCACGCCCTGGGCGACGCCGTCCAGCCGCTGGCGCTGCGCACGGTCGCGTCCAACATCTTCACGGCCCCCGAGATCGCGACCGTGGGCTACAGCGAGGAGAAGCTGCGCGCGCAGAACTCCCGCTACATCACCACCACGCTGCCGCTCGCGCGCAACCCGCGCGCCAAGATGCTCGGCGTCAAGGACGGGTTCGTGAAGCTGTTCGCGCACCCCGAGGCCGGCGTGGTGCTCGGCGGCGTGGTCGTGGCGCCGCGGGCGTCCGAGCTGATCTTCCCGATCACGCTGGCGGTGCAGCACCGGCTCACGGTGGACAACGTGGCCTCCGCGTTCACGATCTACCCGTCGCTGTCCGGGTCCATCGCGGAGGGCGCGCGGGTGCTGGACGCGCGGGTCGGCAAGTAGGCCCGGGGCCCTACGCGATCGAAGCGTCCAGGACGATCTGGCCGCCCTCGACCTTCGCCCCCGTGACGGTCACGCCCGGGAACTTGGCCTCCAGCAGGCGCTCGACGTCGACGGCGATCCGCGCGTCCGGCTGGACGTCCACGACGCCCGGCGGCAGGCCCTGCTTGGCGACCTCCTGCTCGATCGGCGCCGCGGCCAGGCTGAGCAGCCGGTGCGCCGGGAGACCCGCCGCGTTCACCTCGACGGCGAGCGTGGCGACCCCGCGCTCGAACGAGGCGAGCTTGACGTCGCCCCGCACGATCGGCGCGATCTTGACGGCCAGCTTGAGCGGGCCGGGCAGCGTCTCGAGGCGGCGCAGGTCCGCGACCACACGAATCACGTCGCCGTCTCCGACGACGGAGCTGATGACGGGCGGAGCCTGCTTGGCGATCCTCGCCAGGCCGAGCGCCTCTTCGGGAGCGATCCTGATATGCACGATTCGACCCTAACCCAGCAACGCGAGCAGGCGAGGCAGAGCGTGACCGAACGCGGGCAGCAGGTTCAGCCCGTCCAGCTCGTCGAGGCCGACCCAGCGCACCTCCAGGCTCTCGGGATCGGCGGCGCGCGGTTCGACGGCGTGGCCGGGGGCGACGTCGGCCACGACCGTCGTGTACGTCCAGGCCGGGTGCTCCAGCACGTGCGTGCCCACCACGTGCACCGCGGCGGGTTCGATCGCCGCCTCCTCGGCGGCCTCGCGCAGGGCGCCGTCCTCCGGCTTCTCGTCCGGGGCGAGGGCGCCGCCGGGGATGCCCCAGGTGCCGCCCATGTGGGACCACAGGGCGCGGTGCTGGAGCACCATGGCGGACGGCGCCCCCGTGACGTCCCGGCGCACGAGGAACAGCCCCGCCGCGCCGAACAGGCCCCAGTGCCGGTGGTCCCCGCAGGTCACCCAACCGTCGCCGTCGTGCCGGTGGAGGTCTGCGGGAGGCACTGTCGGGTTCGGCACGGCGTCAGTCTCTCAGGTCCGGACGCGGGCTGTCAGTGACCGGCGTGGTCAGTCCTCCGCGGGGACACCCTCGACGACGACCTTGCCGCCCTCGAACCGGAAGCCCGTCACCTCGGTGAACTGGCCGCGCATCAGCGCGAGCAGGTCGAGCGAGACCGTGCCGTCCTTGCGGAGCTGCACGGCGTTCTCGGGCAGGCCGCTCTTGCGCGCCATCTTCTCGATGGTGCCGGAGGCGAGCGGGAGCAGCTTGGTGGCGGGCAGGCCGGCGGCGTCGGCCTCGACCTTGAGCACCGCGATGTTCTGCCACACCGACGTGATCTGCGCCGACGCGTGCATGACCGGGACGGCCTTGGCCGCGATCTTGACGGGCAGCGGGGCATACGTCAGGCGGCGCAGGTCCGCGGTGACGGCGATGACGCCGTCCTCGCAGGTCAGCTCGCTGACGAACGACGGAAGGGACTTCCGGGGGCGGACGAGGGCGATGGCCTCTTCGGGGCTGAGAACTACGACGCGTGTCACGTCGCAGAACCTAGCCGATCAGACGAGGCCTGATGGGCACGGGTGGCGCCTATCAGGCCTCGTAGGGCACTTTTCACCCCGTTTGATGCCGGAAATCACCCGATGAGTTCCGGTGACAGCCAAGGTCAGTCGACGATCTCGCACAGCGGGGCGCCCGCCGTCACGCCTGCCCCCGTCGTCGCCGACAGGGAGCGGACCGTCCCCGCGCGGTGGGCCAGGATCGGCTGCTCCATCTTCATGGCCTCCAGCACGACGATCAGGTCGCCCTCGGCCACCTGCGCGCCGTCCTCGACCGCGACCTTGACGATGGTGCCCTGCATGGGCGAGGCGAGCGTGTTGCCCGTCGAGGCGCTCGACGCCTTGCCACCACCGGCGCGTCGCGCGGGGCGCCGGGCGGCGTTGGCGGTGCGTGCCCGGCCGGCGGCCACACCGAGGCCCGCGGGCAGCACGACCTCCAGGCGGCGTCCGCCCACCTCGACGACGACGCGCTCGGCCGTGACCTCCTCGACCTCGTCCTCGGGGGCGGGCGCGGGCGCCGGGGCGAGGGCCTTGAGCTCGTCGGCGAACTCCGTCTCGATCCAGCGGGTGTGCACGCTGAACGGCTTGCCGTCCGTCGGGACGAACGCCTCGGCGTCGAGCACCGCCTTGTGGAACGGGACCACCGTGGGGATGCCCTCGACCACGAGCTCGCGCAGGGCGCGGCGGGCGCGCTCGACGGCCTGGGTGCGCGTGGCGCCCGTGACGATGAGCTTGGCGATCATGGAGTCGAACGCGCCGGAGACCGTGTCGCCCGCGACGACACCCGTGTCGACGCGCACGCCCGGGCCCGACGGCCACGTGATCGTGTTCAGGCGGCCCGGCGCCGGCAGGAAGCCCGCCGCCGGGTCCTCGCCGTTGATGCGGAACTCGAGAGAGTGCCCGCGGATCGCGGGGGAGTCGTAGCCGAGCGGCTCGCCGGCGGCGATGCGCAGCTGCTCGCGGACCAGGTCGATCCCCGTGACCTCCTCGGTCACCGGGTGCTCGACCTGGAGGCGGGTGTTCACCTCGAGGAAGGAGATGGTGCCGTCGAGGCCCACCAGGAACTCACAGGTGCCGGCACCGACGTACCCGGCCTCGCGCAGGATGGCCTCGGAGGCCATGTACAGGGACTTCTCCTGCTCCGGCGTGAGGAACGGCGCGGGCGCCTCCTCGACGAGCTTCTGGTGGCGGCGCTGCAGGGAGCAGTCGCGCGTGGACACCACGACGACGTTGCCGTGGGTGTCCGCGAGGCACTGGGTCTCGACGTGGCGCGGCTTGTCCAGGTAGCGCTCCACGAAGCACTCGCCGCGACCGAACGCCGCCGTCGCCTCGCGGACCGCCGAGTCGAAGAGCTCGTCGATCTCGTCGAAGGTGCGCGCGACCTTCAGGCCGCGGCCGCCGCCGCCGAACGCCGCCTTGATGGCGATGGGCAGGCCGAACTCCTCGGCGAAGGCCCGCACCTCGCTGCTGTCCTTGACCGGGTCGGCCGTGCCGGGGACCAGGGGTGCGCCGGCGCGCTGCGCGATGTGCCGCGCGCTCACCTTGTCGCCGAGCGCGTCGATGGCGGACGGCGGCGGGCCGATCCAGACGAGCCCGGCGTCGAGGACGGCCTGGGCGAACGCCGCGTTCTCCGACAGGAAGCCGTAGCCCGGGTGCACGGCGTCGGCGCCGGACCGGCGGGCGACGTCGAGCAGCTTGGCGGGGTCGAGGTAGGTGTCGGCGGCGCGGGCGCCGCCGAGGGCGAACGCCTCGTCGGCGATCCGCACGTGCATGGCCTCGCGGTCCTGGTCGGCGTAGACGGCGACGGACGCCAGCCCCGCATCGGCGCATCCGCGGGCCACGCGGACGGCGATCTCACCACGGTTGGCGATGAGCACCTTCGAGATGGTTCGGGGCAGGCTGGAACTAGGCACGGCTCACCGTAACCCGGGTATCCAGGACCTATGTACCGGCTCCGGGCACCGGGGAGAAAGTCTGGAGCCCAGACCAACCCCGGAGCGGGCCGTTTGTGGGGTTCAGACATGGCGTCGGCACTGTGCAGTCCACTGAGCCGCCCGGGCTTGTGGGTATCAGGTAAACGACGGCCTGCCTGCGTGCGGCCGTCGCCAGTGACCGCGGGTGTAGTTGCGGAATAGCCGCCCGGAGTGCAACCCGGCCCGCGTTCATCCGCGGGGGTGAGAAGTCAGCATCGACCCGGGTGGGCGGTCGGGGAGCCGGGAGAGGGGGTTGAGTGCGACCACAGGGGGTCGTTTCGGGTGGTTGTGCACAGGGTGGCTCAGGCGGGGCCCGTGGGGCCGTCGGCCGGTGTGGGATCGGCAGCATGCGACCACCACGGAAGATCCCGCTGCGTCTGCTGTCGGACGCCGTCACGCAGGAAGGGCTGGTGAACAAGGCCCAGTGCGACGCCGCAGGGCTGGACAAGTACGCCGTCGGACGCCTGGTCAAGGCAGGTACCTGGTCCCGCGTCACCCGGTGCGTCTACGACACGGACCCTGACCCCGTCGAGCGGCGTCGGCGGGACGACTACTTCGAGCACGTCCGCCGGCGTGCCGCATGGGCCGGGATGCTCGCTGTCCCGGACGGGATCGCTGTCGGGGCCTGTGCGCTCGCGCTCCACCGGGTGGCCGGCCTGCCTGCGCGGCTCGTGCCGGAGGTGGCACGGCCCGACGGCGAGGCAGCGAGGCTCGGATCCGAGGTCGTCCTCCGCCGATACCGCTCCTTCCCGACGGTGCGGTACCGGGGCAGGCGGATCGCGGCCCTGGTCCCGGCGCTGGCGCAGGCGCTCCCGAATCTGGCACGGGACGAGGGCGTGGCGGTGCTCGGCAGTGTGCTGCACCAGGGCTTCCTCGATGTGTCGGCGCTCGGCCAGGTGCGCGAGATGATGGGGCACCGGCGCGGCTCGGTGCAGGCTCTCGGCTGGTTCCCCCTGGCGTCCGCCCTGGACGGGTCGCCCGCCGAGACGGCTGCGCGGCTCTCGTGCCTGGACCATGGCGTCCCGCCCGACGGTCAGCAGGTGACCTTCACTCTTGCCGGCGTCTTTCTGGCCCGGGTCGATCTGGTCTGGCGGCTGCCGGGCGGGCGGTATCTCGTGGTCGAGATCGACGGGCGTGCGTTTCACTCGGGCCAGTCGATGCTTGCCGACGACTCGGTGCGGCAGAACGGCCTGGTCGGCACGGACCGTCTGGTCATGCTCCGCTACCCGGCAGCCGAGGCGCTGGGAGCCGAGGGCATCGGTCAGGACGTCGCCACCCGCCTGACCGCCCTGCACTGGACCCCCGCTGCCGGGCTGCGGGGGCAGGTCGAGCTCGGCAGGTGAACGCGGGGGCAGTGGCGGAATGAGTACTCAGAGTGCAACCCGCTCCGCGCTCACCTGCGGTTACGCGTTCCGGAGCTGGCGCCAGGGGATGTTCAGGTCGGTCAGGAGCTCGCGGAGGAGGGGGAGGCTGATGCCGACCACGCCGTGGTGGTCGCCCTCGATGCGCTCGACGTACGGGCCGCCGAGGCCGTCGATGGTGAACGCGCCGGCCACGTGCAGCGGCTCGTCGGTGGCGACGTAGGCGTCGATCTCGTCGTCGTCGATGTCGGCGAACCAGACCGTGGTCGAGCTGGTCGAGCCGAGGGTGCCGCCGGTGCCGCCCGCGGCGTCGTCGCGCAGGTCGACCACCCAGTGGCCCGTGTGCAGCACGCCCTTGGTTCCGCGCATGGCGCGCCAGCGCTCGCGCGCTGTGGCGGCGTCCGCGGGCTTGCCCACGATCGTGCCGTCGATCTCCAGCATCGAGTCGCAGCCGACGACGATCACGTCGGCGGGCACGTCGGCGGGAGAGCCGTCGGCCGGGGCCTCGGCGTCGGCCCAGGACTCCTCCAGCCGGGACGCCACCTCCTCGGCCTTGGCCTGAGCCAGGACGAGCACGGCGTCGGCGGGATCGAGCTCGCCGAACCGTTCCGTGGCGTCGGCGAGGACCTTGTCCTCGTCCACGCCGGACACGACGACTTCCGGCGTGACTCCGGCGGACTTCAGCGTCGCGAGTCGGGCGGGGGACTGGGAGGCGAGGACCAGGCGTGGCACGCGCGCCACAGTAACGAGAATGCGGCCGGACGAAACAGCAAATACGAGATCTGTCGAAAGTGACCCCGGTCACGTGTCGGACGTGCAGGTCCCCCGAGGGACCTGCACGTCTGACACGCGGCGGCCCGAGAACTCAGGCCAGCGCCTCGCGGAGGGTGTCCAGGCCCACGGAACCGAGGTTCAGCGCGCGGGCGTGGAACGCCTTGGCGTCGAACTCCTGGCCCGCCGGCACGGCCGCCTTCGCGGCGTCGCGCGTCTGCTCCCAGAGGCGCTGCCCCACCTTGTACGACGGCGCCTGCCCCGGCCAGCCGAGGTACCGGTTGAACTCGAACCGCACGAACTGCTCGGGCATGTTCACGTTGGCCAGCAGGAACGGCCAGCCCTTCTCGGCGGTCCAGGTGCCGCCGCCCCACTGCTCGGGGGCGGGCTTGCCGAGGTGCACGCCGATGTCGAACACCACGCGGGCCGCGCGCAGGCGCTGCGCGTCGAGCATGCCGAGGCGGTCGCCCGGGTCGTCCATGTAGCCGAGGTCGGCCATGAGGCGCTCCGCGTACAGGGCCCAGCCCTCGCCGTGGCCGGAGACCCAGCAGGCCAGCCGCCGCCAGGTGTTCAGCGTCTCGCGCGCGAACACCGCCTGGCCGCACTGGAGGTGGTGCCCCGGGACGCCCTCGTGGTAGACGGTCGTCTTCTCGCGCCAGGTGTTGAACTCCGTGACGCCGGCCGGCACGGCCCACCACATGCGGCCCGGCCGGGACCAGTCGTCGCTCGGCGGGGTGTAGTAGATGCCGCCCGACTGGGTCGGCGCGATCATGCACTCCAGGTCGAGCACGGGCTCGGGGACGTCGAAGTGGGTGCCGTTCAGCGCGGTGATCGCGGCGTCCGACGTCTCCTGCATCCAGGCCTTGAGGGCGTCGGTGCCCAGCAGCTTGCGGGCGGGGTCGGCGTCGAGCACGGCCACCGCTTCCTCGACCGTGGCGCCGGGACCGGCGATCTGCGCGGCGACCTGCTCCTGCTCGGCCACGATGGACGCGAGCTCCTCCAGGCCCCACTGGTACGTCTCGTCGAGGTCCACCTGCGCGCCCAGGAAGTGGCGCGAGAACAGGGCGTAGCGGTCGCGGCCCACGGCGTCGGCCTCGGGCGCCTGCGGCGCCAGGTCGCGCTCCAGGAACTCCGCCAGCCTGCCGTAGGCCTCGCGGGCGGCCGTGGCGCCGTGCTCCAGCTCCTTGCGCACCAGGCTGCACGCGGCCGACTCGTCCAGCACCGCGTCGACGGCGGGGCCGCGCGTGAACGACGTGAAGAAGGAGTCGCCCGCGGCCAGCTCGCGCGCCTGGTCGACGCACTCGCGCACCTGGCGGATCGCGGCGACGTTCCCCTGCGCGGCCGCCGCCGTCAGCGACTCGATGTACCCGTCGACGGCGCCCGGCAGGCCGTTGAGGCGCGACGCGATGTTCTCCCAGGCCTCGACCGAGTCGGTGGCCATGATGTCGAAGACGTCGCGCAGGCCCTGCACGGGTGAGGCGATGTTGTTCAGGTCGCGCAGGCCCTCGCCGGCCGCGTGGAGCTCCAGGTCGAGCCCGACCCGCTCGCGCATCGCGGACAGCGTGACCCGGTCGACGTCGTCGGCGGGCTGCACGCCGTCGAGCCGCGCCAGGACATCCCGCCCGGCCTGGGCCAGCGCGTCGTGTCCGGCGGGCGAGAGATCGCCGATCTCGTGGTCGTGTCCGGGCAGGCCCATGGCTGTGGCGGACAAAGGGGCGAGTTCAGTGAGACGCTTGACGTAGTCATCGGCGATGACGTCGATCTGCGTGGATGTGCGCACAGGGCTGGTCATTCGACCGAGCCTACGTGCCCGCGCCGATGGCGAACGAGAAGTTTACGTGGCATGTGGCGCCTGTGGGACCTCAGGATCGGCCTGGACGGTACGATCGTCCCCGGCTTGAGCGCCCAGCTCGCCGACCCCGAGAAAGGTATATGGATGAACGTTCGAGGCCGGAGCCTGCGCCGTCGCGCACTTCGCAAAATCGCCAGGACGGCTGATCGCTGGGCCGGCACCAGCGCGCCGCAACCCAAGAAGTCCGCCGAGGCAGCTGCGAAGGCACCGTCCTCGGGGTCGTCGGCCAAGCCGACGGTCAACGAGAAGGCCGCCGCGCGCCTGCGCGGCTCGTACCGCCAGATGACCGAGGTCGTCCTCGGCCTCGAGCCCGGCAGCCTGCCCGAGGAGGAGGTGCGGGCGAAGCGCCAGTACGTCCACGCCGCCAAGCGCCTGGCCGCCGACGCCGAGCTCACGCGCAGCCTGCGGTCCGGCGTCCCGCTGACCGACGCCGTGGTCAAGCTGATCCGCGGCCGGTTCACGCGCAAGCTGAACGCCGAGGTCCTCGTGGGCGCCCGCGCGCTGTGCCACTCGCTGCACAGCCAGCCCGAGACCCGCGTCGCCGGCGCGCTCGGTGGGGCGCTCGTCGCCCGCCACGCCGGGACCTACGACCTCGCCTGGGACCTGTTCTCCGAGGTGCCGCGCGACGCCGTGGCCCGGAACGCGCCGGTCGAGTTCCTCCGCACCGCCGCCCAGGTGGGCCAGCTCGGTGTCGTGGACGAGGTCGTCAAGTGGATCGACCAGGGCGTGGTGCAGGGCGCCAAGCCCCTGTACAACATGGCGTCCATCTTCTTCGCCGTGAAGGAGTACACGGCCGCCTCCCGCGCGATCGACGCGGCCCGCGAGGCCGGCGACGCCGACGAGGCGCTGACCCGCCGCATCGAGCTGCTGGCCGACTTCACGTCGCGCGCGATCACGCCGCAGACCGCCACTGTCCCGCAGGGGCGCGTGTCGTTCGGCGTCATCGACTACAAGCAGCCGGACGAGGGCACGACGTCGTCCAACGTGGGCGACTACGTCCAGACCATCGCGAGCCTCGGCCACCTGGTCCGCCACGCGAACCTGCGCCTGCACGGCGACGACGAGCTCGTCGGCGTGGTCTCCGAGCTCCAGGGCCGGGTGCGCCCCGAGCTGCAGATCGACGGCCCCGGCGCCGACGTCCAGCTCATGGCCCTCAACCGTGACTCGTCGAGCTACGACGCCGTCCCGGAGAACACGTGGGCCATCGCCTTCGGCTGGTACATGCAGGACATCTTCGGGCTGGCCTACGACTTCCCGTTCAACCCGAACGTGAACCCGCTGTTCATCTCGTTCCACGTGAACCGCCCGAACATGCTCACGCCCGAGGCGATCGAGTACCTCAAGGCGCACGGCCCGATCGGCTGCCGTGACTGGAACACGGTCTACCTGCTGCTCGCCCGCGGCGTGCCGGCCTTCTTCTCGGGCTGCCTCACCACGACGATCAGCACGGTGTTCCCGGACGCCGCCACGCCGGTCCCGGTCGGCGGCCCCACCGCCTACGTGGACACCCCGGCGCCGACGGACGACGCCATCCAGATCACGCAGGTGCACGAGGACGTCCGCTGGACCTCGATGGGCCCGAACGTCCGCGAGGCGCTGGGGCTCCTGGAGAGCTACCGCACGGAGTTCGGCCAGGTCGTCACCTCGCGCCTGCACTGCTACCTGCCGTCGTGGTCGATCGGCGCGAACGTGCAGTTCACCCCGAAGAACCGCGCCGACGTGCGGTTCGCCGGCCTGCTCGACGCCGACGAGAACGACCTGAACGAGATGCGCGAGCGCATCCGTCGCCTGCTCGCGCCGGCGATGGCCCTCGTGCTCCAGGGCGCGTCGCGCGAGGAGGTCTACGCCGAGTGGCTCAAGACCGTCGCGCCGGAGGTCGCCCTGGCCGAGGAGCGGTTCGCCGCCCCGATCATGAAGCTGACCGCGTCCTTCGACGTCGACGAGGCGTGCCGGACGGCGCGCGCGTCGCGCGTGCTGACGCCGGCCACCGCGCCGCGCACCGGTGAGGTCGTCAACGTGGCGGTCGCGCTGGACGGCAACCTCAAGCAGGAGATGGAGATCGTCATCGGCGGTCTGGTCCAGCACTCGGACCGTCCGCTGCACGTCGTCGCCCTGACGCGCGACCACACCACGGAGGACCACGACCGGCTCGCCGGCCTGTTCCCCGAGGTCAGCTTCGAGTGGATCGCGTGCGACGACATCGACTACGGGCCGGTGCTCGGCATGCTCAAGCACATCACGGTCTCCACGATGGACCGCCTGCTGCTGCCGGAGCTGCTCCCGGACCTCGACCGCGTGGTCTACCACGACATCGACGCGCTGACCGTCAAGGACATCGCGACGCTGCACGACATCGAGCTCGGCGGCTCCCCGCTCGCCGCCCGCCCGTCCGTCGGGCACGGCGTGCGCAGCGGCCTCGGCAACATCCTGAAGCAGGGCCGCCGCCTGACGGAGGAGCCCGTCGTCGCCAACGAGTTCTTCCGCGCGATGTACCAGCGGCACCCGAACGACTTCGACGGCTTCAACGCGGGCATCCTGCTCATGGACCTCGCGCAGATGCGGTCGGAGGGCTTCACCGCCGACTACGTGGCGTACGTGGAGACCTACGGTCTCAACGACCAGGAGATCCTGAACTGCTACGCCGGTTCCCGGTACCGGAAGATCGAGCCGGCCTGGAACAACTGGCCCACGCAGGAGACGGTGACCGACCCGAGCATCGTCCACTGGGCGGGCTGGCTCAAGCCCTGGAACCAGGAGCTGTACGTCAAGTACCGCGAGCTCTGGGACAAGGGCAGCGCGTTCGTCGAGTCGCGGCGCGCCGCGGCCTGACGATGAGCCCGGGCCCGGACGAGGCAACGCACCGCGAGGTGCGAGGCCCCGTCCGGGCCCTTCGCGTTCCCGCCGACGGCACCGACCTGCCGACGGCGAGGCGCCGGGCGCGCGATCTCGTGGCGGCGGGGGCGCCCGCGCCCGAGGTGGACGACGCCTACGGCCAGGTGCTGCTCCTCGACCCGACGAGCGCCCAGGCCTGGGCCGAGTGGCGGGACGCGCCCCGCGCGGCAGACGACGTGCCGCTCCCCGAACGGCTCTCCGCGCTCCAGGCGCACTCGCCCCGGCCGCTTCCCGTGGTGCTGCTCGCCCTGCTCGGCGGGCCCACGGCGGACACGGCGCGGCACGAGCACGCCGCGCACCTCGCGGCGTTCCTCGAGACCGACGACGCCGCCGCGTGCGCCCGAGCCTGGGCGGCCTACTCCGCCCTGCGTCCCCTGCCCGAGGCGGACGCCGCGCGCGTCGGCGCGCTGCAGCCCGCCGTGATCAAGCTGTACTTCACCGCCACGCGGCCCCGCGTGCTGACGTTCGAGGAGGCTGCCGAGGCCGGGGAACCGCTGTCCGCCGACGCGGTCGCGTGGTGGCAGGACGAGTTCCTCCGCCCGGATGTGCCGCGGGCGCACGACCGGGAGTTCGTGACGCCGGCGCAGCGGCGGATCCACGAGGCCGCGGACCCGTACCTGGGCCACCAGTCGCGGGCCGTCCGCGACCGGCGGCTGGTGCTCCGCGACCCGGTGACCGGCGCCGAGTGCGCACCGTTCGACGCGGTGGTGACGGCCGGCAAGGCCGTCTACTCCTTCGGCGACACCGAGCACACCATGCTCGTGAGCGTCCTCGGCGGCTTCAAGGCCGCCTACCTGTTCCTGCCTGCCCGCGGGCTCGTGCTGAACCTCGGCGCGTTCAAGGGAGCGGTGCTCGCACCGGGCAGGATCACCAACCTGGCGGCGGACCTGCTCCGCCGGGTCGTGGCCCGGCGCGACCAGTACGCCCGCGCGGTCGCCACCCGCCCGGACCCCCGCGCCCGGCGCCGGGTGGTGCTCCAGATGACGGTCGCGGAGAACTTCGCGCACCACGTTTGGAACTTCTACCCCGGCGTGGAGCGGCTGATCGACCACGGGCTGGCCGGCAACGTGGCCGAGGTGCGCACGGCGGGCACCGGGTTCTTCGGGGCGTTCGAGGAGCTGTTCCCGGAGTTCTCGGCGGCCCGCGTCGTCGACGAGCCCCGGCGGCCCCTGCGCGACCCCTACCCCTTCTCCCGCGAGCACCTGGTGCTCTCGGTCGGCGGGTACTTCATCCGGCGCTCGCTGGTGGACCGGATCCGGCGGCGGATGGTGCAGGCCGAGCCGGCGCCCGGGTACCCGCAGCCGCCGCCGGCCACGGACGGCCCGGTGGTCTGGGTCGGGCTGCGCGTCCGCAGCCGCGCGTGGGCGGACCAGGAGCGCGAGGCCGCCCGGTTCGTCGACGCGCTGCACCGGCGCTACCCGCGGGCGCTGGTGCTCCTGGACGGCTACTCGTACCCCGTCGGCACCGACCTCGTCTCGGACCGGTGGCGCGCCAGCATCGAGGAGCTGCACGCGGTGGCGCGCGCGATCCGGGGCGACGTGCGGCGCCCGGACCAGGTGGTCGACCTGGTCGGCAGCACGCTGCGGGAGGCCGTGCTGTGGGCCGAGGCCACCGACGTGTACGTCGCGCCGAACGGCACCAGCCAGCACAAGGTGGGCTGGTTCAGCGACGCCCCGGGCGTGGTCTACGCGCCGCCGAGCCTGGGCGACGTCCTGCCGGAGCTACGGCCGGGCGCGCGCGAGGCGGAGGGGCGGCCGGTGCCCGTGACCCTGCTGGGCGAGCCGGTGGGTGAGGGCGAGCGCCGTCGGCACGACGACGTCCGCCCCCACCTGGACAACCTCCGGATCGACCGGCGTCAGCTGCTGGCGACGGTGTGCGAGCTGCTCGACTCGCGGCTCGCGACGTGGCCCAGCAGGTCCCGCCAGGCGTCCCTGTACCGGCGCGGCGAGAAGCTCGTGGTGACGCGCTTCGCCTCCCGGCCGAGCCGGCGGGCCAGCCGGTCGTCCTGGAGCACCTGAACCAGGCGGTCGGCCAGCGCCGGCACGTCGTCCCGGGTCACCAGGAACCCGTTCTCGCCGTCCCGGATCACCTCGGCCGGGCCGTAGTTGCAGTCGTACGCCACGAAGGGCGTGCCCACCGACATGGCCTCGGTAAGGGTGAGCGGCAACCCCTCGTGGAAGGACGTCATGGCCGCGACCCGGGCGCCGGCGAACGCGTGCAGGGCCTGCGACGTCGCGCCGTGGAACCGGACGGTGGTGCCGAGGTCCAGGCCGAGCTCGGTGGCGAGCTTCTTGAGCGACTCCTCCTCGACACCGTGCCCGTACACGTCGAGGTGCGCGTCCGGGACCTGCTCGTGCACCAGCACGAACGCCCGCAGCAGATGGTCGAGCTGCTTCTGCGGCGCGAGCCGGCCCACGAACACCACGGAGTCGCCGTCGCGCCGCACGCCGCGCACCTTGGGCTTGGGTGCCGCGTGCCGGAGCACGTGCAGCGGCAGCCCCGGGTACCGCTCCAGCAGGTCGGTGCGCTGCCGCTCGGTGAGGCAGACCATGGCGTCCACGTTGGTCGTGTCCGAGAAGAAGCCGGCCCAGTGCGGCTTGGTGGGCGCCGCGGCGTCGTAGGGCGCCGCGAGGTGCGAGTTGTGCAGCACCGACACGCCCCGCAGGTGCTGGTGGCGCATGAGGCGCAGGCTGCGCTGCCACACGTTCTCGCCGTCGGCGAAGACCACGAGGTGCTGCGCGGAGGCGAAGGTGGTGTCGAGCCAGCGGGCGATCGCGCCCGCGTAGTCCCCGACCTCCTCCTCGCGGAGGCGCAGGTGGGCCTCGCCCGTGCCGACGTGCCCGTCGACCTCGGCCTCCAGCCAGACGGCGCGTCCGTCGACGACGAGCTCGCGGCGGCGGCCGCCGCCCTGCGGGAGGTGGTCGATCGCGATGAGCTCGCCGTGCGCGAAGGCCCACAGCGACTCCCGCGAGCCGTCCTCGCGCAGCACGATGAGCTGCCGCGTGGTCTCGGTGCCCTGGTCGAGCAGCTCGATGGTGCGCAGCTTGTCGTCCACCAGCGTGCGCACCTGGAGCACGTCGCCCACGGTCCGCCGACGGCGCTTCACGCCCGGCCCGTCGGCGATGCGGGGCACCGTGACGGGCTCCACCTCGCGGGCGCGCGCCCGGTCGACGGCGTCGGGCCCGTCGCGCCACAGGACCAGCAGGCGCACGTCGGGGCGCAGCAGGCCGTGCTCACGGACCCAGTCGCCGTCGTCGTCCAGCAGGCCCGTGACCACGAGCGTGGTGCGGTACCCGAGGCCGGCGTAGAGGTTGGCGCGGGCCAGGACGGCGCGGGTGCCACCCGCGATGCGCTGGCCGAGCGAACGGACGAACAGGACGACGTCGGTGTCCCCGGGACGGGGCGCCTTGGTCATGAGCGCAGGCTCCAGCGCCACGCGTCGGCGTTGTGCCGCCCGGAGCGTCCGCCGAAGTTCTTGGCGGTCGCGGCGCCGTTCCCGCGAAGCACGCGCGAGTGGTTGGTCCACTCGTCGAGCGGCGCGGCGTCGTCGGGCTCCGTGCCGGCCGCCGCGACCGCGGCGAGGCCGGCGACCAGGGCCGCCACCTCGACGTCGTCGGGCTCGCCACGGACCACCCGGACCTCGGGGCTCACTCGTCGTCCTCCTCGTAGAAGCCGAAGCCGGGGGCCTCGCCGCGCGAGGCCGCCCACTCGGCGATGTCGTAACCGCCCTCGGTGAGCTGCGTCGCGACGGACTCGCCGGCGGCGTCGAGCAGGTCGATCACGCCGTCCAGCGAGGCGTCCCCGCCCCGCGCGCCCACGACGAAGCCGAGGTAGAACGACTCGCCCTCCTCCGGCGTCTCGGACTCGAGGATCTCGTCCTCCTCGCCCTCGTGCTCCGGCTCCCACACGGACGACGTGAGGTCGGGGTGCATGCCCAGCGCGCCGTGCAGCACGTCGAACAGCGAGGCGTTCAGGTGCCCCACCTTCGACTCGAGGGCCAGCACGCGCGGGTCCTCGTCGGCCTCGGCGGCGCCGAACTCGGCGCGTACGCCCACGGCGGTCCCCACGTAGTCGTGCAGCGCGGCCGCCAGGGCGTCGACGGCGCGGTGCATCGGCTCCGTGTCGACGCGGCCCATCGGCGCCGGGCCGTGGGTGGCGTCTTCGTGGCTCATGCGGTCTCCTCCAGGTCTGGACCGGCTCGACATCCCGCTCAGAGCGGGATGTTGCCGTGCTTCTTCGGAGGAAGCGTAGATCGCTTGGTGCGCAGCGCGCGCAGGGCACGCACGACCTGCACCCGGGTCTCGGACGGGCGGATGACCGCGTCGACGTAGCCGCGCTCGGCGGCGTCCCACGGGTTGACGATGGCGTCCTCGTACTCGGCGGTCAGCCGGGCGCGCTCCGCCTCGACGTCCCCGCCGGCCTCCTGGACGGTGCGCAGCGCGCCGCGCTGCAGGATGTTCACCGCGCCGCTCGCGCCCATGACGGCGATCTGGGCGGTCGGCCACGCCAGGTTGACGTCGGCGCCGAGCTGCTTGGAGCCCATCACGATGTACGCGCCGCCGTAGGCCTTGCGCGTGATGATCGTGACCAGCGGCACCGTGGCCTCGGCGTACGCGTAGATCAGCTTGGCGCCGCGGCGGATGATGCCCTGGTGCTCCTGCCCCACGCCGGGCAGGAAGCCCGGCACGTCCACGAACGTCAGCACGGGGATGTTGAACGCGTCGCACGTGCGCACGAACCGCGCGGCCTTCTCGGCGGCGTCGATGTCGAGCGTGCCCGCCATCGACTGCGGCTGGTTGGCGATGATGCCGACCGACTGGCCCTCCACGTGCCCGAACCCGATCAGCACGTTCGTGGCGAACATGGGCTGGACCTCCAGGAACGACTCCGGGTCCAGCACCGCCTCGACGGCGTCACGCATGTCGTACGGCTGGTTGTCGCTGTCCGGGATCAGCGTGTCGAGCGCCTCGTCCTCGGCCGTGACCTCCAGCACCGTGTCGTCCTCGGGCGGGAACGCCGGGGCGTCCGACAGGTTGTTCTGCGGCAGGTAGCTCACGAGGTGGCGCACGTAGTCGAGCGCGTCGTCCTCGTCGCTGCCCATGTAGTGCGCCACGCCCGACCTCGAGTTGTGCGTGCGGGCGCCGCCCAGCGTCTCGAAGTCGACGTCCTCGCCCGTCACGGTGCGGATCACGTCCGGGCCGGTGATGAACATGTTGGACGTCTGGTCGGCCATGACGATGAAGTCGGTCAGGGCGGGGGAGTACACCGCGCCGCCCGCGCTCGGGCCGAGGATGAGGGAGATCTGCGGGATCACGCCCGACGCTGCGACGTTGCGCCGGAACATCTCCGCGAACTGCGTCAGGGCCGCGACGCCCTCCTGGATGCGCGCGCCGCCGCCGTCGCTGATGCCGATCAGCGGCACGCCCGTGCGCAGCGCGAGGTCCTGCACCTTGGTGATCTTCTGGCCGTGCACCTCGCCGAGGCTCCCGCCGAACACCGTGAAGTCCTGGGAGAAGATGCACACCTGGCGGCCGTCGATCGTGCCGTAGCCGGTCACGACGCCGTCACCCGCGATGCGCTTCTTGTCCAGGCCGAAGTTGCGGCTGCGGTGCTTGGCCAGCGCGTCCAGCTCGGTGAAGCTGCCCTCGTCCAGCAGCGCGTCGATGCGCTCGCGGGCGGTCTTCTTGCCCCGCTTGTGCTGCTTCTCCTGGGCCGTCACCTCCGGCTCGTCGATGGCGGCGGCCCGGCGTGCGTCGAGGTCGTCGAGCTTGGCGCGCGTGCCGGCGAGGGTCGTCGTGGAGTCGTTCACATCTCCGAGGGTAGTTGTCGGATGCCTCCCGCTCGATGCGGGAGCGTCCAGCGGGTCGCGCCGCCGACTTGTGGGTTTCCTCCAAGGGCGGTCGCGCGGCCCAGGAGAGAGGATGAAGACGTGCACCCCGCCTTGTCCCGCGACCGGCTCACCGTCCCCGGGTTCGCCCGGGTCGAGGTGGTCGAGACCTCGCCCTCCACCAACGCCCAGCTCGCCGCCGCCGTCCGGGACGACCCGGCCGCCTGGCCCGCGCCGTCGGCCCTGGTCGCGGAAGAGCAGACCGCCGGCCGCGGCCGCGCCGGGCGCTCCTGGGAGACGCCGCCGCGCGCGAGCCTGACCGTCTCCGTGCTGCTCCGGCCCCGCGTCCCCGCGCAGAGCCTCGGCTGGCTCCCGCTCCTGGCCGGCCTCGCGGTGGTCCGCGCGGTGTCCGACGGCGTGGTCACCGCCGCCGTGAAGTGGCCCAACGACGTGCTGCTGCCCGCCGCCGACGCCGTCGCCGGGCTGGGCCCGTACCGCAAGGTCGCCGGGATCCTCGCCGAGGTGGTGCCCGAGGCGCCGGACGCCTCGCGGGCCGTGCCGGGCGCCGCCCCCGCCGTCGTGCTCGGGATCGGTCTCAACGTGTCGCAGTCCGCCGAGGAGCTCCCCGTGCCGACGGCGACGTCGCTGGCGCTCGCGGGCCACCCCCGGCCCGACCGCACCGACGTGCTGGTGCGGATGCTCGGCGAGGTGCACGCCGTCGTCCGGCGCTGGGAGGAGGCGGGCGGCGACGTGGTCGCGGCCGGCCTGCTGGCGGAGTACACGGCCGTGTCCGCGACGCTGGGCACCCGCGTGCGGGCCGAGCTCGCCGGGGACGCCGGGGTGGTGGAGGGCGAGGCCGTGGGCCTCGACGGCACGGGTGCGCTGACGATCCGCACGGACGCGGGCGAGGAGCGCACGGTGACCGCGGGCGACGTCTGGCACCTGAGGTAACGCGGTCTCCCGCCCCGCGTCGTCGCCCCTCCCGCCCCGTCCGGCGCCGCCGGCCGGGCGCGGGTGAACTCGTGCGCGGCGCCGGGTGAACTCGACGGCAGCCCCTGCCGCAGAGCCCCTGACCTGCGGTAATCTCCGCCACAAGCGAGGACGGACAGCACGGGCGGGTGACGGTCAGGAGACGCCATGGAGGCAGGTCGAGCCACGGTAGGGGTGGCCAAGGGAATCGTGTGCGCCGCGGCGGTGGTCGCGGTCTATCTGATCAGCACGGTCCGGCTGGACCGGGGCATCGTCCAGACGGAGGGGACGCCGACGGCGGGCCTCATCGCGGCGGGGATCTCCTGGCTCCTGGTGGTCTGGGTGCTGCTCTACCGGGACGACGGCGTCCCGGGCGTGCGGCTCGGCCTCTGGAACGTCGTGACCGTGGTCGGGATGCTCCTGGTGCTCACGGGGATCCCCCTCGTACTGACGTTCTGGAGCTGAGCTCTCCGGAGCCCTGACCGCGGTGTGCCCCACTGATGCATGCGGTTGCATGAGGTGCGCCCGCCTACAGTGGTGACGTGCTCCACAACTCCGAGACGTCCCCCACGAACCACGAGACCCCCGGCGCCGACACCGCGGCCCGGCTCGACGAGACCCTGCTCGGCGGCGCCCGCCGCTACACCCTGTCGCAGGTCGTGGAGCTCACCGGGCTCGACAAGCAGTTCGTGACCCGCTACTGGCGCTGGAT
This sequence comes from Promicromonospora sp. NPDC059942, assembly GCF_042731755.1. NCBI lineage: Bacteria > Bacillati > Actinomycetota > Actinomycetes > Micrococcales > Promicromonosporaceae > Promicromonospora > Promicromonospora sp. NPDC059942. The sequence continues at coordinate 53,060 of NZ_JBHWLR010000027.1, forward strand.
CGGCCTGCCCGTCACGCACCCCACCGAGACCTGGTTCACCGACGCCGACGTCGAGGCGCTCAAGGACGCGGCCGGCCTGTTCGAGGCGGAGCAGATGGACGAGCGCGCCCAGATGACCTTCATCCGGTCCGTGGGCCACACGACCGAGCGACTGGCGCTGTGGCAGGTCGAGGCGCTCGTCGAGCACCTCGCCCGGCGGTACGAGCTCGACGAGACGTCGGCCCGGCTGCTCGCGCTGGACAAGCTCCCGGAGATGTCCGAGATGCTCAGCCGCCAGCTCGAGCACGCCTGGCGGCGTCAGCTCGCGGCGCTCACGGGGCGTACGGCCATCGAGTTCGCCGGAGCGCGCGGGGACGAGAGCAACGACGGCCACCAGCTCCCGCTGCTGCGGGCGGTCGGGTTCGCCGACATCGTCTCGTTCACCAAGCGGACGGCGGGGCTCGGCTCGGAGGAGCTGGCGGAGTTCGTGCAGCGGTTCGAGGCCGGCGCGCGCGACGTCATCGTCAACGCGGGCGGCCGCGTGGTGAAGACCATCGGCGACGCTGTCCTGTTCGTCACCGACGACGTGGCCACCGGTGCGGAGGTGGCCCTCGGCCTGGCCGAGACCTCCGGGGCGCAGCTCGGCACCGCCGCGCCGGGCGACCCCGAGATCCCGGTGCGCGTCGGGTTCGTCTGGGGGCGGGTGCTCTCGCGGTTCGGCGACATCTTCGGCCCCACGGTCAACCTCGCGTCGCGGCTGACCGAGCAGTCCGACCCGTCGACCGTGCTAGTCGACAAGGAGACCGCCGCGCTGCTCGCCACGAGCTCGCGCTACGCGCTCACCGCGCAGCCCGAGCGCGACGTCCCGGGCATCGGCCCGCTGGCGCCGGTGCGGCTGCAGCGGGCGTACCGGGGCTGACCCGGGTCAGCCCGCCCGGCCGCCCTTCATCCGCTGGAGCGCGCGCATCGCGCCCGGCAGCAGCCGGAGCTGCTCGCGGCGCTCGGCCGCGAACGTGCGCCGGTCGCCCGACGACCAGTGCCGGTCGAAGAGCCGCTTGGCCGCCGCCACGGCCTCGGGCCGCCGCTCCGCGATGCGGCCGGCGAGCGCGAACGCCTCGTCCAGGGGCGTGTCGGTGACGGTGCCCGCCAGGCCGAGCCGCCCGGCGTCGGCGCCGGTGAACTCCTCGGCGGTGAAGGTGAGGCGCTTCGCCGTCTCGATGCCCACGAGCTGCGTCAGGGTGTGGATCCCGGACATGTCGGGGATCAGGCCGCGCTCGACCTCCTTGACGGACCAGCGCGCGTCCGGCGTGGTCAGGCGCAGGTCGGCGGCGAGGGCGATCTGCACGCCCGCGCCGATGACGTGCCCGTGCACGGCCGCGATCACCGGTACGGGCAGGCGGCGCCAGGCCCAGCAGGCCTCCTGGAACAGGTTGGTGCCCCGCGGCGTCGGCACGAAGGCCCGGGCGACCGCCGCCGGGTTCCGCGCCGCCGAGCCGAGGTCGAGCCCCGCGCAGAACGAGCGGCCGTTGCCGGAGACGACGACCGCACGCAGCCCGGGTTCGCGCCCCAGGCGGCGTGCGGTGGACCTCAGCTCGCCGAGCATGCCCAGCGACAGCGCGTTGAGCTTGTCGGGCCGGTCGAGGCGGACGTCGGCGATCCCGTCCGAGAGGGTGCAGGAGACACCGCTCCCGGACGGGATGCCGGTCGTGCTGCTGGCGTTCATGGGCCGCAGCCTACGGTTCGGTCGTGGACCAGTCGTACTGGTCCACGACCTCCGTCTAGTTGACGATCTCCGTGTCGACGCCCTCGTACGGCGGCACCGTCACCGTGCGCTTGCCGGGCTTGCCGCCCAGCACGACGGTCCGATAGCTGACGTTGTTGTCCGTCGTCAGCTCGTGCAGGGAGCCGTTCGGGTTCACGGTGATCTTGATCTGGTAGGTGCCGTTCTTGACGCCCGTCAGCTTGAACGCCTGCGTCTGGGTCTGGTTGTAGGTGTCGCCCCAGCCCACGGGCAGGACCTCACGCAGCCAGAGCGCCGACCGGTCGCCGCAGGTGCTGTCGAGGCCGGTGGCCTCCGGCCGCCAGGTCGCGCCGGGCACCGACAGGTCGACGGCGTTGGTCGGCGCGAGGCACCAGGACTGCTTGCCGCTCGTGGTCACCAGGGTGCCGTCGGGCTTGACCAGCTCGTAGCTCGCGAAGTCCAGGAAGTGCCAGTGGTCGTGCTCGGGGGCGGCGTGGTACTTCATCTTGCCGGTCTTGGTGCTGCCCACCTCCTTGCCGTCCCGGTAGAAGAACTGGTAGGCGTCCATGACCTCCGCGGCGCCCTTGCGGTAGCCCTCGACCACCAGGGGCGCCGGGCCGGCGTTCCACTCGTTGGCGTTGAAGGTGAGCCGGTCGGCGCCGGAGGACCGCTCGATCCCGATCTGCCACGCGGGCAGGGACTGGAGGTCCGGGAGCGTGTCCTCGGCGGGGGCCTTGTTCGACGGCTTCGACCCCGGCTGGCCGAGCGCGGGGTGGTCGCCGCCGTGCTCCTGGCTCCCGCCCTGCAGGGTGAAGAGGTTCGCGCGGTGCGAGGAACCGGCGCCGTCGCCCGCGCCATGGGTCCCGTGGGCGCCGCTGGCCATCGCTCGCACCTGGTCGGCGTGGGTGGCCGCGGCGTCACCCTCGGCCAGGGTGCTGAAGCCCTCGGCGGGCGCCCCGAGGAGCGCGTCCCCGACCTCCCCGCAGTCCACGACGGTGCACTCGTCGATCACCTTGACGCGCTGCGACACCGAGCGGCCCGTGGCAGGGAGGCCCAGGAAGTCCGCGACGGGGTCGCTGATGGTCACCGTCATCCGGAGGTTCTTGCGCGTGGTCTTCAGCTCGAAGTACGTGTCCAGCTTGGTGGCCCAGCCCTGCTCGATCCCGGAGACGCTGGACTTGGTGAACCAGTCGCCGCCGCAGAACATGGGGTAGATCGGCTCGGTGTTGCCGGTCGGCTCGACGCGCTGGCGCTCCATGCCGCTGAGGCACAGGCTGCGCGACTTCTTGATCAGCACCTTGCCCGTCGAGTCCGTGACCTGGACCGTGAGGCCCTTCTTGAAGCCGCCCAGCCCGTCGACGATCGCGGCGGGTGCCTTCGTGGTGGTGCGCTCGTCGCCGCGGATCACCGTCTTGGTGAGCGTCGCGCGGGCGGAGGGCTTGGCCTTCTTCGCCCAGAACTCGTAGCCCTCGCCGTAGGCGGCCATCCAGACGCCCGAGTCGAAGTACACAAAGCCGTCGTAGTTGTAGGCCTCGACGGTGCTCGCCGCCGGGGCGAAGCGCAGGCCGCGCTGCGCGGCGGTCGGCGCGGCGTCCGCCGGGGCGGTCGCGATCGGCGCGGCTGAGGCGGTGGCGTTGGTCGCGCCGCCCTCGCCGAGCAGGCCGAGGGCCAGCACGACGGCGACGCCCATGGTGAGCAGGCGCGGCGACGGCCGGGACAAACGTAGTGCGGTCATGGATCCCCCAGATCGGTGAGGACAGGAACCTGTCACCGCTAGGGACGCACGAGAGGGCCAGTTCGTTGGCAGGCGCGCCGAATTCACCCGCCGAATTTGTCCGGGCAGGTCAGACGGCGCGCAGCGCGCCCGGCCGGCGCCCGGCGAGCCGGTCCAGCGCGTCCGACGTCGCCGCGTCCGCGGGCAGGAACGCCAGGAGGCGCTGGCCGTCGGCGTCGGGCAGGGCCAGGGTCTCGACGTCGAGCCGCAGGTCGCCCGCCTCGGGGTGCCGCATCCGCTCGGTGCCGGTGCGGTAGCGGGCCGAGAGCGGCGCCCTGAACCGGTCGCTGAACGCGGCGCCGGCCAGGACGGCCAGCGCCTCGGCGAGCTCCGCGACGTGCGGGTCGCCCGGCACCGACTCCATCCGGAGCGCGGCGACCTGCCGGTCGGCGACGTGCTCCCAGTCCGGGTAGGCCGCGCGGGCGCGGGGCTCGGTCAGCACGAACCGGAGCAGGTTGGGGTGGTCGTCGTCGAACAGGCCGAACGGGGCGAGCAGCGAGCGGTAGCCGCTCGTGGCGGCCAGCACGTCGCCCAGCCGGTTGAGCAGCACCGCGGGCGACGGCTCCAGCCGCTCCAGGAGTGCCCGGACGGGCGGCCGCACCGAGTCCGCGGGCGGGTCGACGGCGCACGCGCCGCCCGAGCCCTTGGTGGCGCGGAGCAGCAGGAAGCGCTCGTCCGCGGGCAGCCGCAGCGCGTCGGCCAGCGCGCCCAGGATCTCGGGCGACGGGTGCTGGTCGCGCCCCTGCTCCAGGCGCGTCAGGTACTCGACGCTCACCTCGGCCAGCGTGGCGAGCTCCGACCGGCGCAGCCCCGGCGTCCGGCGCCGGGCGCCGCGTGGCAGGCCCACCTCCTCCGGGGAGAGGGCCTCGCGGTGGGCGCGCAGGAGGGTGCCGAGCTCGCTGGTCATGCACCTCAGCGTAGAGCGGACGCGCGGTCGGAGGGTGGCCCGTTCAGGGCCAGTCTCGGGCCGGTCTGGTTGCCCGGTCGCGCCGCGAGCACGGTGGGGCCATGGACATCGGACTTCAGGGACGGACAGTCATCGTGACCGGCGCGTCGGGCGGCGTCGGCAGGCACATCGCCACCGCCTTCGCGGCGGAGGGGGCGAACGTCGTGCTCACCTACCGCGGCGGGCGCGACGAGGCGCAGAAGGTGGCCGACGAGATCGGCGACCGGGCGCACGTCGTGCGGTACGACCAGGCGGACCCGGGGGCCGCCGAGGCGCTCGTCTCGGCCGCCGTCGAGGCGACCGGGCGGGTGGACGTGCTCGTCAACAACGCGGTGGCCTGGGGCGACATGGTCCCGTTCGACACCGTGCCCGACGAGGAGTGGACCGCGCTGGTCCGGAGCAACGTCGAGGGAGCCATCCGGCTGACCCGAGCCGTGACGCCGCTGATGCGCGCCGCGGGCTGGGGCCGGCTGGTGCACCTCTCGTCCTCGCTCGTCACCGAGGGCGTGGCCGGCGGCGAGTACTACACCGCGGCCAAGGCGGCGCTGCACGGCTTCAGCCGGTCGGTCGCCTTCTCGCTCGGGCGCGACGGCGACCTGCTCTCCAACGTGGCGCTGCTGGGACTGACCCGGACGGCGACCAACACCCACGTCGTCGAGCAGGTGGGCAAGATCTACGAGGACCGGTCGCCGCTGGGGCGGCTGATCGACGCCGCCGAGGTGGCCTCCGCCGTCGTCTGGCTCGGATCCGGGGCGAACACCGCGGTGAACGGCCAGGTCATCGGGGTGACGGGTGGGGCATAGACCGGCGTGTGACACGATGCGAGCGTGCTGAAAGTCGTTCTCTTCGATCTCGACGACACACTCGTGGACCAGGAGGGCGCCTCTCGGACGGCGCTCCTGGGCTGGCTCCCCGAGCTGGGTCTGGACCACGACGACCCCGAAGAGCTGGTCACGGCCTGGGGCGGCATCGCCGAGGAGGCCTACGGCCGGTACCAGCGGCGCGAGATCACGTTCCAGGAGCAGCGGCGCGTCCGCGTGCGCGAGTTCCTGGGGGCGGACGCCACCGACGACGAGGCCGACGAGCTGTTCTCCGGCTACCTGACGCGCTACGAGCAGGCCTGGGCGGCGTTCGACGACGCCGTCCCGGCCCTGCGCCGGGTGCGGGACGCCGGCCTCGTCGCCGCACTGCTCACCAACGGCGACTCCGTCCACCAGCAGCTCAAGCTCGACCGCACGGGGCTGGCCGCGCACCTCGACGTCGTCGTCGCCTCGGACGACCTGCCCGCGGGCAAGCCGGACCCGCGCGCCTACGCGGCGACGTGCGAGGTGCTCGGGGCGGCTCCGGGCGACGTGCTGATGGTGGGCAACGACGTCGAGAAGGACTACCAGGGTCCGCTCGACGCCGGGCTCGCCGCGGTGCTGCTGGACCGGTTCGACCGGTACCCGGACGTCGAGGACCGCATCCGGACTCTCGACGAGGTGCCGTTGGCGGCGTAGGCGCCGTCGGGCTGCCCGAAGCATTCGTGCAGCAACCTGCTGCACAGATCGGCGCCGGTTCGGCAGTTTGCGTCGAGGTCGGCACAGCCCTGTGC
>NZ_JBHWLR010000028.1:0-55888 GCF_042731755.1 Promicromonospora sp. NPDC059942
AAGAAACCCGGGCCTCAAAGGGGAGGGAGGGGAGAGGTAGGGAGGGAGGGAGGGAGGGAGGGAGGGAGGGAGGGGAGGGTTGGGTTGGCCTCGCGCCCCACGAGCGGACGCCGCCCCTACCGCCCCGACGGCGTCGAGTACGCACCCGCCGCGATGTCCTCGACCAGCGTCGGGCCGGTCGGCGTCCAGCCGAGCAGCTCCTGCGTCGCGGTGCTCGTCGCGGAGCCGTCCAGGCCGAAGAATCCGCCGATCCAGCCGAAGTGCGCCGGGACGTCGTCGGACGCGACCGAGGTGACCGGCAGGTCGAGGAAGGCGCCGATCGCCCCGGCGATCTCGCGGCTCGTGACACCCTCCTCGGCCACGGCGTGCAGCCGTGCGCCGGCCGGCGCCTTGGCCACGGCGAGGGCGACGAGCCGGGCGGCGTCGGAGCGGTGCACGGCGGCCCAGCGGTTGGTGCCCTCTCCCGGGTAGCCGGAGACGCCGTGCCGGCGGGCGACGTCCGAGATCACGGAGATGAAGCCGTGGTCTCCTGCGCCGTGCACCGTGGGCGAGAAGCGCAGGCTCACGACGCGCACGTCGCGGTCGACGTACTCCAGCGCCAGGTTCTCCGCGCCGCCGCGCGGCGAGTCGGGGCCGTAGGACGACGAGGTGTCCGCCTCGGTGGCGGGCCGGCCCTGCGCCAGCCCCGCGGTTCCCGCCGCGAACAGGAACGCCCGGCCCGAGCCGGCGAGGGTGTCGGCGAAGGTCTGCACGGCGGCCCGCTCGGCCGCGTTCGACGCGGCCGGGTTCGCGAAGTCGTGCTTGTTGGCCAGGTGCAGCACCGCCTCGGCGGCGTCGGCGCCCCGGCGGAGGCCGTCGAGGTCGTCCAGGTCGCCGCGCTGCACGCGGACCCCCTTGGCCTCCAGCGCGGCCGCGGACGCGTCGGACCGGGCGAGTGCGGTGACGGCGTGGCCGTCCGCGAGCAGCTCGTCGACGGCGGCCGACCCGATCCAGCCCGATGCTCCGGTGACGAAAACCTGCATGGTGAACCTCCAGTGATGTCAGTGACTGTTGTCAGTCACAGACATCACCATACGCGTGACGTCAGCCCCTGTCATCACCTAGACTGGAGCCATGGTCAGATGGCAGCCCGGGACGAGCGAACGACTGCAGGCCGCTGCACTGGAGCTCTTCGCGAGCCAGGGCTACGAGCAGACGACGGCCGCGGAGATCGCGCAGTCCGTCGGCCTGACCGAACGCACCTTCTTCCGGCACTTCAGCGACAAGCGCGAGGCGCTGTTCCACGGGCAGGAGCTCCTGGTGGAGGCCTTCCTCGCCGGGGTCGCAGCGGCGCCCGACGACGCGGCACCCATGGAGCTGGTCGGCGCGGCGCTGGAGTCGGCGGCGAAGTTCTTCCCCGGCGAGCGGCGCGACCACTCCAGGCTGCGGCAGAGCGTCATCGACCAGAACCCGGCGCTGCAGGAGCGCGAGCGGCACAAGATGTCGGTGCTGGCCACGACGCTCCGCGACGCGCTGCGGACCCGCGGCGTCACGGAGCCGGCGGCCACCCTCGCCGCCGAGTCCGCGGCCACGGTGTTCGGCGTCTCCTTCACGCAGTGGATCGCCCCGGGCGAGACCCGGTCCATCGTGGAGATCGAGCGCGGGGTGCTCGCCGAGCTGCGCGGCCTGACCGCCGTCGCCCCCGCCCCCGCCCCCGCCGCACGGGGCTGACGGCCGTCAGTCCCAGCGGAAGAGCAGCGCGGCGGTCATCGAGCCGACGACGATCGTGACCCCGAGGCTGATCAGGTGCGCCGGCTCGACGGGAGCGCCGACCCAGGACGCGGCGAGCGCCCGCACCGCCGCGCCGAAGGGCAGCCGTTCGCCGACGGCGGCGACCGGCTCGGGCAGCCCGGCGAGCCCGCCGAACATGCCGCCCACGGCGCCCAGCGCGAAGAACCCGACGAGACCGATCGCGACGGCCGAGTTGGGGGTGGGCGCGACGGCGGCCACGATCATCCCGACGGCGTACATCGCCGCCATGGCCAGGACGTACACGCCGACCGCCGTCGCGAGGTGCGCCGGCGGCCGGGCGCCGAACGCGAGGAACGCGACGGCGAGCGCCAGGCCGAGCCCGAGGAGCGCCTGGAGCACGCTGACGACGACCTGGGCGACGAGCACCATGGCGGGTGACGCGGGGGTGACCGAGAGCCGGCGCAGGATGCCGGTGCGGCGGTAGTAGGCGAGAAAGCTCGGCATGTTGATGACGCCGATGGTGGCGAGCACCATGGTCAGCACCAGCGGCAGCACGTACGCCTCCAGCGCGGAGAACCCGTTGACCACGACCTGGTCGCCCGCCGAGGGAGCGCTCGTCAGCAGGATCAGGAGCGGCAGGCCGAGCGGCACGACGAGGCCCGCGGTGTCGCGCGCGACCATCTTGGCCTCGCACACGACGAGGTTCAGCCAGGCCCGCGGGCCGGGCCGGTGGACGGCGATCGTGGTGGTGGCGGGGATGCTCATTCGGCTGCCTCCAGCGGCTTTCCGGTCAGGGCGACGAACGCGTCGTCGAGGGTGTCCGCGCCCGCTCGCGCGGTCAGCTCCCCCGGCGGGCCGACGGCGACCAGCCGGCCGGCGTCGAGCAGGGCGACCCGGTCGCAGAGCCGCTCGACCTCCTCCATGGCGTGGCTGACCAGCACGATCGTCACGCCGTCGGCGCGCAGGCTCTCGACCGTGGCCCACATGCGGCGCCGGGCGCGTGGGTCGAGGCCCGTGGTGAGCTCGTCGAGGATCACGACACGCGGCCGCCCCACCAGCGCGAGGGCGATCGACAGGCGCTGCTGCTGGCCGCCGGACAGCTTCTCGAAGCGCACCCGGCGCTGCTCCGCCAGGCCCACCAGGTCGAGGAGCTCGCCGGCCGGGCGCGGGTCGGGGTAGAAGCCGCGGTAGAGCCCGACCAGCTCGGCCACCGTGAGCGCGCCGTGCAGGTAGGCCTGCTGGAGCTGCACGCCGAGCACCTGTCGCACCCGGGCCCGGTCGCGCCGCGGGTCGAGGCCCAGCACGCGGACGCTCCCCCGGTCCGGCCGGCGCAGCCCCGCGATCATCTCGACCGTGGTGGTCTTGCCCGCGCCGTTGGTGCCGAGGATCCCGAGCACCTCGCCCACGCCGACGCGCAGGCTCAGCCCGTCGACCGCGACCTTGTCGCGGTACCGCTTGCCGAGCTTCTCGGCCTCGATGGCCGGCACGCGCCCGCCGGTGCCGCTCCCGTTCGTGTCGCTGCTCATGTCCGACGACGCTAGGTGGCCGGACCGGGCGCGCACCTGTGCCGTTGGTCAGGGATGTGAACCATGACTTTCGGCACGGGCGGGGTCCGGCGCCCCGATCGTAGGGTGGCTGTCATGCGGCGGCTGGGGACGGAGGAGTGGTCGGGGCTCGCGATGCTCGTGGTCGCGCTGGCCCTGGCCGGGCCGGTGCTGTTCGGGCACGCTGCGACGTCGGTGCCGCGCGCCTGGTGGATCGCGCTGTTCGTCCTCGTGATGGTGACCCTGCTCGGCGCCCTGGTGCGCGAGCGGGCCGACCTGGTGCGGCACGCGCTGTTCGGCACCGCCGTCGTCGCGTCCTGGGCGGTGGTGCTCACCGCGCCGCAGGTCGGGCTCATGCCGGTGCTGCTGGTCGTCATCGCGAGCGTGAGCGTATACGTCGCGCCGCTGCGGGTGGGCTTCGTCGTCGTCGGGCTGAACACCGTGGTGCTGGTCGTGCTCGTGATCCAGCGGGGCGACGGGCTCGCCGACGCCCTCGTCGGCGTCGGCTTCTACCTGCTCATCCAGCTCGCGACGCTGCTGAGCTCGATGACGCTCGTCCGCGAGCAGCGGCTGCGCCGCGAGCTGAGCCAGGCGCACGTCGACCTGCGGGCGGCGTCGGCCCTGCTCACGGAGTCGGCGCGGACGGCGGAGCGGCTGCGGATCTCGCGCGACCTGCACGACCTCATCGGCCACCAGCTCACGGTGCTCACGCTGGAGCTGGAGGCGGCGCGGCACCGGGACGGCGCGCAGGCGCGCGACCACGTGGAGCGGGCGAACCGGGTGGCCCGGGACCTGCTGGCCGACGTCCGGACGACGGTCGGCGAGCTGCGGACGGCGTCGTCGGACCTGACCGAGGCCTTCCGACAGGTGGTGCGCGACCTGCCCGACCTGGACGTGTCGATCGACGTGGGGCCGGACGTGCAGGTGGACGAGGAGCAGACGGCGGCCCTGGTGCGCGCCGTGCAGGAGATCGTCACGAACACGCTGCGCCACGCGGATGCCAGTGCCCTGCGGATCGACGTGGCGGCCGGGCAGGACGGCGTGGTCCTGACCGCGCTGGACGACGGCCGCGGGTTCCGCGAGCTGGTGCCCGGGAACGGGCTGCGCGGCCTGGCCGAACGGTTCGAGGCCCTGGGCGGCGGCGTCGAGTTCGACGGCGCCGCCGGCTTCCGGGTCACGGCGCGGGTGCCGACGTGAGCGCGGGTGTCGACGTGAGCGGGGGTGCCGACGCGACCCGCGTCGTCATCGTCGACGACCAGACCCTGGTGCGGCACGGCATCCGGGCGCTGCTGGAGATCGCCTGCGTCGACGTGGTGGGCGAGGCCGACGACGGCGCGGCCGCGCTGGAGGTGATCGCCGCGACCCGGCCGGACGTGATCCTGCTGGACCTGCGCATGCCCCGCCACGACGGCCTCTGGACGCTGGCCCGGCTGCGCGAGCAGGGCAGCGACGTCCCCGTGCTGGTGCTCACCACGTTCGACGACGACACGCTCGTGCTGGACGCCCTGCGCTCCGGCGCGCGCGGGTACCTGCTCAAGGACGTGACGGTCGAGCAGCTCACGCGGGCCGTGCACGCCCTGGCCGGCGGCGGGACGCTCGTGGCGCCGTCGATCACGGACCGGATGCTGCGCGCGATCCGCGCCGTGCCGCCGGCGAACGGCGCCGAGGCGGTGCCGGCGCAGCGGCTGACCGACCGCGAGCTCGAGGTGCTGCGGCTGATGGCCGAGGGGTACACCAACCGCGAGATCTCCGGCGCGCTGTCCCTGGTCGAGGGCACGGTCAAGAACCACGTCTCGACCATCCTGCTCAAGCTCTCGGCCAGGGACCGCACCAACGCCGTGCTGCGGGCCCTGCACCTGGGCGTGCTCGGTTGACGCCCGCTATCCCTTGAGCCCGCCGGCCAGCAGGTCCGCCCGCCAGAACCGCTGGAGCAGCAGCACCATCAGGATCAGCGGGATGACGGAGACGGCCGACCCTGCGATCACGAGCGGGTAGAGGTCGGAGTCCCCGGCGCCCTTCGACAGGAACGAGTACAGCCCCAGGGTGATGGGGTACAGCCGCTGGTCGGAGAGCATGATGAACGGCAGCAGGAAGTTGTTCCAGATGCCCACGAACTGCAGCAGGAACACCGTGACCAGGCCCTGGGCCATCATCGGCAGCACGATCGTGGTGAAGATCCGCGCCTCGTTCGCGCCGTCGAGCCGGGCCGCCTCCAGCGTGTCGGTCGGGACGGCCGCCTGCGCGAACACCCGGCACAGGAAGATCCCGAACGGGTTGATGATCGACGGCAGCAGGACCGACCACATCGTCCCGGCCAGGCCGAGCTGCGCCAGCAGCAGGTACTGCGGGATCGCCAGCACGATGCCCGGCACCAGGACGCCCGCGAGGATCGCGGCGAACAGCGTGTTGCTCCCCCGGAACCGGAACTTGGCCAGCGCGTAGCCCGCCATCGCCGACACGACGGTCGAGGCGACCGCGCCGACCCCCGCGTACACGATGCTGTTGACGCCCCACTGCCAGAACACCCCGCCGCCGTAGGTGGCAAGGTTGACGAGGTTGTCTGCGAGGCCGGTGCCGGGCAGGAAGGAGAAGCTGGTGAACAGCTCGCGGGGCGACTTGGAGGCCGCCACCACCACCCAGGCCACGGGGACCAGGCAGTAGAGCGCGCCCACGAGCAGGACGATCGTGGCGGCCGGGGCGAACGTCTTCCGACGTCGGGCAGCGGTGCCGGGCTCGGTGCGGGACGCCGTCGGACGCCGCGTGGCCGTGCTGGTGCTCATGAGGCGTCTCCGAACGTTCGGCGCTGGAAGAAGCGCAGGATGACCAGCGAGACGACGAGGGTGCCGACCGCGAGGAGCACGGACGCCGCGGCGGCGCCGCCCAGGTTGTCGTTGCCGAACGCCTCCTGGTAGATCGCCATGAGCGGCACCCAGGTGGACGAGATCGTGCTCGCCAGCGGGCGCAGCGTGGCGGGCTCGCTGTAGAGCTGCACCGTGCCGATCACCGAGAACAGGCCGGTCAGCACGAGCGCCGGCGAGACGAGCGGGATCTTGATGCGCCACGCGATGGCCCATTCGTTAGCACCGTCGATCCGCGCCGCCTCGTAGATCTCCTGCGGGATGGCCCGCAAGGAGGTGTAGATGATGATCATGTTGAAGCCGACCCCCGACCACAGCGCGATGTTCGCGAGCGCGAAGTACAGGGTGGGGTAGGCGAAGAAGTCGAGGTTGCTGCCGCCGAGCTCCCGCGCGACGTAGCTGACCGGGCTGGTGCTGGGCAGGTAGAGGAACCCCCACAGCAGGCTCGCGATCACGCCGGGCACGGCGTACGGGATGAAGATCGCCGTCCGCGAGAAGCTCGTCAGCCGCGCCCGCGGGGTGTCGAGCAGGATCGCGAACAGCAGGGCCAGGCCGAGCACGCTCGGGACGGCGATCGCGCCGTAGACGAGCGACCGGCCGAACCCCGCGAGCAGCTCGGGGTTCGTGAGCGCCGCGACGTAGTTCTCGAGCCCGACGAACCCCTCGGTGCGCCGGCCGAACGCTCCCGCGCCCTCCAGGCGGAGCCCGCGGAAGCTCAGGTACAGCGCGTACCCGATCGGGACGAGCAGGAAGCAGACGAACAGGACGATAGCCGGGGCCGCGAACAGCCAGGGGGTCAGCTCGCGGCCCCGGCTCCCGCGCCTGCGGACTGGTGCGACGGCGGTCATGGGTTCTCGACGGTGTACCCGGACTTCTCCAGGTCCGCGACGACGGCCGTCTGGGTGGCGCCGTACACGTCGCGGAACGACGTGCCGCCCAGCGCCGCCTCGTTCAGGGCGTCGCCGAAGGCGTTGGTGGCGACGTTGACGTTCGGCCCCCACACGACCGGGATGGTCGTGTCGTCGATGACCTGGTCGGCCACCTCGTAGAAGTCCTTCTGCTGCGGCATGAGCTTCGGCGGGTCGTTCGAGAGCGTCGCCTCGCGGCCCGCGTTGCCGCCCGGGTACAGGTCGAGCGTGAGCAGGAGTTTCGAGCCCTCGTCGGACGCGCCGAGCCAGGCGGCGAACTTCGCGGCCTCCTCGGCGTGCTCGGACTTCTCGGGCACGAGGTAGGTGGAGCCGCCGAGGAACGGCACGGACGCGTCACCCGGCGTCCACTGCGGCAGCGGGATCGAGGCCCACTTGCCCGCGGTGTCGGGCGCCACCGAGTAGATGACGCTCGGCGCCCAGGCGGCGGCCGCCCAGCTCAGGATCTTGCCGTCGTTGACCTTGGCGTTCCACTCCGGCGTGAGCAGCGGCTCGACCGACAGCAGGTCGCGCTCGACGAGGTCCTGCCAGTAGTCGGCGGTCTCCAGCGAGGCGTCGCCGTCGATGCCGACCGACCACGCGTCGCCGTCGGTGCCCCACCACTGCGCTCCGGCCTGGGCCGCCTGCGCCGCGAAGAACTCGAGCTGGGTCGCCGAGAAGCTGGCCAGGTACACGTCGGGGTCGGCGGCGTGGATCTTCTCGGCGGCCTCCGCGTACTCCGCCCACGTGGCGGGCGGCTCGACGCCGTACTTCTCGAACAGGTCCGTGCGATAGGTGAGCATCATCGGCCCGATGTCCTGCGGAACGCCGTAGACCTGGTCGCCGAGGGTGCTGAGCGCCCAGATGTTGTCGGCCACGGCGTCACGGTTCGGGGCGACGTCCTCGGTGATGTCCCGGACCACGCCCGCGGTCACCAGCGACGGCAGCGCCCGGTACTCGACCTGCACGACGTCGGGCGCCTCGTCGGCGCGGTCGGCCGCCAGCAGCTTCGACGACGTCTCGGGCGTGCCGCCCACCTCGGAGAGCTTGATCGTGACGCCGGGGTTCTCGGCCTCGTACTGGTCGACGATCGCCTGGGCGGCGGGGTCGGCCTCCTTCAGCGACCAGGTCCAGAACTCCAGGGTGACCGGGCCGTCCGCGGCCGGTTCCCCGGCGCAGCCGGCCAGGCCGAGGCTCATGGCGACCACGGCGGCGCCGAGGCCGAGAGCGCGGCGGGTGCGCCTGGACTCACTGCTGTGTGTGCTCATCGCACATCTCCTTCGATGTGTTCCGGCCGGCCCCGGCGGCTCGTCGCGGGGTCCTCGGGAAGTGCCCCTATGCTGATGGCAACGTTGCCATTTCGTCAAGCGCGACCCCTCGCGCAAAGGAGCGCACATGCGTCTGGTCCCCAATCCCGTACTGCCCGGCTGCCACCCCGACCCCTCGGTGTGCCGCGTCGGCGAGGACTACTTCATGGTGACCTCGACCTTCGCCTACCACCCCGGCATCCCGGTGCACCACAGCCGTGACCTGGTCACCTGGGACCTGGTCGGGCACGTGCTGGCCGGCGCGAGCTGGCTCCCGCTGGACGGCAGCCAGGTGGCGGACGGCGTCTGGGCGCCCACGATCCGCCACCACGACGGGGTGTTCTACGTGGTGTTCACGATCGCCCGCGACCGGCAGGGCTCCACCACGTACCTGACCACGGCGTCCGACGCCGCCGGGCCGTGGCGCGTCCCCATACCGCTGGAGGCCGACGGGATCGACCCGTCGCTGTTCTTCGACCGCGACGGCCGGGCCTGGTTCACCGCCGCGCGCGACGCGACGGCGGACGACGCCTCCGGGCCCGGCGAGATCTGGCTGCGGGAGCTCGACCTCTCGGCACTGAGGCTGGTCGGGCCGGAACACGTGCTCTGGCACGGCGCGGTGACGGGGCAGTGGGTCGAGGCCCCGCACCTCTACGAGCGCGACGGCCGCTACCACCTCGTGGGCGCGGAGGGCGGCACCGAGCGCAACCACGCGGTCACCAGCGCGACCGCCGACCACGTGACCGGCCCGTACCGGACGGACCCGCGCAGTCCCCTGCTCACCCACCGTCACCTCGGCGCCGGCGAGGCCGTGCAGAACGTGGGCCACGCCGACCTCGTCGAGACACCCGACGGCGAGGCCTGGGCGCTGGTGCTCGGCGTCCGGCCCGTGGCGCAGCACCACACGCTGGGCCGCGAGGTGCTGCTCGTCCCCGTCGAGTGGGACGAGCACGGGCCGGTCCTCGCGCCCGGCTCGGGCCGGGTCCAGGGCGTCCGGCCGGGACTGCCGGTCACGACGGACCGCCCGGCCGACTGGCTGTCGCTGCGCGGCCCGGTGGCGGCCGACGTCGACGCCGCGGGCGAGGCGGTCACCCTGCACCCGCGGCCCGTCCCGCTCTCGGCGCGCGAGGTCCCCGCGTTCCTCGCCCGGCGCCAGGACATGCACGCCTTCGAGCTCGCGGCCGTGGTGGACACCGCCCTGATCGGGGCGCACGACGCCGGGGTGGTCGCCTTCCAGGACGAGGGCACGTTCCTCGCGGCGCGGGTCCGCCGCGGGCCCGGCGGGTGCGTGGCCCGGGTGTCGGGCCGCCTCAACGGCGAGCCGGTCACCGGACCGGAGATGCCGGTCGCCCGGGACGTCACGCTGCGGATCCGGTCGGACGGGGAGACCTACGAGTTCCGGTGCGCGCAGGGCGCCGGGGAGCAGGGCGCCGAGGAGCGGGTCCTGGCGGCCTTCCCGCACACCGTGCTCAGCACCGAGACGGCGGGCGGCTTCACCGGCGTCCTGCTCGGACTCGTCAACGAGGGCCCCGCGAGCGCCGCCCCGCTGACCTTCCGCGGCGTCCGGTACGGCGTGCCGGCGTCAGCCGCCGACGGCGCGGGTGCTGGCGCGCACCACGAGTGACGGCGGGAGGAGGTGGTGGCGGGCGTCGCCGCCGCCGATCAGGTCGAGGAGCACCTCGATCGAGAGGCGGCCCAGGGTGACGAAGTCCTGCCGGACGGTCGTCAGGGCGGGCACGAGATAGTCGGCGCCGGCCATGTCGTCGAAGCCGACGAGCGACACGTCATCGGGGACGGAGAGGCCGCGGGCGGCCAGGGCCGAGAGCACGCCGAGCGCCATCTGGTCGTTCCCGCTGAAGATCGCCGTCGGCAGGCGGCCGGCGTCGATCAGCTCGGTGGTAAGCGCGTGCCCGCTGCGCGCATGGAAGTCGCCGTGCAGCAGGCGCGGCTCCTCGATGCCCGCGCGGCGGAGCTCGGCGCGCCAGCCGTCGACGCGCGCGCGGGCGTCGAAGGTCTCCATGCGACCGCTCAGGTGGACGATGTCGCGGTGGCCGAGGTCGAGCAGGTGGCGGGTGGCGAGGCGGGCGCCCTCCTCCTGGTCGAGCTCGACCGACCCGATCGCGGGGTTGGCCACGTTGCCGGACATGACCACGGAGATCGGCACGCGGGTCACGGTCCGGTCGAGCGCCTCGAGCGCGACGGGCCGGTCCGCGATGACCGCAACTCCCGCGGCGCCCTGGCCGACGAGCCGGCCGAGGCACTGCTCGAGCTGTTCGTGGGTGCCGCCCTGCCAGCTCGCGAGGCTGACCCAGTGGCCGGCCTCCTTGGCGGCCTGCTCGATGCCGAGGAGCACGCGGGGCAGCTCGAACAGCTCCGAGCCGGCGAGGACGACGCCGAGCATCGTGGACCGGCCGCTCTTGAGCATCCGGGCGCTGTCGTTGCGCCGGTAGCCGAGCTCCTCGATGACACGCAGGACGCGCTCGCGGGTCTCGGGCCGCACGGTCGGCTCGTCGTTCACGACCCGGCTCACGGTGATGTGGGCGACGCCGGCGGCACGCGCGACGTCGACCATGGTCGGCGGCCGTCTGCCCTGCGCCATCCTCGCCCCTGTTCTCCTCGGCCCTTCGCGGGGATCCTATCGGTCGGAGCGGCCATGATCGCGGCACGCAAACGACGGGGGAATCTGGTCTGGTCAGCTTGACCAGACCAGATTCGCCCGCGACCATGGTCCTATGACCGTCGTGAACGTCCAGGAAGCAAAGACCCACCTCTCCCGGCTGATCTCGCGCGCTCAGCACGGCGAAGAGGTGGTTGTCGCGCGGTCCGGAAAGCCCGCGGTCCGCCTGATCCCTGTGGAGCCTGTGGCTGAGCGCACGTTCGGCACCGTGCCGCTCTCGATCCCGGACGGGTTCTTCTTCGACCCGCTCGACGAGGAGGAGCTCGCCGCATGGGAGTGACCTATCTTCTCGACACCCATGCGTTCGTGTGGCTGCTCTCCTCGCCCGATCGGCTCGCCGAGCCACTGCGCACGGAACTCGGATCCACGGCGAACCGGCTCCTGGTCTCGGCGGTCTCCGCGATGGAGGTCGCGACCAAGGTGCGCCTCGGCAAGCTCGACGCGGCCGCCACTCTGGTCAGCACGTGGGAACGGCGGGTCGACGACCTCGACGCCGAGCTGCTGGACCTGACCACTGCGCACGCTCTGCACGCCGGATCGATGCCCTGGGCCCATCGGGACCCCTTCGATCGGCTGCTCGCTGCGCAGGCGATCGTGGAGAACGTGGTCCTGGTGACCACCGACGCCGCGTTCAGCACGCTCCCCGGGATCCGCACCGCCTGGTAGGCACGCTCCGCCGGGCCTAACGCATCTCCTGGTACGGGATCACCACGCGCTTGATGACCAGCAGGCACGCCGCCGCGACCGGTACCGCGACGAGGGCCCCGAGGATGCCGCCGAGCGCCGCGCCCGCGAGGGCCGCGACGATCACCAGGACGCCGGGCATCGACACGGCCCGGCTCATCACGCGCGGGGACAGGACGTACGCCTCGACCTGCATGTAGACCAGCAGGCACGCGCCGACGACGATCGCCGCGACGGGGCTCACCGTGAGCGTCGCGAGCGTCACGAGGATGGATCCGATGACCGTGCCCACGACGGGGATCAGGGCCGCGACGAACGCGATGACGGCGAGCAGGATCGGCGCCGGGCTGCCCGCGAACAGGGTGAGCACCAGCGTGAACGTGGCGTTGATGGTGGCCAGGATGAGCTGCCCGGAGACGTACCGGCCCACGGAGTCGAGCACCTCGTCCAGGAGCGACCCGGTCATGTCCCGCCGGGAGCGCGGCACGAGCCGCAGGACGGCGGCGACCATGGTCGGCAGCGTCAGGGCGAAGTAGATGGTCAGGGCCGTGACGATGATGACCGCCGTGACGCCGTTGATCAGCCCGGTGCCGACCTGCAGCACACCGCCGGCGATCGCCGAGAGCTGCCGCGGGTCGCTGAGCAGGTCGGTCACCGAGGACAGCAGCCCGTTCAGGTCGAGGGCGCCGAGGTTGCTGGTCGCCCAGGCGTACCAGGCCTGGTCGGGCAGGGTGCGTAACAGGTCCACGAGCTGGGTACCGAAGCTGCTGACCTGCGGGACGGCGACCGGCAGCACCGCCACGACGACCAGCGCGATCACCACCAGCGACCCGACGACCATCACGGTCGCCGCCACCCAGCGGGGCAGCCCCCGGTCGGTCAGGGCCTCGGTGCCGGGCTCCAGGGCCAGCGCCAGGAACAGTGCGAGCCCGACGTAGACGAGCACCGTCGCCACCGCGGACAGCGCGCCGAGCACCGCGAGGCCCGCGCCGACCCCGAGCGTGGCGAGCATCGCGTAACCGAACGGGTTGGCCGGCAGGCCCACGGCGGCACGGCCCCGGCCCCCGGGCCGCCCGCCGGCGATCCGCGCCGGGCGCGCGGGCGCCGCCGGGCCGAAGCCCGCGTCGAGGTCCCGCCCCCTGGGCAGGCGTGGCGGGGTGCCGGGGCGGTGCAGCAGGCGGGCCATGACGCTCCATCTCGATCCCGGATGTCCGCGGTGAACATCCGGCGCGTGCCAAGCCTCCCCGAAAGCGCGCCGCTTGTCGCCGTCTCCGGCGCGCGTCGTCAGCCGAGCACGGGACGGGTCTGCGTGAACAGGCCGCTGTAGGCGTTCAGCGCGGGCTGCCCGCCCAGGTGCGCGTACAGCACGTTGCTGGTCGCGGGGATGTCGCCGCTGGTCACGAGGTCGATCAGCCCGGCCATCGACTTGCCCTCGTAGACAGGGTCGATGATGACGCCCTCCAGCTCGCCGGTGAGCCGGATCGCGTCGAGCGTCGACTCGACCGGGATGCCGTACAGGTCGCCGGCCCAGCCGGGCAGCACCGTGATCTCGTCGTCCCGCAGCGGCCGGCCGACGCCGATCAGCTCGGCCGTTGCGCGCGCGATCCGGGCGACCTGGTCGCGCGTCTCGTCGAGCTTGGCGCTGGCGTCGATCCCGATGAGCCGCCGCGGCGGACCGCCTGCCTCCTCCAGCGCCGCGAACCCGGCGATCATGCCCGCCTGGGTGGAGCCCGTCACCGCGCAGACGACGATCGTGTCGAAGAAGACGCCGAGCTCGCGCTCCTGCTCCTGGACCTCGTACGCCCAGCGCGCGAAGCCGAGGCCGCCGAGCCGGTGGTCGGAGGCGCCCGCCGGGATCGCGTACGGAGTGCCGCCGCGCTCCTTGACGTCCTCGATCGCGCGGGACCACGAGTCCTTGAAGCCGATGCCGAAGCCGGCCGGGTCGAGCCGCACCTCTGCGCCCATGATGCGGCTGAGCATGATGTTGCCGACCCGGTCGGCCACGGAGTCGGGCCAGTCGACCCAGTTCTCCTGCACCAGCACGGCCTTGAGGCCGAGCGACGCGGCGACGGCCGCGACCTGGCGCGTGTGGTTGGACTGGTAGCCGCCGATGGAGACCATCGTGTCCGCGCCCTGCGCGAGCGCCTCGGGGACGAAGTACTCCAGCTTCCGGGTCTTGTTGCCGCCGTAGGCGAGGCCCGCGTTGCAGTCCTCCCGCTTGGCCCAGACCTGGGCGCCCCCGAGGTGGGCGGTGAGGCGCGGCAGCGGGTGCACGGGGCTGGGCCCGAAGGTGAGCGGGTGGCGGGGGAAGTCGGACAGGGCCATGGGTTACTCCTCGCGGGCGGGGTGGTCGCCGGGCTGGTCGGGGTCGCTGGGCTCGTGAGCGTCGGTCGGCTCGTCGGTGTCGGTGGGCAGGGTGCTCCAGGTGTCGAAGGCGACCGCCGCCGCTCCCTCCGCCTCCCCGGCCGCGCACAGCCGGATCAGCTCCTCGTGCCGGGCGAACGACGCGCGCCCGCCCAGCGAGGAGAACCGCAGCCGTTCCGCGCGCCGCAGCACCGGCGTGAACTGGTCGAGCACGGCGGACAGCGCCCGGTTGGCGGCCACCGTCACCGGCACGCCGTGCAGCGCGTCGTCGGCGCGCAGGGCGGCATCGACGTCGCCCCGCTCGATCGCCTCGCGAAACTCGCGCTCGGCCGCCCGCATCGCGTCGAGGTCGGTCTCCGTGAGGCCCGGCACGGCCGACCGCACGGCCACCTCGTGCATCGCGGCGACGACGTCGCGCGCGCCGCGCACCTCGCGCAGGTCCAGCGAGCTCACGGTCGTCGAGCTGCCTGGGCGGGCCACGACCAGCCCGGCCTCGGCCAGGCGGAGCAGCGCCTCCCGCACGGGCGTGCGGCTGACGCCGAGCCAGGCCGCGAGCTCGAGGTCGCGGAGCTGCTCTCCCGGCGCCAGGCTGCCGTCGACGATCGCGTCGCGCAGCCGGCCGTAGACGTCGTCACGCAGCAGCCGGCGATCGATCGCGGGCACGCTCTTCGGAATGGGCATGCAATATATTAGATGCCACGGGCACTCGACCTGGCAAATCCCGCAGCCCGTGACGCCCTCCCACTCTCCCGCCACGAGCACGACCTGGCACGACCTGGCACGACCCCGAGAGCGCTCCGCGCTTGGCACACTATTCTGGCTCGCACACGTGAGATCGGTCGGCGGCATCGAGGCCGGTCCAACGCCCGACCGGTCTCGATGCCACCGACCGATCTCCCCAGCTCACCTCAGGGAGCTGCCGAACCCGGTGCTCCGCCTGGCCGGCCGCGGGGCGCATACGCGCCGTTGAGGGGGTGCCGGCTGGGCCTGATGTCGTTCACCTGTGACCCGCCGAATCCGGCTGTGCCGGACAGTCCTGCTGGCGTGAATCAAGCGGGTCCAGGCCGAGCGAAGTATGGCCAAGCCGACACCCCTCGCAGGGACGACGTGCCCCCCGACCAGGCCATCGCTTCAAGCCCGGACCACCGCCTCAATCCACCACACCAAGCCACCACACCGAGCTGACGCACCCCGCCGCGGCGTCACGCGACGGGTCGGGCCGGCACGCCACGGCGGGCGGGCGCCGTGCCGGGCCGGGCCGGACCGCACTCCCGACCGCGACTACGGCACGCGCCGCGGCGTCCCGGGAGGTCGGTGCCGCAACGCCCGGCCCGGGCGGGCGGCGGTCCGGACGCCGTCCTCGATCACCGGCACACCGCCCACCAGGACCCACGGGATGCCGGCGGCGGTCAGGCGCGGCTCGTCCGGCGTCGCCCGGTCGGCGACGGTCGCCGGGTCGAAGACGACGACGTCGGCCACGTACCCCTCCGCGATGCGCCCCCGGTCCCGCAGCCCGAGCCGCGCTGCCGGCCGGGCCGACAGGTGCACGATCATCTCGGCGAGCGACAGCACGCCCTCCTCGCGCACGTACCGCCCGAGGTAGCGCGGGAAGGTACCGGAGCCGCGCGGGTGCGGCTTGGCGCCGACCAGGATGCCGTCGCTCCCGCCCGTGTGCCGTGGGTGGCGCATGATCTCGCGGACGTTCTGCTCGTCGCCGACGTGCTGCAGGATGCTCGTGCCGAGGCGGTCGGCGACCAGCAGGTCGAGGAACACCTCGGCGGGCGGGCGCGCCTCGTCGAGCGCGATCCGGGCGACGGTGCGACCCACCCGGTCGCCGAGCGCGGCGTCGCGCACCCCGGCGATCTCGATGCTGTCCCAGTCCACGGGCACGCCGTGGCAGCCGTCACTGCCCACGACCTCGACCTCGTGCGTGATCCACGCCCGCTCCCCCGGATCGCGGAGCCGGGCCAGCGTACGCTCCGGGCCGCCGACCGCCGCGCGGCTCGGCAGCAGCGCGGACAGCGTCGTCGAACCGGGCAGGTAGGGGTAGGTGTCGAGCGTGACGTCGACGCCGTCGGCGATCGCCTCGTCCACGAGCGCCAGCAGCTCCCCCGCGCGACCCCGGTTCTCGGGGAAGTTCATCGTCGCGTGCGTCAGGTGCAGGGCACACCCCGAACGCCGCGCGACGTCGACCATCTCGGCGTACGCCCCGATCGCGCCCGCGCCGTAGGACCGCTGGTGCGGGGCGTAGTAGCCGCCGTGCTCCGCGACCACCTCGGCGAGGGCGACCAGCTCGTCGGTGTCGGCGAACATGCCGGGCACGTAGGTGAGCCCGGACGACAGGCCGAACGCGCCCTCCCGCAGGCCCCGGTCCACCTGAGCGCGCATCTCCGTGATCTCGGCGGGCGTCGCGCGGCGGTCGCCGGTGCCGACGACGTTCATCCGGACGGTGCCCTGCGGCACCAGGTAGGCGACGTTCGTCGCGCCCCCACGGCGGTCCACCTCCGCCAGGTACTCCGCGACGGAGCGCCAGGAGAAGTCGACGCCGTCCGGGATGCCGTTCCAGCCCGCGATCTGCTCGCGGACCAGCGCCATCGTCTCGTCGGTGACGGGCGCGTACGAGATCCCGTCCTGTCCCACCACCTCGGTGGTCACGCCCTGCGTGACCTTGGCGAGGTGCTCGCCGTCCGCCAGGACGGCCAGGTCGGAGTGGGCGTGCATGTCGACGAAGCCCGGCGCCACGGCCAGGCCTTCGGCGTCGACGACGCGCGCGCCTGGCGCGTCGATCCGCGTGCCGAGGCCGACGGCGGCGATCCGGCCGTCCCGCACCAGCACGTCGCCGGTGACCGGCTCCGCCCCGCTGCCGTCGACGACCAGACCACCGCGCAGGAGCAGCTCAGCCCGCGTCGACACGGACGAGCTCCCGGATGCCGCGGACCTCCAGCGCCGCGGGGTCCGCGGCGGCGGCGCTGGTCACGACGGCGACCTCCACGCCCTCCTCGCGCAGCGCGTGCCAGCGCTCGAAGACCGCGCCGCCGGGCCCGAGGGACGGCCGGGACAGCGGCAGGTCGTCCGCGTCGACGTCGACCACCACGGCCACCGGGCGCCCCGAAGAAGCAGGCCGCGAACCCGCGGCGCGCGCCTCCGCGATCACCTCGGCGAACCGCCGGCCGAGCGGCTTGACCCGGTTCTCGGTGTCGAGCAGGCCGAGCGAGTACTCGAGGTCCTTGTAGTCGGCGAGGTCGCGGGTCACGTCGTGCGAGCACCACCAGGTGATCGCGTAGAGATCGTCCGTGGTGAGCGCCGCCTCGATGGTGCGCGCGCAGAACTCGGGCATCTCCGCCTCGGCGAGGTTCATCGAGGGCGCCCCGACCTCCTGCAGCCAGACCCGCCGGCCGGGCTGCGCGGCGAACGCCTTGGACAGCTCGATCATCCACTCGGCGTGCCGCACCGACTGCGGCGACAGTGCGCCGTAGGTCGCGGCCGTCCCGTTGAAGATCCAGGAGTGCACGGTCGTCACGTCGCCCAGGCGCGAGGCGTGCACCGGCACGAAGGGGTGCTCGTCGCGGTACCAGAGGTGGTCGTTCTCGCTGTGCGTCACCAGGTGCCCCAGGTCGCGGTCGCGCGGGGCCTCCAGCAGCGACGTCAGCCAGTGCGTGATCTCGTCGCGCTTGGCGGGCATCGCCGCCGGGTTGGGCCGCTGGAACTGGTTGAGCTCGTTGCCGAGCGTCAGCCCCAGGAAGTTCGGCTTGTCGCGGACGGCGTCGTAGACCGCGGCGACGAGCGCCGACTGCGCGTCGATCGCGGGCTGGTCGGTGAACATGTTGCCGTCGTGCCAGTTCACGAGCCACGCCGGCACGAAGTCGAAGCCGGACATGTGCCCCTGGATCACGTCGACGGCTATGTCCAGGCCCTGCTCGGCGGCCAGGTCGGCCACGAGCGCGACGTCGTCCAGCGCGCGCTGCCGGATCAGGGTGCGGTTGGGCTGCAGCACCGGCCAGAGCGGGAACACCCGCACGTGGTCGACGCCGAGCGCCGCGATCGCCTCGAAGTCGGCGCGGACGACGTCCGGGTCGATCGCCATCCACTGGAACATCCAGTCCTTCGACGGGGTGTAGTTGACGCCGAAGCGCGGGGTGGTGGTCAAGGGCCTGCCTCTCAGGTGACTCAGGATGCCCGGGCGCTGCGGCTCGGGCGGGGGTTCTCGGGCGCGGATCAGGCGCCGGTGCTCAGGCCGGGGCGCCGGGCGCCGCGGCGGTCGACTCGCGCACCACGAGCTGGCGCCCGCCGACCGTCTGCGACGTGACGTCCTCGCCGCGCACCAGCCGCTCCAGCAGGCCGACGGCGGTGCGGGCACTCTCCTCGACCGGCGCGTCGAGCGCGGTCAGCCGCGGGCGCACGAGGGTGGAGACCCAGGAGTCCTCCCAGGCCACCACGGAGAGCTGCCCGGGGACGCTCACCCCGAGCTCGGGGGCGTGCGCCACGATCTCGGCGGCGATCACCTCGCTGTCGACGATGATCGCCGTGACGTCGCCGATCCGGCCGAGCAGGTCGGCCACGGGGTCGGCCGCCTCGGCGTCCCAGACCGCGTAGGACGGCTCGACGCCGTTCTCGGCGGCCGCCGCGGCGAACCGCCGGTCGCGGGCCTGGGTGTGCGCGAGACCGGGCGCGTCGTTGATCCGCGCGACCCGGCGGTGGCCGAGCTCGGTCAGATGGGCGAGCACGGCCGCGAACGCGGCGTCGTCGCGCACCGTGACCGCGGGGACCGCGGCGTCCACGGGCGCGCCGAGCACCACGGCAGGCGCACCGAGCTGGCCCACGAGGTCGAGCCGCGGGTCGTCCGTGCGGGCGTCGACCAGCAGGAACGCGTCGACGCGCTGCTCGGCCCACCACTCGCGGTAGACGCGCGCCTCGTCGTCGACCGCCACGAGCGTGAGCGACAGCGACCAGCCGATGTCCGCCAGCGGCTGCGTGAGCCCGGCCAGCAGCCGCATGAAGAAGGGGTCACGACCGAAGGTGTCGCTCGCGCGGGCGATCACCAGCCCGAGGCTGCGCCCGCCCTGGCCCGACACCTTGCGGCTGGCGTAGTTGGGGCGCCAGTTGAGCTCGTCGGCGGCCTGCCGGATGCGCTCGGCCGTGGCGGCCGAGACGTTGGGCCGCCCGTTGAAGACGTGGGACACCGCGGACGGCGACACGCCGGCACGGCGGGCCACCGCGGCGATCGTTGCTCGTTTCGGGGGTGTTTCGGTCACGTGCCAGACCCTACGGGGGTTGACCCTCGAAAGTAAAGCGGTATACATTCGCGGCCAGTCAGTTTGTGTACCGCTTTACAAGGCCCGGCACGCGGATGTGCCCCGCCCGTCTCGATCGACACACCGAAGTCCCAGGTCGACAAGCTCCAGGAGGTTCCGTGTCCCACGGCATCAGCAGGCGCACCTTGTTGGGCGCCGCGCTCAGCGGCGGGATCATCACGCCGCTCCTCGCCGGATGCGGGGCGCTCGTGCCCGCCTCCAGCGGCCCGAACGCACTGACCGTGCACACGCAGATCAGCGGCGCCGTCGCCGGCGCCCAGGTGTTCTCCGACGTCGTCGCCGCCTACCAGCGCGCCACCGCGCGCAAGGTCGCGCTGCTGAAGAACGGCTCCGACCTGCCCATCGTGTTCGAGACGAGCACGCTGGCGGGCAAGGAGGCGGACGTCGCGATCGTCAACATGATGGGCCGGACGCTGTCCTGGACCCGCCTGGGCGCGACCGTCCCCGTGAACGACTACCTCGACGACTGGGGCCTACGGGACCTGATCATCCCCGAGGCGCTGGCGGAGTGGACCGACGACGAGGGCCGCCTGCGCGCCTTCCCGTTCACCCGCACCAACTGGCCGGTGTCGTTCAACACCGGGCTGCTGGAGGAGGCCGGGGTGGGCGCCATCCCGACGACGTCCGACGAGCTGATCGCCGCCGCCGACGCGCTGCGCTCCAAGGGCATCGGCCCCGTCACCGTGGGCGGCTCCGACTGGAGCGGCCAGAAGATGTTCCTGCAGATCATCCAGGGCTTCATCACCCAGGACGAGGCACGCACCGTGTTCTCGACCGGCAAGATCTCCGAGAGCCCCGGCGCCATCGCGGGCGTGGAGCACTTCGTGGAGCTGCGCGACGCCGGCGTCTTCGTCGACAACGTGCAGGGCTACACGTCCGACTCGGAGCTGACGCAGTTCAACACCCGCAAGGCCGCCATCGTGCCGGCCATGTCGTCGGCCCTGGCGCTGGTGCCCAACGAGCGCGCCGCGGAGGTCACCGTGGGCGGCTGGCCCAAGCCGTCGAACGGCGGCGTCCTGGAGCACCCGAGCGTGATCCGGAGCTTCAACGGCCACGGGATCTGGATCAGCGAGAACGGGCGCAAGAAGCTCGACCTGATCAAGCCGTTCGTGCAGAACCTGTACACCCCCGAGGTCACCGACGAGTTCATCCTCGGGTCCGGCCGAGACATGAGCCGCATCACCGACACCGTGAGCCAGGACTTCCCGCTGGTCGCCCAGGGCTCGCGCCTCACGGACGACGACGTCACGCCCGTGATGCTGCCCGACCTGCTCATCCCCGACGCCGTGTTCGAGCCGATGATCCAGGCGACCGCGCTCGCCTACGGGTCCGCGCCCGCCGACCGCATCATCGACGCCTTCGAGAAGTCATACCAGGCGGTCTGACCGCTCGAGCTGGGAAAGGACCCCCACCCATGACCGCGCTCCTCGACGCCGGCCGCCCCGACACGACTGGCGACGGCACGACCGCCGCCCCCCGCACCCGCCGTCGCGGGACGATCCGCGACCGGTTCCCCGGCCTCGCCCTGCCCGCGCTGATCTGGTACGCGGTGTTCATGATCGGCCCCGTGGTCGCGATGTTCGTCATCGCGTTCCTGTCCTGGCCGGGCATGCTCACCACGCCGACCCCGGCGGGCCTCGACAACTTCGCCCGCGTCTTCGCCGACGAGACCTTCTGGACGGCGACCGCGAACTCGGCGATCCAGATCGTCGTCGGCCTGCCGATCATGATCGGCCTCGCCTTCCTCCTCGCCTTCTACGTGGTGCAGAAGCCGCGCGGCCACCGCGTGCTGCGGTACCTGCTGTTCATCCCGGCGCTCATCTCCGCCCCGGCGACGGCGATGGTGTTCTACGCGATGCTCAACCCGGACGGCCTGGTCAACGGGTTCCTGCGGCCGCTGGGGCTGGAGGGCAACGAGTGGCTCGCCGACCCGACCACCGCGCTCGGCGCCATCATCGCCGTCGAGCTGTGGAGCGGCATCGGCTACTCGGCGGTGCTCATCGCGTCGCGGCTCGACGGCGTCGAGACCGAGATCGTGCAGGCCGCGCGGCTGGACGGCGCGAACGACTGGCGGCTGGCCTGGCGCATGTACTGGCCCATCGCGCGGGACTTCATCGGCGTCGTCGCGATGCTCCAGTTCCTTTCGATGCTATTCAACTCGGCGCAGACCGTGCTGCTGCTCACGCAGGGCGGGCCCGAGAACGCGACCACGACGCTCGCGTACCTCATCTACCGCAAGGCGTTCGTCGAGACCGACCTGGGCTACAGCCAGGCCGTCGGCGTCGTGCTCTTCGTGATCGGGCTGCTCGGGATGTGGGCGATCCGCCGCACGCTCCGCGCCACGCACTGATCCTCGATCCGACCTGCCTCCCGAACCTGCCCTGGAGAACCTCATGGCTCAGCGCGCCGCAGTCGCCCGTCGACTCCCCCTGCGCGACCGCATCGGCTCGATCACGAGCGGCACGCTCGCGTGGATCTACGCCGCACTGCTGGTCATCCCCTTCTACTACTTCATCGTTTCCTCCTTCAAGACGAACGAGGAGATCTTCGAGTCGCCGCTGGCCCTGCCGACGACGTTCGACTTCTCCAACTTCACGACGGCGATCCAGCAGGCCGACCTCGGCCTGGCGGTCGGCAACTCCGCCCTGACCACGGTCGCGGCGCTCGTGCTGACCCTGGTGCTCGCGCTGCCGGCGTCGTTCGCGCTGGCGCGGGCGCGCGGCCGCGCCGGCAAGATCGTCGAGAGCGTCTTCGCCCTCGGGTTCCTCATCCCGTCGTTCGCGGCCCTGTTCCCGACGTTCCTGCTCGCCGCGGCGCTCGGCCTGTTCCACACCCGCACGTTCGTGATCTTCCTGCTGCCGGCGACGGCGCTGCCGCTGTCGATCGTCATCCTGACGTCGTTCATGCGCACCATCCCGCGCGAGCTGGAGGAGGCCGCCTCGATGGACGGCGCGTCGTCGCTCCAGGTGCTGCGGCAGGTCTACCTGCCCATCTGCGTGCCGGGCATCGCGACGGTGCTGCTGCTCAACTTCCTCTCGTTCTGGAACGCGTACCTGTACCCGCTGATCCTGATCGGGCCGGACACCGCGCAGCGCACCATCCAGGTGGCCCTGCCGACCCTCAAGGTCGACGCCGGTACCGACTACGGCGTGCTGATGGCCGGCACCCTGTTCACACTGTTGCCCGTGTACCTCGTCTACACCGTGCTCCAGCGCCAGATGCAGCGCGCCCTGCTGTCGGGGGCGGTCAAGGGATGACCCTCGGCACCACCCTCCCGGCGGGCGGGGCGGCCACGCTCCCGCTCGCCACCCGGATCGGGCAGGTCAACCAGCGGCTGAAGGGCTGGGAGGCGGTCCGGTGGGTCGACGGCGCCCCACGGATCACCGACGTGCTGCGGCGCGAGGTGGACCGCTGGGGCGGGCTCGGGGCCCTGTACGGCGTGCTCCGCGCCGACCCGTGGTCGGCGGTCCGCTGGGACAACGGCATCCCGCCCGAGCGCAGCGCCGAGGCCTACGCCGCGGTGCAGGACCACGTGAACACCTTCGGCGACGGCATCCCGGTGCTGTTCGTCGAGGAGGCACCCCACGGCCTGATGGCGCTCGGCGGCACCACGCTGCCCGTGAACCTCGCGCTCGGCGCCGGCATGGACGCCGACCTCACCGAGGAGCTCGCCGCCGCCGTCGCCGCCGAGGCCCGGGCCCGCGGCACGCACGTCGCCCTCGTCTCCGGCCTCGACGTGCTGCGCGACCCGCGCTGGGGCCGCGCCGAGGAGTGCTTCTCGGAGGACCCGGCCCTGGCCGCCCTGCTGGTCGCGGCGACCGTGCGCGGCATGCAGGGCACCGCCTCCGCGAACGACCCGATCGACGGCTCGCACGTCGCCGTCGTCGCCAAGCACCTCGCCGGGCAGGGCGCCGGGATCGGCGGACGCAACGGCTCGGGCGCACCCGTCGGACGCCGCGAGCTCGGCGAGATCCACCTGCGGCCCGCGCACGCCGCCGCGCGCGTGGGCGTCGCCGGATTCATGGCCGCCTACAACGACGTCGACGGCGTGCCGTGCAGCGCCAACGAGGAGCTGCTGACCGGCACGATCCGGGAGCAGTGGGGCTGGGACGGCCTGGTCATGGCCGACGGCACCGCGATCGACCGGCTGCGCGACAGCTCGCCCGACCCCGCCTTCGCGGCGGCGCTGGCCCTGAAGGCCGGCGTGGACCTCAGCCTCTGGGACGAGGCGTTCACGCACCTGGAGCCCGCGATCGAGCGCGGGCTCGTCGAGGAGGCCGTGCTCGACCGCGCCGCAAACCGGGTGCTGGCGCTCAAGCGGCGGCTCGGGCTGTTCGGTTCGCCGACGCCGGAGCAGCCCGCGGCGGAGGCGGGCGCCTCGGACGCGCCCGGAGCGCCCGCTGCGGGCGCCCCCGCTGCGGGCGCTCCCCCTGCGGGCGCTCCCGCCGCGCGCGACCTCGTCGAGCTCGTGGGCCGTGCGGCCCGCCAGTCCGTCGTGCTGGTCGAGGACGGCGGCGTACTGCCGCTGCGTCCCGGCACGACGATCGCCGTCGTGGGCCCGAACGCCGACGACCTCGACGCCCAGCTCGGCGACTACACGCCGCCGCGGCCCGCGCCCGACCCGGGCGCGTCGACCGTGCGGTCCGCGCTCACGGCGCGGTTCGGCGCCGACAACGTGCGGTACGCCGAGGGCAGCCGCCTGCGCGGCTCGCTCGACGGGCCGAACGCAGGCGTCCCAGAGGCAGGAGTCCCGGGCGCGGCCGGCCCGGACGAGACCGGCACGCAGGCGCTCGACCAGGTCCGCGCCGCGAGCGCCGGCGCCGACGTGTGCGTCGTGGTGCTCGGCGGGTCCAGCCGCCGCACGTACGACGACGAGTTCGCCGACAACGGCGCCGTCGACGGCCCCGCGCTCGACACCACGAACGGCGAGGGCGTGGACCTGTCGTCGGTCGCGCTGCCGCAGGCGCAGCTCGACGTGGTCCGGGCGGCGCGGGAAGGCGGCTCGCCCGTGGTCGCCGTCGTGCTGGACGGGCGGCCGCGGGCTCTGACGGAGCTGCGCTCCCTGGTCGACGCGCTGCTGGTCGTGCCGTTCCCCGGCCCGTCGGGCGGCGAGGCCGTCGCCGCCGCGCTGTGCGACGGCACGGCGTCGGGCCGGCTGCCCGCGACGTTCCCGGCCGCGGACGGCGTCATGCCGGTGGCGCACGACGAGCGGATGGAGACGGCGCGCGGGTACGTGGACACCGACGTGCTCCGGCGCCTCCCCCTGGGCACGGCGCTGCTCCCGGGCGTGACCACACGTCTCCGTGGGGAGGCGCCATCCGTCCCCGCCGACGATCTGTCCGACGGCGGCGCGGCGACCCTGACAGTCGAGGTGACCAACACGGGCCCGGAGACTAGGTCGCTCCCGGTGCCGCTGTACGCGCGCCGGCACGAGCCGGGGATCCGGCCGCGCCGCCGTCAGCTCCTCGCCGTCCGGCGGGTCACCGTGGCGCCCGGCGCCACCACCGAGGTCGCGTTCGACCTTGGCCTGGACGAGCTGGGATCGTGGGCCACGGGCGCGCCGGTCGCCGCGCCGGTCACGCTCAGCGTGTGGTGCACGCCGGAACCGGACCCGCCCGCCGACGCCCTACCGGTCCGCGTGACCGACCAGAACGGAGCCACCCCATGGGAGCGATGACGCGCACCCCGCTCGACCCCGCGATCACGGCGACCCTGACGGAGGCCGCAGACCGCGTGCGCGCCACGTCGGGCACGCAGGTGGGCGACATGGTCGAGGCCGCGCTGCTGCGCACGCTGACCGACACGGTGACGATGGGCGACGACGGCACGGCGTTCGTGATCACCGGCGACATCCCGGCGATGTGGATGCGCGACTCGACGACGCAGCTCACGCCGTACCTGCGCTTCCTGTCCACGTGCCCGCCGCTGGCGGACCTGGTCGCCGCCGTGGTGCGGCGTCAGCTCGCGTGCCTGGACCACGACCCGTACGCGAACGCCTTCAACGACGGCCCGACGGGCGCGCACTACGACCCCGAGGACGTGTGCGACGACCCGCACGTGTGGGAGCAGAAGTATGAGATCGACAGCTTCGCCTACCCCGTCACGCTCGCGCACACGCTCTGGCGGACGACGGGCCGGGTGGACGTGTTCGACGGACGCGCCCACCGGGTGCTGCGCACGATCGTGGATCAGCTCCGCGCCGAGCAGGACCACGACGCGTCGCCGTACCGGTTCCGGCGCGACACCGACATCCCGACCGAGACGCTCGCGCGCGACGGCCGCGGCACCGCCGTCGGCCGCACGGGCATGACGTGGAGCGGGTTCCGCCCGTCGGACGACGCCTGCACGTACGGCTACAACATCCCGGCGAACCTGTTCGCGGCGCAGGCGCTGCTCGCGATCGGCGACATCGCGGGCGAGGTGCTCGACGACGCCGCCCTGGCCGCCGACGCGCGGGCGCTGTCCGGCGAGCTCGTCGCCGGCGTCGAGGCGTTCGGCGTGGTGCCCGGGGTGCCGGGCGAGCAACCGGGCGTACCGGGCGAGGTGTCCGGCCTGCCGGGCGCGGAGCCCGGCGACCCCGCCCCGATCTACGCCTACGAGGTGGACGGGCTGGGCGGGGTGCTGCGCATGGACGACGCCAACACCCCGTCGCTGCTGTCGCTCCCGCTGGTCGCGCCGGACGTGTACGACGCCGACGTCTGGCGCGCGACCCGCGCGTTCGTGCTCAGCCCCGCCAACCCGTACTACGTGACCGGCACGGCAGCGAGCGGCATCGGCAGCCCGCACACCAAGCCGGGCCGGGTGTGGCCCATCGCGTTGGCCGTCGAGGCGCTCACGGGCACCCCGGAGGACCGGGTCCGCCTCCTCGGGGTGCTCGCCCGGACCGACGGCGGCACCGGCCGCATGCACGAGGCGTTCGACGCCTCGGACCCGACGGCGTTCTCGCGGCCGTGGTTCTCGTGGGCCGACTCGATGTTCTGCGAGGTGGCGCTCGTGGTGGCCGACGAGACGGCCCCTGACGTGTGCTAACGTCATCGCGATCGTGAACCGCAGGCAGGAGGAGGTGAGACCCGTGAACGCTGTGTCCGTACCGGGTGCTCCCCCGCTGCCCACGATCGCGCGACGGCGCTAGTCGCCGCCGGGAGCGCCCGCCAGGCAACTCGCGAGAGGCGACTCCCATGAACACTTCTTCTTCCTCTTCTTCCGCTCTTCCCTCCGGCGCGCCCGCGCCCGCCCGTGAGCGCGCGCTCGTGCTCGGCGGCGGCGGCTCCACCGGCAACGCGTGGCTGATCGGCGTGGTGGCCGGCCTGTTCGACGGCGGGCTGGACGTGACCTCGGCCGACCTGACCGTCGGCACGTCGGCCGGGTCGACGGCGGCGGCGCAGCTCGCCGGCGCGACGCCGGACGAGCTGTACGCCGCGACGCTGATCGCGCCGCCGTCGGCCGGGCCACGGAATGCCGGGCCCGCGTGGGCCGGGCCGCAGCCCGCCACGTCCCGGCCCGCCGGGCCGCAGCAGCACGACACCCGGCCGGTGACGGACCACATGGAGCGGACCCGCCGGATCATCGAGGCCGCCGAGGGCCCGGCCGACCTGCGCCGCCGGCTGGGCGCGATGTCGCTCGACCTGCCCGGGTCCTCGGACGACGCGGTGCAGGAGCGGTGGCGGACCACCGTCGCCGCGCGGCTGCCCGCCCAGACCTGGCCGGAGCGGACGGTGCTCCTCACGGCGGTCGACGCCGTCACCGGGGAGCCGGCCGTGTTCGACCGGAACAGCGGCGTCGGCCTGGCGGACGCCGTCGCGGCGAGCTGCTCCAGCGGCTTCGCCTACCGGATCGGCTCGGGCCGCTACATCGACGGCGGCTACCGCGCGGGCGCCGAGAACGCGGACCTGGCCGCCGGGTACACCCGGGTGCTGGTGCTCTCCCCGTTCGGCGGCCGGTCCCGGACCCCGGCGGACTGGGGCCTGGACCTGACGGGCCAGGTCGCGGACCTGCGCGCGGGCGGCAGCCGGGTCGAGACGATCTTCCCCGAGCCCGATGCCGAGCACCTGTTCGGCCTCAACGCGATGGACGTGTCACAGCGCCCGGCCGCCGCCCGGGCCGGGCACGCGCAGGGCCTGGCCCTCGCCGACCGGCTCGGCGTGTTCTGGCGCTGACCCGAGCCCACCCGGCAGGTCCCGCCTGAGGCCGACAAGGCCCGGGCGGGGCCCGCCGTCGGGCAGCGGGGGGGGGACCCGGTCAGGCGCTGCGCGGGGTCTCCGGCGGGATCAGCCCGAGCTGGCCCGCGCGGGCCAGCGCGCTGGTGCGGCTCGACGCGTTGAGCTTGCGGTAGACCTTGCGCACCTGGGTGCGCACGGTGTTCACCGAGACGCCGTGGTCCGCGGCGATCCGGACAGCGCTGTCACCGGCGGCCAGGCCGACCAGCACCGCCCGCTCCCGCCGGGTGAGCAGCACGATCGGGCCCGAGACCGGGTGTCTGGTGTCGTCGGGGATGCGGGTGATCCCCACGTGCCGGGGGTCGGTACCGGTCCGGCGGCACAGCTCCAGCATCTCGTCCCGCGGGAACATCGCGAACGGCGCCAGCGGCCCCTGCCGCCCGAGCTCGGCGGCGTGCAGGAACCGGGCCCGCGCCTCGTCCGGCTCGCCCGCGCGCAGGTGCGCCACGGCGCTGACGAGCTGGAGCTCGAGGGCGTCCCGGGGCGTCACCGCCGCGTCGCGCATCGCCCGCCCGGCGACCGTCAGCGCACCGTCGGTGTCGCCGGCCAGGAGCCGCACCCGGGCTGCGGGCGGCAGCAGCCGGCTGGTCGGAGCGGCCTCGGCGAGGGCCACCACGCGGTTGCCCTCGCCGGTCGCGGCGAGCAGGTCGGCGTGGGCCCGCAGCAGCACCGGGTGCGCGTCCGGGCCGGGTCGGGCACCCATCCCGTGGGCGAAGCAGGCGGCGTCGAGCCCCAGCAGACCGTTCACGGGCTCGTCGAACGCCACCGCGTACGCTGCGTGGGCGGCCGCGAGGAACGGCCAGAGGTCGCCCGGGTCCTCAGCGCTGCCCGCCTGGCTCAGGGCCTCCTGCGCGGCGTAGGCGTCCAGCCGGTCGATCGCGAGGAGCGCCCGCGCGATGACGGCGCCCAACAGCAGGTGGTGCTCCAGCCACTCCGGGACCGGCCCGCACTGCCGGATGCGCTCCAGCCAGTTCTCGGCCATCGCGTGGTGTCCGCGCACCGCCGCCAGCAGCGCGAGGTTCGCGCACGCCGCGGCGCCCGCGAAGTGCTGGAACGGCGGCGGGCCCGCCTGCTCGTACGCGCGGCGCAGGTGCCCGATCGCCACGGCCGGCTGCCCGGCCAGCATCGCCGTCACGCCCCGGTTCAGGGCGATCAGGCCCGGCCGGCCCACCCGGCGGTCGCCGCTCCAGGGCAGCGCCCCGCTGTCGTCGGTCCGGAGCAGGTGCTCCTCGACCCAGGCGCCGATCCCCTCCGCCGTGCGGTACTGGCCGCGCATGCGGGCCGCGTGCATCGCGAGCGCCCCGGCGGCGACCGTGTCGCCGGGCCGTGTGAACGAGCGCAGCCGCTTGGACAGGCGGACGCCGTGCAGCTCGAACAGGCGCATCGTGGCGCGGAGCTGCGCGTCGTCGCGCGCCTCGGCGAGCTGGTAGGCCAGCACGCCCGCCATGAGCAGCCGCGGACGGCGGGCGGCCATCGTGGCGGGCAGCCGTTCGAGCAGGCCGAGCAGCTCCGGGCCGAAGCGGGCGGGCAGCTCGAACCACCACACGTCCGCCAGGTCCTCGAGGGTGTCCAGGTCTCCGGAGGCGATGGCGCTCAGCACGCCGTGCTCGCCGTGGTCGTCCGCCTGGTCCGCTGTCGCCCGGGTGTCCGTTTCGAGCGTGACAAGCCATCTCAGATTGTCTGACAAAGTCGTTGCATCCCATTTCCACCAGAGCGTCGGCGCACTTCCGCGGCGGGGAATGCGGCCTGGGGTGCCGGCCCGGCCACCCGGCGCGACCGCCCGGGGGCAACGAGGGGGCAACTCCGGCGTTTCCCCTGCTCAGGGCTACACCAGTGCTGGTTCGTCAGGAGTGGAGCATCGTTTCGCATCAAGTATGCGACGGCACTATAAGTCATTCCGTAAAGCCCTGGAAAGGGCTGTCCGGACCGACCTGACATCACTGACCGATAAGGCAAGAATTGCCCGGAACAACGCACTGCTCCTCTTGCGCGAATTCCGGCCGGGGCCGGTTCCTCGCCCCGCCGCGCGGGCGGCGGGGCGAGGAACCCGACGGTCAGCTCGTCGTGCGGCGACGCGCCACGACCAGGAGCGCGGCACCGGTCAGCAGGAGCAGGGCCGCGAGGCCCGCCGCCCAGCCGAGGTCAGCACCGGTCGAGGCGAGGGAGCCGCCGTCCGGGGCCGGCGGCGCGGGGGCGTCGTCCGGGTCCACCGGGACCTTCGCCGTCGACGGCGGCGACGTGGGCGGCGGGGTGTCCCCCGGCGGGGTGCCGGTGGCCGTGGCCGTGTTGGTCAGCTCGCCCGTGTCCAGGTCCGCCTGGGTCACCTTGTACGTCGCGGTGCAGGTCACGGACGCCCCCGGGGCCAGGTTCGCGGCGTCCGCCGGGCACTCGACCGGCGACAGCTCGCCCGAGCCGGAGAAGTCCGAGTCGTCGACCTCGACGTCGCGGAGCACGACGTTGCCGGTGTTGGTCACCGCGAAGGAGTACGTGACCGTCTGGCCCACGCGCGTGATCTTCTTCGTGTCCGAGGTCTTGACCACCTCGATGCCGGGCGCCGGGGTGCCCGGGATGTCGATGGTCGACGGCGGCGACTCCGGCGGCGGGGTGTCCCCCGGCGGAGTGCCGGTGGCCGTCGCTGTGTTGCTCAGCTCGCCGGCGTCGAGGTCCGCCTGGGTCACCACGTAGGTGGCGGTGCACGTCACCGACGCACCCGGCGCGAGGCCGGCGGCCTCGGCGGGGCACTCGACCGGCGACAGCTCACCCGAACCGGAGAAGTCCGAGTCGTCGACCTCGACGTCGGTCAGCGTGACGTTGCCGGTGTTGGTCACCGCGAAGCTGTAGGTGATCTCCTGGCCCACCTCGCTGATCTCCTCGGTGTCGGACGTCTTGACCACCTCGATGCCGGGCTCCGGCGTGCTGGGGATCTCGACGGTCGACGGCGGCGACTCCGGCGGCGGGGTGTCGCCCGGCGGCGTGCCCGTGGCCGTGGCCGTGTTGGTCACCTCGCCGGCGTCGACGTCCGCCTGCGTGATCACGTACGTCGCGGTGCAGGTCAGAGAGTCCCCGGGCGCCAGGACGACGTCGGCGGGGCACACCGGGACCGGGGCCTCACCCGTGCCCGTGAACTCGGTCTCGTCGACCGTGACGTCGCTCAGCGGCACGTTGCCGGTGTTGGTCACCTCGAAGCTGTACGTGATCTCCTGGCCCACGGTGTACGACTCCGGGCCCGCCGGCGTCGCGGACTTCACGACCTCGATGCCGGGGTCCGGGGCCTCGGTGGGCGTGCTCGTCTCCGAGGGCGGCGAGCCGATCGGGGTGTCCGTGCCGGGCGGCGTGCCCGTGGCGGTCGCCGAGTTGTCGACGGAACCCGCCGCGACGTCCTCGTCCGTGACCACGTAGGGCTCGTCGGTCGTGCAGGTGACGGTGTCTCCCGGGGCGACCGAGGTCGCCTCGCAGGTGATCGCACCCACCTTCGGGTCGTCGATCGCCAGGTCGTCGATCGCGACGTCGCCGGTGTTGGTCACCTCGAAGGTGTAGGCGATGGTGTCGCCGGTGTCCGTGATCCCGTTCTCGTTGACGTCCACGGGGTCGCCCGCGGTCTTGACGAGGCCCAGGCTCGGGTCGCCGAACGTCACGGTCGACGGGTCCGGGTAGTCCAGGCCGATCGCCGAGATGTTGTCGGGGCCGTTGGTGTAGCTGCCCGCCTCGTCCGAGGTCACGTTCACCGAGATGGTGCACGAGGCCATGCCGGCGTCCAGGTTGCCGGTGCCCGAGAGGGACGTGGCGCCGGCCGCGGCGGTCACGTCGCCGGCCGGGCACGTGGTCGCCACGGCGGACGGGTCCGCGATCGTCAGGCCCGCGGGGAGCGTGTCGGTGAAGGACCAGCCGTTCTTGGCGGCCAGGTCGCTGGTGTTCGTGATGGTCAGCGTCAGCGTCGAGACGCCGCCCGTGGCGACCGACGTCGGGCTGAACTCCTTGTCGAGCTGCGGCGTCACGTCGAGCACTCGGATGTTGTCGTACGCGCCGTCGTTGCCCTGGCCGCTGCCGTTCTCGTTGCGCATCACGATGCCGAACGAGCCGCCGGTGACGAGCGTCGAGCCGTCGGCCGGGAACCGGCCTCCGGTCACCAGGCGCGTCGTGCCGTCCTGGGTCGGGGAGGTGTACTGCGTCCCGCGCGGGTCGGTGCACGGGTCGATCGCGGAGCTGGAGACCGCGATCTCCTCACCCTCGCCGTCGACCAGGTAGAACCGCAGCTGGGGATGCGTGGCCTGGCAGTTCTGCGCGACCGCGTCCACGGAGAACGTGACGAACCGCCCCTCGGTCGTGAGCGTCAGCGGGTCCGCCGTGCGGAACTGGACCTGGTTGCCCGTGGAGCTGCCGGAGGTGTACGACGCCGCCGCCGCGTTGCTCGCCGGGTCCGAACCGTTGATGGTGCCGAGCGCGTGCGGCAGCGCGGTCAGCGACGTGAAGGTCGCGGCCCCGAAGGTGTCGGGCTGGGTGCCGCTGCAGTCGCCCGCCACGCGTGAGCTGGTCTGGTTGATGATGAAGCCGTTGCAGCCGTTGCGGTCCACCCAGAACGGGTCGGCCGCGTACGTCGTCCCGTCCGCCCCCGTGTAGTCGGTCAGCAGGACGTTCGAGTCCGCGGCGCGGTTCTCGAAGTCCTCGACGAAGAGGACCGTCGGCTCGCCGGGCACACCGGGGTTGCCCGGAGCCGCGAACGCGCTCGGCGTGACCGGCGTGAGCGAGGTGGCGACCAGGCCCGCCCCGACCAGGGCGAGCGCCGCCAGGACCGCCGGAACCCGTCCGCGCCGTCTCACGGCTCGCCTGCCTCGGGTGGTCCTCGTCGTTGACCGTCGTACGTGCATCTGCTGTTCCCCTCGCTCACGGACCGCACGGCCCGTTTCCAGTTGGGCGTGATCTATGCCATCCCGTCGGTGAGCGATCACCAGTCAGGGCTCAAGAAATCACCAACCGAATCACCAACCCGCAGGCGTAATTCACCCGTTCTCCGACGTCTGACGAGGAAACGAGGGGTGCGCGGCCGCAGCGCCCGGCAGGGTCGGGCGGAACAAGAACCGCGGCCAGGGCGTCGAGCCCCCGGGGAACGGCCGCACGGCCGCGGCATCTGGACCTCGCCCTGTGCACCCCGTCGACTCGTGATAGTTCTTTGTCTGCCACGAAGAACTTCTTTACCCGTCACGCAGTCCGGAACACGTAGTGCGCACCGTGCGGCAACGCACCGACAGAAGGAGCAACGCGTGCAGGAGCAGGCGAACGAGCTCGTTGTGCCCACCCCCCGTCCCGGAGCACGCAGACTGTTGCGCACCGCGTGGGCCGGCGCCGTCGCCACGGTGACCGCGGGAGGTCTGCTGCTCGCCGCCGTGCCGAGCGTTCCCGAGGTGCGCGTCGCCGACGCCGGGGACCGGCCGGGCGGGCACCAGGAGCCGGTCGAGGCCCTGCCCGCCGGACGGGCCGGGACCGTGCCGCAGGACGTGACGCCGGACCAGATCACGGCCGTCCTGGCACGCGCGGACCAGCAGGCACGCGAGCAGGGCCCCGACCTGAGCCCGGCCGTGGCGCAAGCCGCCGCCGAGCTCGGCATGCTGTACACCACCTACACGATCCAGCGGCTCGCGCTCGCCGAGAGCAGCGAGGGCCTGCGCGTCCAGGACGCGCCCGTGGCGCGCGCCACCCGGACGGACGGCGGTGCGGGTTCCGACGGCGGTTCCCGTTCCGACGACGGCGGTGCGGCCGCCACGCTGCCAGCAGCGCTCGGACCTGTGGTCCAGGTGTCGAACGTGCTCCCCACCGCCATCGTCGAGAAGAGCACGGAGGTCGAGCGGGACGCCGCTCCGGTGGAGCCGGACACGACGGCGGAGCCGGACGACTCCGCGGAGCTGCGCCCCGGCCTCGTGACCTATCACGAGGTCGTGCTGGCGGCGCAGCGGCTGGCGAACCTGCTGGACGAGTCGGTACCCAACGCGCTGGTCGAGGTCCGGCCGGCCGAGCCGTCCGACGAGCCCTCGGCGCGGCAAGGGCGGGCGGGCGAGAGGCTCGACGCCCAGGAGCGCGCCGGCGGAACGCTGCGCGACAGCCTGCTCGACGTCGTCTCGATGTTCGGCGAGTCCACCCTGGAGTACGCCAACGGCCGGATCCCGGCCGCCGTGCTGTGCCCGCTGGACTTCGCGCCGGCGCACCGGCTGCGCTGCGACGCGGCGGAGCGGCTGTCGGCGCTGAACGAGGAGTTCGAGCAGGACTTCGGGCACCCCATCCCGATCACCGACTCCTACCGCCCCTACGTGCAGCAGGTCGCGGTGGCCGCCGCCAAGCCGCACCTGGCGGCGATCCCCGGCACGTCCAACCACGGCTGGGGCCTCGCGGTGGACCTGGGCTCCCCGATCTCGGGCGGCTCGTCCGCCCAGTACGTGTGGCTGCGGGTGCACGGCCCGGACTACGGCTGGGACAACCCGTCGTGGGCGCGGCTGGGCGGGTCCAAGCCGGAGCCGTGGCACTTCGAGTTCTTCGCGGCGGGTTCGGTACCCGGCCGCGCGATCGACCCGTCCGACGTCGGCACGTGGAGCCCGGCCGACGCGTCCGAGCAGCCCGTCGAGGCCGCTGCCCGCGACTCCCGCACGAAGGACGACTCCGCCAAGAAGCCGAGCAAGCCGGGGACGACGCCGGACGACGAACCGCGCAAGAACCCTCCGGCGCAGAAGCCGTCCGAGCCCGCCACGTCGCCCAAGCCGAGCAACCCGGCCCCGAAGCCCACCCCGAAGCCGTCGCCGAAGCCCTCGCCGTCGCCGTCGCCGAGGCCCAGCGACCCGTCACCGAAGCCCACGCCCTCCCCGACGCCGACGCCGTCGCCGTCGGATCCGGGCGAGCCCTCGACCCCGCCGTCCCCGACCCCGTCCCAGCCGGCACCGTCGCAACCGGCACCGACTCCGTCCCAGCCGGCACCGTCGCAGCCGGCACCGAGCCCGACGCCCGCGCCGAGCGAGCCGGTGCCGTCGCCCAGCACGTCGCAGAGCGCGCCGAGCCCGGCGCCGTCATCCAGCCCTTCGACCAGGCCCGAGTCGCTGCTGGGCCTCGCCGAGGACCTGGGCCTGACGGACGACGACCGGAACTGACCCGTTTCCGTTGACCACACCGCTCGCGGGGTGCCAGCGTCTTGTGGGTGCCCCGCGAGCAGGAGACATCACCGTGGATCGAACCGGCGAGCACGCCGTGAAGCCGACGGCCTGTGCGGCTCTCGCGGTGGCGCTGCTCGTGCTCACGACAGCCTGCACCGCCGAGGAGGCGCTCCCGCCCGGGGACGTCGCGCACTACGCCCCCGAAGGGCCGGGTGGCGACGCAGCGCAGCTGATCGGGCAGCTGGAACGACTCGACGGTTGCGTCTACGTCGTCGTGCCCGGCCCGGACGGGCGGACCGTCCCGGTGTTCCCCGA
This sequence comes from Promicromonospora sp. NPDC059942, assembly GCF_042731755.1. Taxonomy (NCBI): domain Bacteria; kingdom Bacillati; phylum Actinomycetota; class Actinomycetes; order Micrococcales; family Promicromonosporaceae; genus Promicromonospora; species Promicromonospora sp. NPDC059942. Next base: position 35,044 of record NZ_JBHWLR010000028.1, read on the forward strand.
CGATCCGGCAATCCGCTGGGACGGCGAGACGCTGCTCGCGGCGTCCCTGGCACTGCCCCTCGGTGAGCAGGTCGAGCTCGGCGGCGGCGAAGGTTCTGCGGGCAGTGACTCGATCTCTGTGCCGGAGGCGTGCGACCCGGATGCCCCGCTGTTCATCGTGAACAGCTAGCGGTGCACGCCGACGCGGCGCGCACCCGGGTTCAGCGGCTGAGCTCGATGAGGGCGAGCAGCGCCTCGCCGTAGGCCTCGGCGGGCTCCGGGTCGGAGAACACCCGGGGCTCGCCGAGCAGCTCGACCTCAACCTCGAAGGTGTCGTCGGCATGGCGCAGCAGGCGGAAGCTCCCGCGGAGGAGGCCGCGGAGCTGGTCCTCGCGGGGCAGCCAGAGGGCGTCGTCGATCGCGACCGAGTCCAGCGCCCACTCGGTGGTGCCGTTGAACCCGAGGATCGTGCCCGTCGGGTACTCGTGCGCCTCGATGGTCATGGTGCTCACGGTGAAGACGTCGCCCGCGAGCTCGGGCGCCCGGATCCGGAACTGGTCGCCGTCGACCGGCGTCCAGACGAGCCCGGCGTCCCGCAGCTTGGTGGCGAGTTCGGTGGAGATCATCGACCCATTCTGACGGCCTTGTCCACAGGCCTCCAGGGTCCTAGGGCGCCAGGCCGCCCGCTGCTGCCGCCAGCACCGCGGCCCGAGCGGCTCGCTCCGGGAGCCGCGGGTCGGGGTCGGAGCGCAGCAGGACCAGCTCGTGGTAGACCGGCGCGGTCGCGGCGACGAGCAGACTCCGCGGGTCCGGGCGGTGCCCGGAGAGCTCGCCGCGCGCGACGGCGCGGTCGACGAGGACCTCGCACTGGGCGTACCGATCGGCCAACAGCCGCGTCTGGGCCCGTGCGGCCTGCTCGGAGTGGAAAGAGGCGGCCATCAGGGCGATCGCGAACGACGGCCGGACGACCAACGACTCCTGGATCTCCTGGTTGAGCCGGGTCAGGTCGCCCTGGAGCGAGCCGGTGTCCGGTGGCTGCCAGTCGATCTCGCCGGCGGCGGCGATGGTATCGGCGAGCAGGCCGCCGACGTCGCGCCAGCGCCGGTAGACCGTGGCCCGGTGCACCCCGGCGCGGGTCGCGACCCCCTCCATCGTGAGCCCCTCGTGACCGTGCTCCTCGAGCTCGGCGCGCACCGCGTCGAGCACCTGGGCACGGACACGTGCGGTGCGACCGCCCGGACGGCGGTCGGCGGCGGTGCTCTGCGGGTCAGCCATAGGGGTCCAGTATCCGGTTGATCGGGACGCGGGTGATGTGCAAGCATCTTAAAGCGACAGTTGTCGTACTAGTAGTCGTCCGAGAGGATCCGCCCGCCCGATGCCGCTCGTTCCCGCCGACCCCACCGCTCTCCACCCGATGCCCGACCACCCCCGCGTCGTGCTCCTCAAGCCGCTCGTGACGTCGCCGCTGATCGACGTCGGCGAGTTCTCGTACTACGACGATCCGGAGGACCCGACCGCGTTCGAGACCCGCAACGTGCTCTACCACTACGGGCCCGAGCGGCTCGTCATCGGCCGGTACTGCGCGCTCGGCACCGGCACGCGGTTCATCATGAACGGCGCCAACCACCGCATGGACGGCCCCTCCACCTTCCCCTTCCCCACCATGGGCGGCTCGTGGGCCGAGCACTTCGACCTGATCACCGGCCTGCCGAGCCGCGGCGACACCGTCGTCGGCAACGACGTCTGGTTCGGGCACGGCGCCACGGTCATGCCCGGCGTCCGCATCGGGAACGGCGCGATCATCGCCGCCGGTGCCGTGGTCACCGGCGACGTGCCCGACTACGGCATCGTCGGGGGCAACCCCGCCCGGCTGATCCGCACCCGGTACGACGCCGACGACGTCGCCCGGCTGCTCGCCGTCGCGTGGTGGGACTGGCCCGTGCAGCACGTCACCGAGCACGTCCGGACGATCATGTCGGGCACCGTCGACGACCTCGAACGAGCCGCCGAGCAGGCCCACCGGGCCTGAGACCCGTCCCCGCTTCCCTCCCCCGAGACGAGTGATCGCCGTGCCACACCGCCCTGCCCACATCGCGATGGTCGGCGTCCCGATCATCAGTCACGTCCTGCCCAGCCTCGCGGTCGTCCGCGAGCTGGTGGCCCGCGGGCACCGGGTCACCTACGCCAACGACCCGGTCGTGGCCGACCGGATCGCGCCCACGGGCGCGGAGCTGGTGCCCTGCACCTCCACGCTCCCCGTCGCGGACGACGCCTGGCCCGCCGACCCCATCGCCGCCGCCGGCCTCTTCCTCGACGACGCCGTGCAAGCCCTCCCCCAGCTCCGGGCGGCCTACGACGACGACCCTGCCGACCTGTACCTCTACGACATCGGCGCCTACGCCGCGCGCGCCCTCGCCGAGGCGCAGGGCCGCCCTCTGCTCCAGCTGTCCCCGACGTTCGTCGGCTGGGACGGCTACCAGGAGGAGGTGGCCGCACAGCTGTGGCTACTGCCGGGGGCCGGTGCCTACCGGGAGCGGTTCGGCCGGTGGCTCGCCGGCTGCGGGGCGACCACGACCGACATCGACGCCTTCTCCGGTCCGCCCGACCGCACCCTCGCACTGATCCCGCGGGCGATGCAGCCGCAGGCCGACCGGGTCGACCCGGAGAGGGTGACCTTCGTGGGCCCGTGCTTCGACGCCGGCGCGGACGCCGACGGCTGGACCCGCCCGGCGGACGCAGAGAACGTGCTGCTGATCTCCCTGGGCAGCGCCTACACGCATCAGCCCGAGTTCTACCGCCGGTGCCTCGCCGCCTTCGGCGACCTTCCCGGCTGGCACGTCGTCCTGCAGATCGGCAGGCACACCGACCCCGCGGAGCTCGGCGACGTCCCGGCCAACGTGGAGGTGCACCCCTGGGTGCCGCAGCGAGCGATCCTGGAGCAGGCCGACGCCTTCGTCACGCACGCCGGCATGGGCGGCTGCGGCGAGGGCCTGCGGGCGGGCGTCCCCATGATCGCCGTGCCGCAGGCTGCCGAGCAGTTCATGAACGCCGACCGGCTGGTGGAGCTCGGCGTCGCTCGGCGGGTGGACACCGCGGACGCCACCACCGAGACCCTCCGCGCCGCGCTGGACGACCTGGTCACCGACCTCGGACGCGCAGAGCGGTCCGCACGGCTGTGCGCCGCCGCCCGGGCCGAGGGCGGCACATCGCGCGCCGCCGACCTCGTCGAGGACCTGCTGTCGTCATCGAGAGCGACCACAGCCAGATCTTGACGTGTTGTAGAGATAGGGCGACCCTCGTAGAGGGCATCCAGCACGCGCCCGAGACCCGTCCGTTCCAACAGAGGAGACAGCGATGAGCGAGAACTCTCAGCTACTTCACGTGGCGACGTTCTGCGGCAAGTGCGACTGCGGCTGCCCGGAACTGTTCGTCGACCCGACCGCCGAGCCCCTGAAGCAGATCGTGATCACCGACGACTTCGGCCAGCGGATCCAGATGAGCCACGACCAGCTCGCGGACCTGGTGGAGCAGGCCCGCAGCGGCGCGCTCGACGCGGCGGCACTGCAGCCGGCCTGATCGCGGGGGCGTTCCGTCCGGTATTCCGGACGACGGCAAAGGTGGCTGTCCACTCACCGGTGGGCGGCCACCTTTGCAGTATGGTCCTGCCAGGAGGGCACTATGTCAGGCAGGACTCGCGCACGCGGACAGCTCGAGGCGGAGGTCATGCGCATCCTCTGGGACCACGAGGACGCGATCGGGGCACGAGCGATCCAGGAGGGGTTCCGGGACGAGCACGTCCCGGCCTACACCACGCTCCTGACGGTGCTCGACCGCCTGGAGAAGAAGGGCGAGGTGGTCCGCATCGCCGCCTCCCCCCGCAAGGTCCGGTTCCGGCCCACCCGGTCCGACGGCGAGCGCGCCGGCGCCGCGATGCTCTCCGCGCTGGAGGGCACGGGCGACCGCGAGGGAGCCCTGCTCCGGTTCGCCGACCACCTGACCGCCCGGGACGCCGAGATGCTGCAGCGCGCGCTGCGCCCCAAGCAGCCCACCGGACGACGCCGCGCGGGCTGACCGCGACCCGGCCCCTCACGACACCTGCCCCGCCGCACGGGTCACGGGATCCGCGAGGACACCGGGACACCGGGACACCGGGACACCGGGACACCGGGACACCGGGACACCGGGACACCGGGACACCGGGACACCGGGACACCGGGACACCAAATCATCTAGTCATGCCGTGTACCAAGGTGCACTCTTGTGAGGGGCGTCGGGACACGTGAATTCCGTTCGGCTGCGCCCCGGGATCTCTGGCTCCGCAGGACAGTCCAGCTCAGCCGAACTCGCGGGGTCAGGGCCGAACGGAATTCAGCGCAGCCGACCGGTGCTCGTCGGCATCACGTTGCCCCGCGGCGGTTCGTCCGGATTCCTGCCGCACGCCTGGTCCTGGTTGGTTTCCAGTTCGGGCCCGACGCCCAGTTCAGACCCGATGCCCAGCTCAGGCCCGACACCCAGCTCCGACTCAGCCTGTGGGGGCCGAGTCGGTCATCCGGCAAGCATGAGCCCGCACATCGCGGCCGTGCCGAGGCTCATCAGGCCGCCCGCGAGCAGGTCGAGCCCCGCCCGATCGAGGCCGACGCGGTCGGGCCCAGCACTGTCGGGCCCAGCACTGTCGATCCCCGCACAGTCCGGCCCAGCGCAGTCGGGCCCAGCACTGTCGATCCCCGCCCGGCCTATCCCCGCCCGGTCGAGGCCGACGCGGTCCAGGCCCGCGCGGTCCAGGTCGGCGCGGTCGCCCGCCAGCGCACCCGCACGCGCGTGCCGGACCGCCGTGACCAGGAACAGCACGCCCCCGACAACGAGCAGCACGACGAGCACCGTGCCGGAGACGGCCGTCGGGGCATCCAGCGGCATGGTCGGCGCCGGTGGGGCCGCCGCATGCTCGGCCAGGTGACCGGCGGCGTGCCCGCGGTGCCGGGTCATGACCGCGAGCGCCCACACCATCGCGAGCATCATCACGGCGTGCGTCGCCCGGCACCAGGCGCTCTCGTGGTGGCCGACCCGAGGCCCGCCCGCCGACGGCCCGTCAGTCGTCGGACCGTCAGTCGTCAGACCGTCAGGCGTCGGGCCGCCCGCCGTCGCCCCACCATCGACCCGGCGGCTCACGGCGTCCAGGCCGGACCAGCCCGCGGCGGCCGCGAACCAGGCCGCGCCCACGGCGAAGAAGGCGACCTGGGGCAGCGCGGGCAGGCGGACCCACCACGGCCAGACCATGGCCACCATCGCGAGGCCCATGCCCAGGTGGAACAGGTGGCTCGCCGCGGCGAGGGGCCGACGGGCCGCGATCAGTCGCCGGAGCGACCAGGCGCTCAGGACGCCGAAGAGGGCTGTCGCCGCCCACTGCACGGCTGGGTCCGACGTCACTGGCGCCCCCGCGTCCCGAGAAGTTGAAGCGGCCGAACCGCCGCGACAGTACCACATGATGTAGAGATGTTGTACGGTTCTCGGGACCGGGGGCGGACGTGGAGCGGGGTGGTTCCGGTGCGCACGACCGAGCTGTACGTGAACACCGGAACCTGCGAGCACTGCCGGCGCGCCCTCTTCATCGAGCTGTCCGCGGTGCCCGGGGTCTGGCGGGTGCGGATCGACGCGGCGTCGGGGCGGGTCACGTTCCAGACCCTCTCGCCGGTCGACCACACCCGCGTCGCGACGGCCGTCGCCGACGCCGGGTTCGAGGTCAGGGCGTGGCGCTGACCCGCTCCCCGGCCCGCCGCGCCTGCACGAGCCCGACGACGACGTCCACCAGGACGAACGCCACGAGCGTGTACCCGACCAGCGGCAGGAAGGTCCCCACCGTGATCGCGACGGCGGCGACCGCCGCCAGCCCCCACCACGGCGTGCCCTGGAGCACCCCGCGCCGCGGGGCCGCACCGCCCAGCCCGCCCAGCCCGCCCAGCCAGCGCGGCTCGCGCGTGGGCCGCCGCCTCCACCACATGAGGTAGCCGAGCACCACCATCGAGCCGATGCCGAGCGCGAGCACGAACAGCAGGACCTGGTTGACCGTGCCGAGCAGCAGACCCATGTGCAGGTCGATGCCCCAGGTGGTGAGCTTGGCGGGCAGCGGGAAGCTCACGAAGTCGGTCCGGTGCACCACCTGCATCGTGGCCCCGTCGACGGCCACGGAGTCGGCCTCGGTGGGCACGTCGCTCTTGTTCTCCTGCACGGTCCACGCGGTGCCGGCCTCTGCCGGCGGCTTGATCTCTACCTCGTTCGTGTTGACGTTGATGCCCTGGGCCACCGCGAGCACGGCGTCGAACATCGCGGGGTCGACCGCGCCGTCCGCCCCGGAGGCACCGCCCCCGTGCCCTGCGTGCTCGTCCGTCTCGGCGGGTGCGCCGCCCGCCACGCGCGTGTCCAGGGCGGGCGTGGTCCAGCCGAGGGCGCTGCGCAGCTCGCCGACGTTGGCGCCGCCGTACTGGGACCAGGTGATCCCGGTGACCGACAGGAAGAGCGCGCCCAGCACCACGACGGCGCCCACTGCGGTGTGCCAGGACAGCAAGCGCCGGTACCCGGTCTGCCGGCGCTTCGGCCGGACGACGCCGGCGGCCCGCCGGGACGCCCGCAGCCGGCCGATCCACAGGATCAGCCCCGCCACCGCAACGATGCCGAGCCAGGACGCAGCCAGCTCGCTGTAGATCCGCCCCGGATCACCGAGGTGCAGGCTGCGGTGCAGGTTGGAGATCCAGGTGCGCAGCGGCAGCGCGCCGCTGGAGCCGTAGACGGTCAGGTCGCCGCGGACCTCACCGGTCGCGGGGTCGACGAAGATCGCCCGGGACTCGCTGGGGCCCAGGCCGTCCTCGCCGAACATCACGCGGGTGGTGTCGCCGGGTTCGGGCGCGGGGCGGACGGCGGTGAGCACGGCGTCCGCGCCGACCTGGCCCTGGGCGATCTCGACCTGGTCGCCCAGGCTCAGGGCGGTGTCGGCGACCGGGGCGTGCAGCTCCTGGTCGTAGACGACCTGCTCCAGGGCGGGGGTGAGCGCGTAGAGGGCGCCGCTGGTCGCGGCGACCAGGATGAACGGGCCCACGAGGAGGCCCGCGTAGAAGTGCAGCCGCCGCAGCAGCGGGCCGAACCAGGGCGTGCGGCCGCGTGGTGGTGCGGGGTCGGCGGCCGTGGGGACGTCGGAGCCCGTGATCGTGTCGGTCATGTGGGTCCTGCTTTCAGGTGAGGAGGGATTCGCCGATGAATCCGCCCTCGCCGCACCCGGGTGGGATGGCGAAGACGGCCGAGCCGATGGGCACGGTCCATTGGTTGAGCAGGTCGAGCTGGTCCAGGCGGCGCTGGAGGGGGACGAACTGTCGGTCGACGTCCGCCTGGAACGAGACGAAGATCAGGCCCGCGTCGGAGACCTGAGCCCCGGCACCGCCGTCGTCGTAGTTGTAGGCCCTGCGGAAGATCCGCTCGTCCGGGTGCTCGCTGCGCGCGCGGCGCAGGTGCGAGAACTCCGGGATGACGGGGAAGCCGATCGCGGTGGTGGCCGTGAAGTCGGGTTCGTCGAACTCGTCCGTGCCGGTCAGCGGCGCGCCGTTCGACAGGGTCCGGCCCACCGCCTGCTCCCGCCCGCCCCGGTCGAGCTCGTCCCACGTGTCCAGGTCCATGCGGATGCGCCGCACCACCATGCCGGTGCCGCCGGCGAGCCAGCCGTCACCGGACCAGACCACGCGGTCGAAGTCGGTGGTGCCCGGGGCCGGGTTGGTGGTCCCGTCGACCTGGCCGAACAGGTTCCGCATGGTCGTGCCCGGCGCGACGGTGCCGTGCGCGCGCCGGAACCCCTGCTGGGTCCAGCGGACGGACGCGAAGCTGCGGACGTCCTTGAGCAGCATGCGCGAGGCGTGGGCGACCGTCAGCGGGTCGTCGGCCGCGACCTGGAGCAGCAGGTCGCCGTCGCCGAGCCCGGGCTCCAGCCGGTCGATCCCGAACAACGGGAGCGGCCGCAGCCAGTCCGGGCCGGCGCCGCCCGCCCGCTCGACGAACCGCGGCCCGAACCCGAACGTCACCGTGAGCCGGGCCGGGGCGACGGCCAGCTCCGGCTCGGAGTCCGCGAGCGCCGGGGCGCCCTGGGTCAGCCGGGCGGCGTCGTCGGTGAGGATGCGCATCATCCGGGTCAGGTCCGCGCGGTCCGTGCCGTCGTGCAGGTCGAGCGCGACGAAGAGCCCGTGCGCCTGGGCTGCGGTGTCGATCCCCGCCTGGTGCACGCCGTGGAAGGGCACGGTCAGGTCGCCGTTCAGCGGCGCCGACGGCGGTTCCTCGGCGGAGGCGTTCAGCGCGGTGTCGGCACCGATCGCGGCGGCCGCGCCGACGCCGGCGACAGCTCCCCCGAGGAGGAACTGTCGCCGGGTCGACCCCGACCGCGCGGTGCGCGCACCGTGGTCAGGCGCGGTCATCAGCCGTCCGTGCCCGTGCCATCGGTCTCGCCCATGCCCGTGCCGTCGGCGTCGCCCGCGTCCGAGCCCATGTCCATGCCCGCGTCCGACCCCGCGTCCCCGCCCACGTAGTTCTCGTTCGCCCCGGAGTAGTCCTTGACGGGCGCCGTGAACTCGTACGTCGAGTCGTCGGAGAAGGTGAGCGTGAACGTGACCTCGTCGCCCGCCTCCAGCGGGTCGGTGAGGTCCATGAGCATGAGGTGGCTGCCGCCCGGTTCGAGCGTCAGCGTGTCGCCGGCGGGGACGACGAACCCGCCGTCGATCTCCCGCATGACCAGCTCACCGGTCTCGTTCTCCACGGTCTCGTGGAGCTCCAGCATCGAGGACGCCGAGGTGGTCGCCGAGACGACCGTGACGTCCTGCGCGCCGGAGTTGGTCAGCCCGCCGAACGCGGCGGACATCCCGGAGTCGGCGGCCTTGACCCACGCGTCGGTCAGGGTCACGCCCTGGGCGGCGAGCGCGGCGGAGCCGCCGCCGTCGTCCGCGGCGTCCGCGGTGGCGCAGCCCGCCAGGGCCAACGCGGCGAGGACGACGCCGAGCCCGGCGGTGGTGGTCCTGGTGCGACGGATGGTCGGTCGGTTGTTCACAGAAGTACCTCTCACAGGGTTCCCGACGCGTCGGGGGTGTTCCCGGCGTCGTCGGAGCCGCGCGCATCGCTGCGGCGGCGGAGAAAGTGGACGAGCGCGAACAGGGCCGCCGCGACGGCGGCCCCGCCCGCACCGACGAGGACGACCCGCCAGGGCCCCTCGTCCTTCTGTGCGGTCTGGTTCTGCGTGCTGCTCTGTGTGGTTGCGCCCGGGGCGGCTTCCCCCGACGTCGGTTCGTCCGCCGCACCCGCGGCGTCGTCCCCGGCGCCGTCCGGCGAGGAACCGGATCCCGCCCCCGGCTCCTCGCCGACGCCGACGGCGAACGGGACGATCCCCGTGATGGGGTGCCCGTCCGAGGACACGACTCGCCAGCGGATCTCGTAGCCGCCGTCCGGCAGCCCGGGATCCAGGACCGCCGTGACGGTGGCACCGTCGATCACGGGAGCGTCGGACACCCAGTCGGTGCCGTCGCCGTCGGAGACGACGACGGCGGCGCCCATGTCCAGCACGTCGGCCGAGTACGTCAGGGACACCGTGTCCGGTGCTCCCTTCAGCGTCTCGTCGGACGCCGGATCGCTGGAGACCAGCTTGTCGTGGGCGGACGCGGGGGCAGCGGTCGCGAACAGCGCGACGACGACCACCGCGAGCCCGGCCACGAGGGGACGGGTTCGGGGCATGAAGGGACCTCTCCTCGGACGTCAGGGATCGACGTCGGCACACACGGGGACGCACGCGTCCCCGCCCGCCGCGCAGGGGAAACCCACGCGGCGAGCACGGAACAGCCCGCGGGCACACGTGCGCCCGCGGGGCAGAGCTCAGACCGCGTGCGGTGCGGGAGGTCCCCTCCGGAGCAGGGGGGTGAGGCGGGGGCCCGGGTGGAGCGGGCGGAAGGCCTCGGCGGGCACGCCCGAGCGGGCGGGCGCCACGAAGGACGTCGGACGGGCGAGGACGGGCCACGCGCGCAACAGCCAGGCCGCCGCGCGGGCGCCGAGCTCGCGCAGGCGCCGCAGGAGCAGCTCCCCGCGGTGCAGGACGACGACGGTGACCGCCGCCGCGATCCCGTGCCAGAGCCACATCTGCGGCCCGCCGTGCAGCAGCTCCATCGGCACCGGTGCGCCCGACGCGGTCAGCGGGGCCATGTCCCCGTGCCCGCCGTGGGCCCCGTGCGGGTTCGCGACGGACCCCAGCGCGCCGGCCGGGGTGCCGAGCTGGAAGAGCAGGTGGAACAGGAGCTGGCTCGCCGCGACCGACACCGACAGGCGCGGCAGGGTGAGCCGGCGGGCGACCAGGGCCGTGCAGACGGGGAGGGAGAGCACCCACGGCACGAGGATGCCGAGCCAGCCGGGCAGGTCCCCGCCGCCGGCGAGGTGCGAGGCGAGGGCCACGAGGGTTGCCGCCGACGCCGCGAGGACGCCGCGCACTCCGCGCGCGGTCCCCCGTCCTGCGTCGGGTGCGTTCATCAGGCCGTTCCCCCTCGTGACGGTCGTGCGACGGACGCCAGGATATGGGTCAAAGCTCGGCAAAGGGAAGTCCGGTATGTGGCTTGCCGGACGCGTCGTGCCCTACGCCGCCGGGTCCAGCCCCGCCGCCTGGCGGGCGGCGCTCACGAACGCCACGCGCACGTTGTCCCAGCCGTCGAGGTAGCCGCCGACCAGCGCGGCGTCGCGCAGCAGCACGAGCTGCCCGGCGCGGGTCACGGCGTCGTCGACCCCGGCGGCGGTGAGGGCGTCCTCGAGCGCGCCCCGGAACCAGGCGCGGTGCGTGTCGACTGCGCGCCGCACCCCGCTGTCGGCGTCGGGGTACTCAGCGGCGGCGTTGATGAAGGGGCAGCCGCGGGTGTGGTGCCGCGCGACGTCCTCGGCGATGCCCTGGATGATCAGCCCGACGAGCTCGACCGGGTCGTCGGTGGCGCCCTGGGCGCCGTCGAGCGCGGCGCGCAGGTTCGTGTCCTCCACGCCGAGGTAGGCCTCGACCAGGTCCTCCTTGCCCGGGAAGTGCCGGTAGAACGTGGCCCGCGTGACGCCGGCTGCCGCGACGATGCGGTCCACCCCCACCACGTGGATGCCCTCGGCGTAGAACAGCTCGGACGCGGTCCGCAGCAGGCGTTCGCGCGCCTCGGAGCCTCCTTCGGCGGTCTTGCGAGGTGCGCGGGAGGCAGTGGATCTGGGTGCCATGTCTTTGAGCATAGAACGATCTTTCTCGTGGGGCGTTGACGCCGGCCGGGTGCGGGCGTACCTTTCTGGAATAACAGAGAAAGAACGATCGTTCTTCCTGTCGACGGACCGGGGAGCCCGGCCCACCGAACCTGAGGAGCCCGCCATGAACGCCACCCCCGACACCACCGGCAACGTCACCGGAACCACCCCGGAGAAGCGGCCGATCGTCCTGGTCCACGGCCTCTGGATGACGCCCGCGAGCTGGGACACCTGGGCCGAGCGCTTCCGCGCCGCGGGCCACGAGGTGATCGTCCCGGGCTGGCCCGGCATCGACGACCGCAGCGTGCAGGACATCCGCAGCAACCCCGCGGCCCTGCGCGGCGTCGGCCTCAAGGAGATCACCGACCACTACGAGCGCATCATCCGCGCCCTGCCGGTGAAGCCGATCATCATGGGCCACTCGTTCGGCGGCGTCATCACCCAGATGCTGGCCGACCGCGGCCTCGGCGCCGCCTACGTCGGCGTCGCCCCCGCGCAGACCGCCGGCATCAGCGTGCTGCCGCTGTCCACGCTGCGCACCGGCCTGCCGATCCTGTCCAACCCGTTCGGCCGCAACGGCGCCAAGCCGCTGTCGAAGGGGCACTTCCACTTCACGTTCGGCAACGACCTGAACCGCGCCTCGTCGGACGTCCTCTGGGAGCAGTCCGCCGTCCCGTCCTACAACCGGGTCCTCTTCGAGGGCGTCGCGTCGACGATGAACGAGAAGACCGGCGTCACCCACGTCGACTACGCCCGCGCCGACCGCGCGCCGCTCCTGGTGATCACCGGCGACATCGACCACGTGGCCCCGCCGGCCATCGGCAAGGCGATCGTGGCCAAGTACAACGGCACCGGCAGCCCCGCCGTCGTCGAGTACAAGGAGTACGCGGGCCGCACGCACCGGCTCGTCTCCCAGCCGGGCTGGGAGGAGATCGCGGACCACGCCCTGACCTGGGCCACGTCCCACGCCGCCGTCACCGCCTGACGGCGGGCTAGGGTCCGAGGGTGCGCATCGAGACCGACGGCCGCCCCGCCGCACCCACGGACCTGTTCAGCACCTACGGCCACTTCACGGCCATGCAGGTGCGCGACGGCGGGGTCCAGGGCCTGGCCCACCACCTGACCCGCCTCGACGAGGCGCACCGCGAGCTGTTCGACCGCCCGCTGGAGGCGGACCGGGTCCGCGGCCTGGTGCGGCACGCCCTGGACGGCACGCCGGACGCCTCGGTACGGGTGGTCCTGCGCCACGCCGAGCACGTGGTGGTCACGGTCGCCGAGCCGCACCACGCGCCCGTCGCGCCGCAGCGGCTGCGGTCGGTCCCGTACCTGCGGCCGTTCGCGCACCTCAAGCACCTGGGCGGGTTCGCCCAGCTCGAGTGGGCCCGCCGGGTCGGCCTCGACGGGTACGACGACGCCCTGCTCACCACGCCGGACGGCGTCGTCGCTGAGTCCTCGATCGCCAACATCGGCTTCCTGGAGCCCGACGGCTCCGTCGTCTGGCCGGAGGCCCCCTGGCTCCACGGCACCGCGATGCGCCTGGTCGAGGCCACGACGCCGTCGTCCCGCAGGTTCGTCCCGCTCGCCGACGTCGCCGGCTTCGCCGGGGCGTTCCTCGTCAACTCGATCGGCGTCGTCGCCGTCGCCTCGATCGACGACATCCCGCTGCCCGACGCCGGCCCGCTCCTGACGGGCGTCGTCGACCGCCTGGCCGCGGTCCCGTGGAACCGCATCTGACCGGCCCTCGACCCGGCCCTCGACCTGACCTGGCGGGACGGGACCCGCGGACCCGCGGACCGGCGGACCGGGCCGGACGAAGCGGCCGCGCGGAGGCGTCCGAGTATCCTCCGCCCTCCGGGTAACACGCCCTCAGGTGAGACCGGCCGGGTGCGCTGAACTTCGATCAGCCTGGCCCCGCGCAATCCGGCTGGGCCGAATAATCCGGCTGAGCCGAAGAACCCGGGCCACAGCCGAGCGAAGTTCAGCCCAGCCGACAACCTCCATCCCAGTCGTGTACCCGCCGACGCCAGTTCCCCCGGACCGCTCAGACGCCGACGCTCGCGCCGCCGTTCGCCGTCTCGAACGCCGCGCGGGCCTCGGCGATCTGGTCCTGGTGCTCCTCGGTCCAGGACACCAGCGCCTGGGTCGTCGCGAGCAGCGTGCGGCCCAGCGCGGTGAGCTCGTACTCCACGCGCGGCGGTACCTCGGGGTAGACCGTGCGGCGCACCAGGCCGTCGCGTTCGAGATTGCGCAGCGTCACGGTCAGCATGCGTTTGCTGATGCCGTCGATCTCGCGGCCCAGCTCGCCGAACCGCAGCGTCCTCTCGTCCAGCAGGGCGATGACCAGCAGGGACCACTTGTCGGCGATGCGGTCCAGGATCTGCCGCACCTGGCAGTCCTCGCGGACGTCCCACTGGAACGGGTCGCGGTCCGCCCGGCACTCCGCCAGCTCCGTGGCGGTTACCTCGAGGGAACCCGGTGACGTCGAAGTGCCTTCTTGTGCCATCCGTCGATCGTGCCCAACGATCGTCATGGTTACAAGTGGTAACCATGAGGACCCGAGCGAGGAGATCTCCGTGACGGACACGAGTGCGGTCGCACGACCGACCACCACGACGCGGACGGGCTGGGGAGTGCTCGCCGTCGTCTGCGGCGCGCTCTTCCTGGAGGGCATCGACATCGCGATGCTCAATGTCGCGGTGCCGGCCATCGCCGCCGACATCGGCCTGGCCACCGCCGACGCGCACTGGGTGATCAGCGCCTACGTGCTGGCCTACGGCGGGTTCATGATCCTCGGCGGCCGCACGGCCGACCTCGTGGGCCGGCGCCGCACCTTCCTGGTCGCCCTCGCGGTGTTCGTCGTGTTCTCCGGCCTGGGCGGCCTGGCCGACGACGCCTGGGTGCTGGTCGTCGCCCGGTTCGTCACCGGGGCCACCGCGGGGTTCATGACGCCGGCGGGCTTCAGCCTGCTGACGACCAGCTACCCCGAGGGCCCGCTGCGCGACCGCGCGCTGGCGATCTACGGGGCCATCGGCGCCGGCGGGTTCACGCTCGGCGTCGTGGCGGGCGGGTTCCTCACCGAGGCGGGCTGGCGCTGGGTGTTCTTCGCGCCGGTGATCGTGGGCGCAGCGCTCTGGGTCGCGGGGCGCCTGCTCATCCGCCCGGACGAGCCCGCCGAGAGGCCGCGCGGCGGGTTCGACGTCGGCGGTGCGGTCACGCTGACGGCCGCGATGGTCACCCTGATCTACGGCGTGGTGGCGGTCGGCGAGGGCGGGCACGTCGTCGCCGGGGTCGCGTCGTTCGTCGCGGCGGCGACGCTGACCGGCGCGTTCGTGCTGATCGAGCGCCGGGCGGCCGACCCGCTGCTCCGGCTCGCCGTGCTGCGCGAGGGCCTCCTGCTGCGCGCGAGCCTCGCGGGGCTGCTGGTGATCGGCGCGTTCTTCTCGTTCCAGTTCCTGATCACGCTCTACCTGCAGGAGTACCGCGGGTGGTCGCCCGTCGCGACGGGGCTGGTGTTCGCGGTCATGGGCGCCGACATGATCATCGCGCCGCTGCTCACGCACCGGCTGGTCGCCCGGTTCGGCAACGTGCCCGTGCTCGTGGCCGGGCTGCTGGCCGGCGCCGCGGCGTTCGTCCTGGCGCTGCGCATCGACGGGACCTGGGGCTACCTCGACCTGCTGCCGTCCCTGCTGCTGGTCGCGGTCATGTTCGCGCTGGTCTACGGGCCGCTGACCGCGGCGGCCACGGCGGGCCTGGCCGAGTCGGAGCACGGCGTCGCCGGCGGCGTCGTCTACACGGCGTTCCAGTTCGGCGCCGCGCTGGGCGTCACGGCCGCCACGATCGCGCTGGTCGACGGCCACACCACGGCGGCAGGAGCGGCCGACTACCAGCGCGCCCTGCTGGTCCCGGCCGTCGCCGCGATCCTGGCGCTGGCCCTCGGGATCGCCACCTGGACCCGCGGCCGCCGGACCGCCGTCCGCGCCTGACCCCGGGGCGCGAACCCCGGGACCAGGCGCGGACAGGACGTCAGCTGTTGCGGGCCGCGTCCAGGATGACCTTGGTGACGGCACCCGGCTGGCTGATCATCGCGACGTGCGAGCTCTTGAGCTCGACCGTCGTGGAACCGGCGCGCTCGGCCATGGCACGCTCCGCCTGGGGCGGGATGATCCGGTCGTTCTTGGCCACGATGTACCAGCTCGGGATGTCCTCCCAGGCGGGCGGGCCGGACGGCGTCACGAGCGAGCTCAGCGTCGCCGGGCGCTGGCTGGTGGCCATGACGCGGGCCGTGTCGCGCGGGAGGTCCTGGGCGAACAACCGCGGGTACCACTCGGGGTCGATGTAGGCGTCGGCGTCGTTCTCGGGGGCTCCCGGGTACGGGCGCAGCACCAGGTGGTCGATCACCACGGGCGGCGGGCCGCCGCCGAGCGCGTTGGCGTCGGCCACGGTCTCGCCCTCCGCGAGCGCGAAGGCCGCCACGTAGACCAGGGCCTCGACGTCTTCGTCGCCGGTCGCGGCGTTGGTGATCACGGCGCCGCCGTAGGAGTGGCCCACCAGCACGATCGGCCCCTCGATCGTGTCCAGGAACAGGCGCAGGTACTCGCTGTCCGACGTCGGGCCGCGCAGCGGGTTGGAGAACGCCAGGACCGGGTAACCGCGGTCCTGGAGGCGCTCGGTGACGCCTGACCAGCCGCTGGAGTCGGCGAACGCGCCGTGGACCAGCACGATGGTGGGCTTGTCGTGGTCACCGTGGCCCCCGGAGGAGCCGTGCGTACGGGCCGGCGCGGTGGCGCCGGTCACGGAAGAGAGTGCGAGCAGCGCCGTGGCGAGCGCTGCGACCAGTGCGGTGGGGCGGGTGAAGCGTCTCCTGGTCATCGGTATGTCTCCTGTCGTGGTACGGACACCAAAGATCATCCGCAGCGGGCCGGGTGATATGGACCACGTGAACCACGTAGTCCCTCGCCGTCGGCCCTACCGTGGGGCGCATGGAAACCGCCGCCGCCCCCGTGGGGCGCGACGAGGAGCTGCGCCGGCTGGCCACGCTGCTCGGCGGTGCGCGCAACGGCCGCGGCGGATCGCTGCTGGTCCTGGGCGAGCCGGGCATCGGCAAGACCTGCCTGCTGACCGCGGCGACGCGGGCGCCGGGCCTCGCCACGATCCGCCTGGACGGGTACGAGTCGGAGTCGACCATCCCGTTCGCGGCCGTGCAGCGGCTCGTCTCCCTGCTCCGCGAGCACTGCGAGAGCCTCCCGGCGCGGCAGCGGCAGGCGGTGCGCGTGGCGTCCGGTCAGGCGGACGGGCCGGCCCCGGACCGGTTCCTGGTGGGCCTCGGCGTGCTCGGGCTCCTCGCCGCCGCCGGGGCCGACACCCCGGTGGTGTGCGTGGTCGACGACGCGCACCTGATCGACGCCGAGAGCCTGGACGCCCTCGCCTTCGTGGCGCGGCGCCTCGCGGTCGAGAACGTGGCGGTGGTCTTCGCGGCCCGGGACGACGGCGGGTTCGCCGACCGGATGGGCGGCGTGCCGCGGCTCGGCCTCACGGGCCTCGACCCCGAGGCGGCGGCGCAGCTGCTGAACCGGTCGGCGGAGCGGCCGCTGGCGCCGTCGGCGGCCGCCGCCATCGCCCGCGCGACGGGCGGCAACCCGCTGGCCCTGATCGACCTGGCGGGCGATGCCCTGGTGCACGAGCTCCCGGACCTGGGCCTCGCCGGCGCGCCGGTGCCCGTCGGCCGGCACCTGGAGGAGCACTACGTGCGGCAGGTGCGGCGGGCCGACCCGCGCGTGCAGACCTGGGTGCTGCTGGCCGCGGCGGACTCGACCGGGAACATCGACCTGGTGACCGCGGCGGCCGCCGACGTGGGCCTGGGACCCGACGACGGCGACCGCGCCGAGGTGGCGGGTCTGGTGGAGCTCCAGCCCGTCGTGCGGTTCCGGCACCCGCTGGTGCGGTCCGCCGTCTACAACGCCGCGCCCGGCGCGGAGCTGCGCCGGATGCACGGGGCGCTCGCCCGGGCGGCCGAGGGCCTCGGCATGGTCGAGACCGAGGCCTGGCACGCCGCGCGCGCCGTGCTGGGCACGGACCCCGCCGTCGCCGACCGGCTGGCGCACACCGCGGACCTGGCCGCGCGGCGCGGCGGACTCGCCTCGCGCGCGACCATCCTGACGCGGGCCGCCGAGCTGACCGCACCCGGCCCGGTCCGCGACGCGCGGCAGGTCGGCGCGGCCGAGGCCGCGCTGGCCGTGGGCGCGGCGCACGTGGCCCAGCGGCTCGTGGGCGAGATCGACCTGGCCGCCGTGGACCCCGTGACGCGGGGCCGCGCGCTGACGGTGCGCACCGCGCTCAGCCTGTTCACCGCCGACGCCGAGGGGGTGCGTGGCGCCACCGCGGCGCACCTGCGCGCCGCCGACGCGTTCCACGGGCAGGACGCCGAGCGGGAGCAGGTGGCGCTCCTGCGGGCGTTCGAGAGCTGCTGCACGGCCGACCGGCTGATGAGCGGGGTCACCCAGGCGGAGCTGGGCCGGCGGCTGAAGGCCGGCGCCGACCTGGCCGACGGCCCGACGTCGGACATCCTGCGGGGGCTGGGCGCCATCGTGCTCGACCCGTACCCGCGGGCCGTGGCCCCGGCGCGCGCGGCCCTGGCCGCGATCCTCGCGCTCCCCGACGACCTGATGATGCACATGGGCACGGCCATCGCGTCGCTCGGCACGTTCCTCTGGGACGACGCCGGGCGGGCCGCCGCGCTCGACCGCGCGGCCCAGGCGGCGCGCGACTCCGGGGCGCTGCAGGTGCTCGACACGCTGCTGTGGGTGATGGCGCTCTCGGAGCTGTGGGGCGGCACCCTGCGGCGGGCCGGCGCGTACGACGAGCTGGTGCGCGAGGTGCGGCGGGCCATGGGGTGGGACGCCGAGAACGTGCCCAACGTCGCCGTCCTGGCGTGGGGCGGTGCGCCCCGCGACGTCGTCCGGGCGATCGCCGACGGCGCCGCCGCCACGGGCTTCGGCGGGGTCGAGGCCTCCGCCGTCGCGTCGCTCGCGGTCCGTGACCTCGCGGAGGGCGCCTACCAGGACGCGTACGAGCGGCTCAGCCCGCTGATCGCCGACCCGTTCCTGCAGGTCACACCCGACCAGTACCAGGACTACGTCGAGGCGGCGGCACGCAGCGGGCACCCCGAGGAGGCGACGCGGGTCGCCGGGCTGCTGGCCTCCCTGGCGGAGACGAACGGCTCGCCCTGGTGCCGCGGCGTCGCCGAGCGGGCGCTGGCGCTGGCGGGGACGGACGAGGACGCCGAGCGGCACCACGTCGCCTCGGTCGAGGCCCTGGGCGGCACCGGGGCCGAGATGGACCTGGCCCGGGCCCACCTGGTCTACGGCGAGTGGCTGCGCCGGGCCCGGCGCCGGCGGGACGCGGCCGAGCAGCTCCGGCTCGCCCTGGCGCACTTCCACCACAGCGGTGCCGAGCTGTTCGTCGCCCGGACGGTCGCGGAGCTGGCGGCCGTGGGCGCCTCGGGGGACATCGACGTGCCACCGCGGCGGTTCGGCCTGACGGCGCAGGAGCACACCGTCGCGCGGCTCGCCTCGTCCGGCCACACCAACCCCGAGATCGCGGCGAACCTGTTCATCAGCCCCAGCACGGTCGACTACCACCTGCGCAAGGTGTTCCAGAAGCTCGGCGTCACGTCGCGGCGGCAGCTCGCCGACCGGCTGGCGGCCCCGCCCCGCCCCGCCACGTCGTAGCCCAGGTCACGGGCCCGCGACGGACTACGCGGTTCGCGTGGTCCGCGCGCACCGGGCGCGGCGGCAAGGTCGAGGTCCATCACCCGACCGACCGAGGGGGGCCACATGCCTTACGTCACAGCGGACGACGGCGCCGAGATCTTCTACCGGGACTGGGGCATGGACGGTACGCCGGTGCTGCTGAGCCACGGCTGGCCGCTGAGCTCCGACGCATGGGAGGCGGCGGCGCTGTTCCTGGCCGAGCGGGGCCACCGCGTCGTCGCGCACGACCGGCGCGGCCACGGCCGGTCCAGCCAGACCTGGCAGGGCAACGAGATGGACACCTACGCCGACGACCTCGCGGTGCTCATCGACACCCTCGACCTGCGCGACCTCACGCTCGTGGGCCACTCCACCGGCGGCGGCGAGATCGTGCGCTACGTGGGCCGGCACGGCACCGCGCGGGTCGCCAAGCTCGTGCTGGTCTCCGCCGTGCCGCCGCTCATGGTGCGCACCGCCGACAACCCCGAGGGCCTGCCGCCCGAGACCTTCGACGCCATCCGCGCGGGCGAGCGGGCCAACCGGGCCCAGCTCTACCGCGACCTGGCCGACGGCCCGTTCTTCGGGCACAACCGGAACCAGGACGTCGACCAGGGGTTCCGCGACGCGTTCTGGTCGCAGGGCATGGCGACGGGGCACCGCGGCGCCTACGAGTGCATCGCCGCGTTCTCGGCCACGGACTTCCGGCCGGACCTCGCGAAGGTCGACGTGCCGACGCTCGTCATCCACGGCGACGACGACCAGATCGTGCCGTTGGAGGTGGGCGGCAAGCGGTCCGCCGCGCTGGTCGACGACGCCGTCCTGACCGTCTACGAGGGCGCCGCCCACGCCCTGCCCGACACGGAGCGCGAGCGCCTGCACGCCGACCTGCTGGCGTTCATCGACGGCTGACCGGCCGTCCCTCCTGCCCCCGCCGTTCCCGGCTGTTTTGCCGCTGGTCCCGTTGTCCCCGCTGTTCCCGCACCCCGAGGAGCTCTGTCATGAACGCAGCACAACCCGACACCGTCGTCCTGGTCCACGGCCTCTGGATGACCCCGCGCAGCTGGGAGGCGTGGGTCGACCACTACCAGGCCAAGGGCCTGAACGTGGTCACGCCCGGCTACCCCGGCTTCGAGATCGAGGTCGAGGCCCTGCGGGCCGACCCGGACCTCATCGCGAAGCTCACCGTGCCCGAGACGGTGGACCACCTGGCCGGCGTGATCGAGGCGCTGCCGAGCGCGCCGATCATCATCGGCCACTCGTTCGGCGGCACCCTGACGCAGCTCCTGCTCGCCCGGGGGCTCGGCGCGGCGGGCGTGGTGATCGACTCCGCACCGACCGAGGGCGTGCGGGTCAACCCGTTGTCCCAGGCCAGGTCGCTGTTCCCCGCGCTGAAGAACCCCGCCAACCGGCACCGCGCCGTCGGCTTCACGGCCGAGGAGTTCCACTACGCGTTCACCAACACGCTCTCGGAGGAGGAGTCCCGCCAGGTCTGGGAGCGGTACGCCATCCCGGCGCCGGGCCACTGGGTCTGGGAGTACGGCCTGTTCGCCAACTTCAAGCCCGGGCCGCAGGAGACCTTCGTCGACTACGCAGCCGACCGTGCTCCCCTGCTGTTCATCGCCGGCAGCGAGGACCACATCATGCCGCCGTCGGTGAACCGGTCCAACGCCAAGCACTACGACAAGTCGCCCGCGATCACGGAGTACTTCGAGTTCGAGGGCCGCGACCACTGGACGTGCGGCGCGGAGGGCTGGCAGGAGGTGGCGGACCACGCCCTGACGTGGGCGCAGGAGCACGCGTCGTCGTCGGACCCGGTCACCTGACGCAACTCACCTTTGAGGCCCGGGTTTCTT
>NZ_JBHWLR010000029.1:0-13771 GCF_042731755.1 Promicromonospora sp. NPDC059942
GTAGGAGACGGACCAAGACTCTGACTCGGCACCGTCGTTCTCGGCTGACTCGGTGCCCCTCGTTCTCTACGCGCTCTTCTCGCGCGGCTGGCGGCCGCGTACGGGGCTCTTGCGGGGCACCACGGTCGGGTTCACGTTGTCCAGCACCACCGAGCGGGTGATGACCACGCGCTCGACGTCGTCGCGGCTCGGCACGTCGAACATGACCTGCTGGAGCACCTCCTCGAGGATGGCCCGCAGGCCGCGCGCCCCTGTGCCCCGGAGCAGGGCCTGCTCGGCGATGGCCTCGACGGCCGGCTCGTCGAACTCGAGCTCCACGCCGTCGATCTCGAACATGCGCTTGTACTGCTTCACGAGCGCGTTCTTTGGTTCCGTCAGGATCCGCACCAGGGCGTCGCGGTCGAGCGACGAGACGGAGGCGATGACGGGCAGGCGGCCGATGAACTCGGGGATCAGGCCGTACTTCTGCAGGTCCTCGGGCCGCACCTCGGCGAAGAGGTCCTCGTCCTGGTTGATGGACTCCATGGGGGCGCTGAAGCCGATGCCGCGCTTGCGGGATCGGGCGGCGACGATGTCGTCCAGCCCCGCGAAGGCGCCGGCCACGATGAACAGCACGTTCGTCGTGTCGATCTGGATGAACTCCTGGTGCGGGTGCTTGCGTCCGCCCTGCGGGGGCACGGAGGCCGTGGTGCCCTCGATGATCTTCAGGAGCGCCTGTTGCACGCCCTCGCCGGAGACGTCGCGCGTGATCGACGGGTTCTCGGCCTTGCGGGCCACCTTGTCGACCTCGTCGATGTAGATGATGCCCGTCTCGGCCTTCTTGACGTCGTAGTCCGCCGCCTGGATGAGCTTGAGCAGGATGTTCTCGACGTCCTCGCCCACGTAGCCGGCCTCGGTCAGCGCGGTCGCGTCGGCGATGGCGAACGGGACGTTCAGCATCTTGGCGAGCGTCTGCGCCAGATAGGTCTTGCCCGTGCCCGTGGGGCCGATGAGCAGGATGTTCGACTTGGCGATCTCGACCGGGTCCTGGTCGTCGGGGCCGATCGAGCGCCCCGCCTCGCCGGCCTGGATGCGCTTGTAGTGGTTGTAGACGGCAACGGCCAGGGCGCGCTTGGCGGGGTCCTGGCCGATGATGTACTGCTCGAGGAAGTCGAAGATCTCGCGGGGCTTGGGCAACTCTGTCAGGCCGAGCTCCGCAGCCTCACCGAGCTCTTCCTCGATGATCTCGTTGCACAGCTCGATGCACTCGTCGCAGATGTAGACGCCGGGTCCGGCGATCAGCTTCTTCACCTGCTTCTGCGACTTGCCACAGAAGTTGCACTTCAGCAGTTCCGCGCCGTCACCGATTCGCGCCACTACCTGTCTCCTCGCCTTGTGCACCCTCGCGGAGTCCTGCACGGGCCGGCTGGCCCAGCAGATCCGCGACGTCGAGCGGTCTCAGATCCATTCCACACCACCGGTGGCCTGTTGTCAGCCGGGCGGCCCGGCGGGTCGCCTGACCGATTTTCACCAGATCATGACAATTTTGTCAGATTCTGCGTGGCGTGTCCCACAATGCCCGACGCCGGGGCGGATCGTCCACCGGTATTGGTGGCACGGCCCCGGCGTCGGACGCCTGCGGTCTCGACGGACCAGACCTCAGCGGTCAGTTCGTCACGACCGTGACGGGCTTGCGCGACTCGAGCACCTCGTCGACCAGGCCGTACTCCTTGGCCTGGGCGGCGGTCAGGATCTTGTCGCGCTCGATGTCGTCACGCACCTGCTCCTGCGTCTTGCCGCTGTGCGTCGCGAGCGTCATCTCGAGCCACTCGCGCATGCGGATCAGCTCGTTCGCGTGGATCTCGATGTCCGAGGCCTGCGCGTAGCCGCCACCCTCCATCGCGGGCTGGTGGATCAGCACGCGGGAGTTCGGCAGCGCGAGACGCTTGCCCGGCTGGCCGGCGGCCAGCAGGACGGCCGCGGCCGACGCCGCCTGGCCCAGGCACACGGTCTGGATCTGCGGCTTGATGAACTGCATGGTGTCGTACAGCGCCGTCATGGCCGTAAACGAGCCACCCGGCGAGTTGATGTACATCATCACGTCGCGGTCCGGGTCCTGCGTCTCCAGGACCAGGAGCTGGGCCATGACGTCGTCCGCGGACGCGTCGTCGACCTGGACACCCAGGAAGATGATGCGGTCCTCGAACAGCTTGGTGTACGGGTCCTGGCGCTTGAAGCCGTACGCGGTGCGCTCCTCGAACTGCGGGAGCACGTAGCGTGCGGACGGCATGGCGCCGGCGGTGGCAAAAGGCATCCGTGCACCCGAACGGGCGCCGGCAAGGCGCTCTGCGGCTGCGACGAACTGGGCTTCAGGACTCACGGTCATCTCCTCTTGAGAAAGCTCTTGGTGCGTTTCCGGGCGGTCAGCTGTTCATGCCGCCGCCGCCGGCCAGCGCAGCGGTCTCGACGACGTGGTCGACGAAGCCGTACTCCAGTGCCTCGGAGGCCGTGAACCAGTTGTCGCGGTCGTTGTCCTTGATGATCGTCTCGAGCGTCTGGCCCGTCTGCTCGGCGGTCAGCTCGGCGAGCACCTTCTTCATGTGCATGATGAGCTGCGCGCCGATCCGCACGTCGGTGGCCGTACCACCGATGCCGCCGGACGGCTGGTGCATCAGCACGCGGGCGTGCGGCGTGATGTACCGCTTGCCCTTGGTGCCGGAGGACAGCAGGAACTGCCCCATGGAGGCGGCCATGCCCATCGCGACCGTCGCCACGTCCGGCTTGATGAACTGCATGGTGTCGTAGATCGCCATGCCGGCCGTGATGGAGCCGCCGGGCGAGTTGATGTAAAGCCAGATGTCCTTGTCGGGGTCCTCGGCCGCGAGAAGCATCATCTGCGCGCTGATCGCGTTCGCGTTCTCGTCGCGCACCTCCGACCCCAGCCAGATGATGCGCTCCTTGAGCAGCCGGTTGTAGATGGAGTCGTTGAGCCCGAAGCCAGCACCCTCCGTCCGCGCTACCGGCCCAGCATCCATCCGCAGCAGATCGTTCACGTCCATCTCCTCGGTTCTGACTCTCGTCTGTGGACCACGTCCTAAGACGTCGTGTCGCTCGACCCTAACGTGCCTCATGCCGCCAGAACTTCCGATTCGGCGGCCGTTTCGCCTACAGCGCACCGGTGCTGCCCACGGCGAAGCCGAGGGGAACGCGGACGGCGGTCCGCACCCTCGCGCGAAGGGTGCGGACCGCCGTCGGACGTCCTGCTCCGGCCCTGGCGGGCCGGGGGTGCGTCAGGCCTTCGCGGGCTCCGACGTCTCGGCGTCGGTGCCCTCGGGCTCCTCGGCGTCGGCGGCCTCCTGGGCCTGCGCCACGGCGTCGCTCAGGGCGGCCTGGGCCTCGTCGGCCTCGTCCGAGCCGATGAACTCGCTCAGGTCCACGACGTTGCCGTCGGAGTCCTTGACCTCGATCTGGCGCAGCGCGACCGCGAGGGCCTTCGAGCGCGCGACCTCGCCGACCATGGCGGGGATCTGACCGCCCTGCTCGAGGGTCTTGATGAACTCGCTCGGCTCCATGCCGTACTGCTGCGAGGCGCTCACCAGGTACTCGACGAGCTCGCCCTGGCTCACCTGCACCTTGAGCTTCTCGGCGAGGGTGTCGAGCAGGATCTGGTTCTTGATCGCCTTGGTCGCGTCCTCCTTGACCTCGGCGCGGTGCTCGTCGTCCTCCAGGCGGCTCTCGGACTCGAGGTGACGGTGCACCTCGGCCTCGACCACGCCGGTCGGCACGGGGACCTCGACGGTCTCCAGGAGCTTCTCCATGAGGGCGTCACGCGCGGTGACGGCCTGGTTGGAGGTCTTGATGCCGGCGACCTGGGTCTTCAGGTCCTCCGTCAGCTCCTCCAGCGTGTCGAACTCCGAGGCGAGCTGCGCGAAGTCGTCGTCCACCTCGGGCAGGTCGCGCTGCTTGACGGACGTCGCGGTGACGGTCACGTCGGCGTCCTGGCCCTCGTGCTCGCCACCGGCGAGCGGCGCCTTGAAGGTGGTGGTCTCGCCGCCGGACAGGCCGGTCAGGGCCTCGTCCAGCCCCTCCAGCATGTTGCCGGAGCCGATCTGGTACGAGACGCCCGACACGGAGTCGACCTCCTCGTCACCGATGACGGCCTTCAGGTCGATGACGACGTAGTCGCCCTCGACGGCCGGGCGGTCGACGCCCACGAGGGTGCCGAAGCGCTCGCGCAGGGCGTCCAGGCGCTCGGTGACGTCCTCGTCGGTCACCACGGTGGAGTCGACGGTCAGCTCGACGTCGGAGAGCTCCGGGAGCTCGATCTCGGGGCGCACCTCGACCTCGGCCGTGAACTTCAGCTGGCCCTCGCCGGCCTTGGCCGGGACCTCGGTCACGTCGACCTCGGGCTGGGCGAGCGGACGCAGGTCGGTCTCGCCGAGCGCGTCACGGTAGAAACCGGAGAGCCCGTCGTTCACGGCGTGCTCGATCACGGCGCCCCAGCCGACCCGCTGCTCGATGATGCGCGGGGGAACCTTGCCCTTGCGGAACCCCGGGACGTTCACCTGCTCCGCGATGTGCTCGTAGGCGTGATCGATGCTCGGCTTGAGCTCGTCGTAGTCCACCTCGACGGTCAGCTTGACCTTGGTGGGCTCCAAGGTCTCGACGGCGCTCTTCACTTCGATGGTCTCCAGAATGTCGGGGGTGCGCGCACGCCGGCGTACTGCGTCCCGGGTGGCGCGGGGATGCTCTGCTGTAGTTGCGGCTGCTCGCTGACAGCGACGTACGACAGGCGCACGGGCAACCCGTCAATAGTACGCCTCACGGCCACAGGCGCCGAATGCAGGCCGGTGGCGTGCCGCACACCCTCCACCCTCCCACAGCCGGGCCCGCGGGCCGCGGTTGTCAGCCGAGAGCGCAAGCCGCGCGCGCCGTCACCGGCCCATGCCGGCGGTGAGACCCGCCACGATCTGCCGCGTCGCGACGAGGAACAGCACCACCAGCGGCAGCGTCGCGATGACCAGGCCGGCGAACAGGGTGGACCACGACGTCTGGTACTCCCCGAAGAAGGTGGTCAGGCCCACGGGCAGCGTGTACTGCGTCCGGTCGCGCACGAGGATCAGCGGGTAGAAGAAGTCGTTCCAGATGGGCACGAAGCGGAAGACCACGACGGTGGCGACCGCGGGCCGCACCAGCGGCAGCAGCACCGACCAGAAGGTGCGCAGCGGGCCGGCGCCGTCGATCCGGGCGGCGTCCTCCAGCTCGTCCGGGAGCTGGCGCAGGAACGTGCCCAGCACGAACACCGAGAACGGGATGGAGACGGCAGAGTAGACCAGGATCAGCCCTGTCCGGGTCGACGCGAGGCCGATCGTGTCCAGCAGGTAGAAGATCGGCACGATCATGAGGAACACGGGCATCATCAGGCCCGAGACGAAGACCTGCTCGATCACGGTCATGAGGCGCGAGCGCGACCGCGCCAGCGCGTACGCGGCCAGCAGCGAGACCGCCGTCGACAGCACCACGGAGACCGTGGTGACCAGCACCGAGTTGACGAAGTAGGTGGAGAACGACGCCTCGACCCACGCCTCCCGGTACGCGTCCAGCGACGGGCTGTGCGGCAGGCCGAGCGGCTCCACCACGAGCTCCTGGTCGGTCCGGAACGAGTTCCACACCATGATCAGCAGGGGCAGCAGCGCGACGGCGGCGTAGCCCCACAGCAGCGTGCCGACGGCGGCCCGCCTCACGTCAGCCGCCGTTCGACGCCGCGGAACCAGCGCGTGAACGCCACCGAGACCCCGACGATCACGACGAACAGCACGATCGCCACCGCCGACGAGATGCCGATGGCGTTGGACGCCCCCGAGTGGAACGCCGTGCGGTAGAAGAGGAGCGACATGACGTCGGTGGCGCCGGCCGGGCTGCCGCTGGACCCGCCCAGGGCGTACGGGATCGGGAACGCCTCCATGGAGAAGATGAACGTCAGCACGCTCACGGTGCCGATCACCGGCGTCAGCAGGGGCAGCGTCACGTGCCAGAAGCGTTGGCGGGAGGTCGCGCCGTCGAGCATCGCGGCCTCCTCCAGCGTCGGGTCGAGCGCGCCGAGGGCCGCGCCGTAGACGAGGAGCGGGAACCCGACCCACTGCCAGGCGGTGACCAGGACGACGACCCAGAGGGCGGTGTCGGGGTCGCCCAGCCAGGGCTGGGCCACCGCGTCGAGGCCGACGGCGCGCAGCGCGGCGTTGACCGGGCCGAACAGCGGCGAGAGCAGCAGCGACCAGAGGTAGCCGACCACCAGCGGCGAGACCAGGTACGGCATCGTGTACAGCACCTGGAACAGACGCCGCAGGCGGCCCCGCCGGTGCAGCACGTAGGCCAGCAGGAGGCCCAGCGAGTTCTGCACCACCATGGCCCCGGCGAACAGGAGCGCGTTGTGCCCGAAGGCGCGCGGGAGCTGGCTGCGGTAGGGCTCGGTGGTGAACAGGGCGACGAAGTTGTCCAGCCCGACGAACGCGTCCTGCGCGGTGCCGCGCCAGGAGAACAGCGAGTAGGTCAGCGCCGTCGCCATCGGGTAGAGCACGAAGACGGCGAACAGCACCGCGGCAGGCAGGATGAAGAGCAGTGCGACCGGCGTGGGCAGTGCCGCGGCTCGACGGCGGCGGCTCACTCGCCCGGCGTCCACCAGGCCGACAGGCCGTCCTGGATCACGTCGGCGGCACCCTCGGCGTCGGTGTCGCCGAGGAAGAGCTTCTGGCCCGCCTCACCCATCAGGTCCGTGCCGACGGGGTCGCCGTAGCGGTAGTCCACGAGCAGCAGGTACGGCGCGGGGTTCTCCTGGTACAGGTCCCACATCTCCTGCTGCAGCGGGTCGGAGAACTCGACGCCGGGGATCGGCGAGAACTGCTTGAGCTCGTCGGCCACGAGCTGCCCGAACTCGGGCGTGGCCAGCCAGTTCAGCAGCGTCTCGGCCTCCTCGGGGTGCTCCGTCGTGGCCGACAGGCCCCAGCTCCCGTCCGCGTAGCCCGCGCTGACCGGGTGGTCCAGGGCCGAGCCGGGCGGCGGGGGCACCTGGAAGACGCCGAGGTCGAGGTCGGGGTTGGCGTCCTGGAAGAACGCGAGCTCGTACGAGCCGCCGGCGAACATCGCGGCCTGCTCCGAGGTGAACAGCACCTGCGCGTCCGTGTACGGCACGCCGGTCACGTCGTCGGGCATGTACTGCTGGAGGTCCTTGAGCGTCTGGATCGAGTCCACGTAGGCCGGGTCCGTGAAGTCCGTCGCGCCGTCGCGCAGGGCCTGCTGGAAGTCGGCGCCGCCGTACTGGGCCGCCGTCAGGGCGTCGTGCACGGTCGGCACGAACCAGCCGTCGCGCGCGCCGACGGCGAGCGGCGTCACGTCGTGCTCCAGGAGCGTGTCGTTCAGCGCGATGAAGTCGTCCCAGGTCTCGGGCTCCTGAAGGCCGTGCTCCTCGAAGATCGCGGTGTTGTAGTAGACCTGGATCGTCTGGCTGGCCAGCGGCACGCCGTAGACGGCGCCGTCCTCCCGGCCGCGGGAGCCGTCGAGGATCGCGTCGTCGAAGTCGGCGAGCGCCGGGACGACGTCCTCCAGGGGCTCCAGGTTGCCGCCCTCGACGAGCGGCTGGAGCAGGCCGTAGGAGCGCACCTGCGCGATGTCGGGGCCGTCCGACCCGGTCAGGCCGGTGCGCAGGATCTGGTCGTACTCGGTGTTGAGGTGGGCCTGGAAGTTCACCGTGATGCACGGGTTGGCCTGCTCGAAGACGTCGAAGATCTGCTCGTACGTCTTGACGTCCTCGGTCCGCCAGGACCAGACGTCGAGCGCCACCGCGTCGCCGTCGCACCCCTCCCCTGCCGCCGCGCCCGGCTCGGGGCTGTCCGCGGACGGCGCGCACGCGCCGAGGGTCAGTGCCACGAGCGCTGCGGCGGCTGTGGCAAGGGTCGTTCGGCGGCTCATGCGGCGGACGCTGCCGGTCGGAGGTCGAGGTGTCAAGCATTTCGACCGAATCGATACGTCGTGTCGGATCCGCCTACCTGCCGCGGGTCGCGTTCCGCGCGATCCGGCGGGCGTCGGCCGCCATCTCCAGCAGCATGCCGCTGATCGGGTTGGTGAAGCCGGTGAAGTAGAGGCCGGGCGCGGCCGGGCGGCCGAGCGTCGCCAGCGGCTTGCCCTGGTCGCCGAGCACGCCCAGGTGGCCCACCACGGGTTCGAGCGCGCGCCGGTACCCGGTCGCGGCCAGCACGACGTCGGGGGTCAGCCGGGCGCCGTCGGACAGGACCACCTCGGCGCCGTCGAACCGCTCGATGGCGGGGACGACGCGCACGGTGCCGGCCAGGACCGCGGCGACGATGCCGACGTCCTGCAGGGGGACGGACCCCTGGGCGACGCGGCTCGCGATGCCGACGTCGGGGATCGGCAGCCCGAGGTCGGACAGGTCCGGGATGCCGGCCCTGCGGACGGCGACGCCGACGGTGTCGACGAGGCGGTCGGGCAGGTGGCGCACCAGGACGCCCGTGTACTGCGCGGCCCACGGGCCCTGGTTGCGGGGCACGATGTGCGGCGGCGTCCGGACGGCGAGGTGGACGCTCGCGGCGCCGCCGTCGACGAGGTCGTGCGCGATCTCGGCGCCCGTGTTGCCCACGCCCGCCACGAGCACGTGCTTGCCCGCGTAGGGGGCGGGGTTGCGGTACCGGCTCGCGTGCACGACCTCGCCGGTGAACCGGTCCTGGCCGGGCCAGTCCGGTACGTGCGGGGTGTGGTTGTAGCCCGTGGCGATCACGACGGCGTCCGCGGTGCGCGTGCCGTCCGTGGTGGTGATCGTCCAGCGGCGGTCCGCGGCGCCGCCCGCGCGCTTGCCCGCGGGCCGGTCGAGGCGCGTGACCTCGACGCCGTGTTCGACCTTCAGGTCGTGATGGACGGCGTACGCCTCCAGGTAGCGGACGACGTCGTCCCGGGCGACCCAGCGGCCGTACTCCCGCGGGATCGCGAGGCCCGGCAGCTTGGACAGCCCGCGCGTGGTGTGCAGGTGGAGGCGGTCGTAGTGGTGGCGCCAGGCATTGCCGACGTGCCCGGACTTCTCGAGCACGGTGACGTCGGCGCCGCGGGCCTTGAGGGCGGCAGCGGCGGAGAGGCCGGCGGGTCCGGCGCCGATGACGGACACGGTGAGCACCATGGAGGGAGCGTAGGACACTCGTGGGGCGGGTGGTGAGGGGCATCGTCCGCACCGGGAGGACAGCGATGTCAGAGATCTGGGACCCGCACGGCAGCCTGGGCCGCATGCTGTGGATCGGCGGCGCGCAGTGGGCCGGCAAGACCACGGTGGCCGACCTGGTCGCCGCTCGGCACGGGCTCACGGCGTACCACTACGACTACCACGCGTCCCGTGGCCACCAGGACCGGTGGATCGCCCGCCGGGTCGCGCACGGGCAGCCGGTGGCGGACCCGGACGTCGAGGACATGTGGGTCAACCACGGCCCCGCGGCGCTGGCGGCGCAGGTCCTGGCCGACTTCCCCGAGCGGTTCGAGTGGGTGCTGGACGACCTGCGCGCCTGGTTCACCGGCCGCCCCGCGATCGCCGAGGGCTGGGGCCTGCGGCCCGAGCTGGTGGCGCCGCTGGTCGACTCGCCGCGGCGGATGGTCGTGCTCGTCCCCACGGAGGAGTTCCGGCAGCACCAGCTCCGCACCGTGCCGCGCGCCCTCGCCGTGGACGCCCCGGTCAGCGACCCGGCGCTCGCCCAGGCCAACCGCATCGCCCGGGACCGCCTGATCGCCGACGACGCGGTGCGGAACGCGCGGCGGCTCGGCGTGCCGGTGATCGAGGTGGACGGGACGCGCGACGCGGCGGCGGTCGCGGCCGAGGTGGCCGAGCAGTTCGCGCCCTGGCTGCGGGATCTGCCCGTGCCGGCGCCGCTCGTGTGAGGTCGGGGGGTCAGTCGACGGGCGGGCCGTGCAGCACCTTGTGTTCGCGGAAGAGCAGCTCGTCAGCCGTGGTCTCGACGATCACGGCGAGCAGGTCCGTGGTCGCGGTGGTCGCGTGGATCTCGCCCGGCTCCCAGACCGCGGCCTGGCCGGGCTCGATCTCCCAGCGCTCCTCGGCGTCACCGTCGGCGCCCTTCGACGTGACGACGCCCTCGCCGGCGAGGACCGCGAACACCTGGAGCGACGTCGCCGGGTGCTCCCCCAGCGTGCCGCCCGCGACGATCCGGGCGACGTTCACGGTGGTGCGCCCGGCGTCGGGCACCTGGGGCAGGAAGTCCATGTCGACGCCGGTGCTGCCGAACCGGTCGATCTCCCGTGCCGGGAGCTGGAGGATGCGCATCGGACGATCTTCTCGTACCTCCCTCCGGGGGTGCACTGCACGAAGGTGACGGGTGCCGGGTGGGCTGAACCTCGTACACGTCAGCCCCGCCGAGTTCGGCTCTGCTGGATAGTCCGGCAGAGGCGAACAAGGCGGGGCCAGGCCGCTCGAAGTTCAGCCGACCCGACACCCCTGTGCTGGGTGTGCCTTGCCACCAGGAGTGGCGTCCAAACTCGGCGTCCGGCGTCCGGCGTCCGGCGTCCGGCGTCCGGCGTCCGGCGCCCCGCGTGCGGCCTCGACGTCGACGTAGTGCACGCGAGGCGAGGTCCCGGCCCCGCCACGCGTGCCGCCCTAGAAGTCGTCCGCCGTGCGGATCCGGTCGCGGATCCAGGTGCCGGCCTCCTTGAGCCGCCCCGTCCCGTAGTTGCCGTTACCGCAGGTTCCCTCGGTGAAGACGGCGCCGGAGCGGTGGTCGTCGGAGAAGTTCCAGTTGACCCAGCTGATCTTCTTCTGCGCCGCGAGGTCGAGGTACCGCTGCGCCATGGCGAAGTCGTTGGCGCCCTCGCCCGCGTAGTCCTGGGTGCCGAACTCGGTGATGAACATCGGGATGCGGTCGGCGGCGCGGGACAGGGTGTCCAGGTACTCCTGGTCGTGCGACGCCGCGTAGAAGTGGAACGTGTACATGACGTTCGAGGCGTTGACCGGGTTGTTCACGACCTCGGACTCGCTGGCGCCGTCGGAGACGCCGAGTGAGGACCAGGCGCGGGTGCCGAGCAGGATGACGGCGTCCGGGTCCTTGGCGCGGACCACCGGGACGATCTGCTCGTGGTAGCCCTTGATGGTCTGCCACGACACCCCGTTGGGCTCGTTCGCGACCTCGTAGATGATGTTGTTCCTGCCGTTGTTCCGCTCGGCGATCGCGGTGAAGAACGTCTTGGCGCGTTGCAGGTTGAAGTTCGGGTCGCCCGGGTCGAGCATGTGCCAGTCCACGATGGCGTACAGGCCGCGCGCGGTGAGCATGTCGATGTACTGGTTGACCAGCGCGGTGAACCGCGCCGGGTCGGTCTCGTAGCCGTCCTCCTGCACGTACGTGGAGATCCGCATGACGTCGGCGTCCCAGTCGTACGCGAGGGTGTCGAGCGACGCGTCGTCCACGCACTGCGAGTACCACTGGGTGCCGTGCGTGCTCATGCCGCGCAGCTGGATCTGCTTGCCCTGCTCGTTGCACAGGCGCACGCCGCAGACGCTGAGCTGACCGTTCGCCTCCACGGGGGTGGCGGCGTCGGGCGCGGCCTCCGGTGCGGCGGCGGGCTTGGCGTCGGCGGGCGCTGCGGCGGGCCGGGCCGCAGTCCGCGCCTCCTGGACGGCCACGGAAGTGGCCCCGAGGGCGGGCACGACGGCCGCCCCTGTCGCCAGGAGCGCGGCCGTGGCGACGGCGACGATGATCGGTGCGCGGCGGAGAACCATGGGAGACCACCTCAGTCGGTCAGGAGCCGGAGCAGACCGGCGGCATTGCCCGCCTGCTGGTCCCAGGGACGCTAGCAAGATGATCGAGCGGGTGATATCCGGGATTCCCACACCGCGCATGCAGCCGGATGACCCCCTTTGTGTCCTACGGTGAGCGCGAACAACCACCCGTACACCCCAGGAGACACGATGAGCACGTCCGTGGAGCTGACCCGATTCCGGGTGCTGCCCGAGAGGATCGACGCGATGCTGGCGGCACGGCCAGGGATGCTCGCCGACTTCGAGGCCGACCGCACCGGGTTCCTCGGGGCGCGCCTCGTGCAGCTGCCGGACGACGAGTGGCTCGACATCGTCGAGTGGCGCACGTCGGAGGACTACGCGGCGTCGCGTGCGAAGGGCGCCAACCTGCCCGGGATCGCTCGGTTCTTCGCGACCATCGCCTCCCTCGTGACCGCCGAGGAGGGCACCCTCGCCGAGGTGGGGTGACCACGCGATGACATAGTGTCGGGCAGTCCCCTCCGGACCATCGCGATCCGGTTCCCGCACCCGAGGTGGGCTCATGACTGTTCCCCTGACACTGCGCATGCCCGCGCGCCCCGACGACCAGCCGCAGCCCCCGGACCCCGGCGTCCTGGCCGCGGCCCTCGACCGGCTGGAGGCGGACGGCGGCAGCGCGCCGGGCAGGCCCGACGCCGAGACCCGGGCGGACGCAGAGGTGCTGCTGCACGCCCGCGGCGCCGACCTCGACCGGCTGCTCGCCGTCGCCGGGGCGCTCCGCGACCAGGGCCTGACGGAGGCCGGCCGGCCCCGCGTCCTCACCTACTCGCGCAAGGTGTTCGTCCCGCTCACGCACCTGTGCCAGGACCGGTGCCACTACTGCATCTTCGTGCAGACGCCGGGCAAGCTCGCCAAGGCCGGCATCTCGCCGTACATGTCGGCCGAGGAGGTGCTCGACGTCGCCCGGCAGGGCGCCGCGCTGGGCTGCAAGGAGGCCCTGCTCACGCTCGGCGACCGCCCGGAGAACCGCTGGCCGGTGGCCCGGCAGTGGCTCGACGACCACGGCTACGCCTCGACGCTCGACTACGTGGGCCACATGGCCCGGCTCATCCTCGACGAGACGGGGCTGCTGCCCCACCTCAACCCGGGCGTGATGTCGTGGGCGGAGCTGCAGCGACTCAAGCCGGTCGGAGCGTCGATGGGCATGATGCTGGAGACCACGTCGTCGCGGCTGTGGACCGAGAAGGGCGAGGCGCACTTCGGCTCCCCCGACAAGGACCCGGCCCTTCGGCTGCGCGTGATCGAGGACGCCGGCCGCTCCCGCATCCCGTTCACCACGGGCGTGCTGCTCGGCATCGGCGAGAACTACGCCGAGCGGGTCGACTCGATCCTCGCGCTGCGCGACGCGCACGCCCGGCACGGTCACGTGCAGGAGGTGATCGTGCAGAACTTCCGCGCGAAGTCAGCAACGGCCATGATGGGCGCCGCCGACCTGGGGACCCAGGAGTACGCGGCCGCCGTCGCCGTCACGCGGGTGCTGCTCGGCCCCGGGATGCGCGTGCAGGCCCCGCCGAACCTGACCGACGCCGCCGAGCTGCAGCTCCTGGTGCGCGCCGGCATCGACGACTGGGGCGGCGTCAGCCCCCTGACGCCCGACCACGTGAACCCGGAGCGGCCCTGGCCGCACATCGAGGACCTGGCCCGGCTCACCGCCGAGGGCGGGTACACGCTGCGCGAGCGCCTCACCGCGCACCCGCACTACCTGCGCGAGGCGCGGGCGGGCGCGGAGTGGCTCGACGACCGGCTCCGCGACCGGGTCCTGGCCCTCGCGGACGACTACGGCCTGGCCCGCCACGACGCCCTCCTGGGCGAGTTCCCCTCCTCCCCCACCCCGCCCACCCCAACCGCTTTGTTGAGTGCTGGGTATTTGTCGGGATTCCGGTCCGGAACCCTCAAATACACAACCCCCAAAAAAAGGGGGGGGGTGGGGGTGGTGTTGGGAGAGGGTCCGAGCGGTTTCCG
>NZ_JBHWLR010000029.1:13781-32813 GCF_042731755.1 Promicromonospora sp. NPDC059942
CTGGGTCGGTCCCCCCTCCCCCCCCCCCCCTCCCCCCCCACCTTTTGTTGGAGGCGGGGGGGGTTTGAGGGCTTCTGGCCAGAACCCCAACAAATACCCAGCACTCAACAAAGCGGGGCGGTTGGGGTCGTTGTTGAGCGACGTTCAGCGTGATTCCGGTGGGGTGGACGACGCCGGGTGGGTCGAGCTGCTCGGGGCCGACGGCGCCGACCTCGAGGAGCTCACCGCGCTCGCCGACCAGGTGCGCCGCGAGCGGGTCGGCGACGCCGTGACATACGCCGTGAACCGGAACATCGACGCGTCGCTGGGCCTGCCGCCCGAACGGGTCGCGGAGCTCGCGGCCGAGGCGGTCGCGCTGGGCGCCACGGAGGTGTGCGTGCAGGGCCTCCCGCCGACGGCGCACGGCGCCGACGCCTACCTCGACCTCGCCCGGGCGGTGAAGCAGGGCGGCCCCGGGCTGCACCTGCACGCGTTCCGGCCCGCCGAGCTGGCCGACGGCGCCGCCCGCGCCGGCCTGCCGCTCGCCGACTGGCTGCCGCTCCTGCGCGAGGCCGGCGTCGACACGGTGCCGGGCACGGGCGCGCGCATCCTCGACGACCAGGTCCGCGACCTCCTCACGGGCGGCACCGACATCCCCGCCGAGCGCTGGGTCGAGCTCGTCACCGCCGCGCACACCGCGGGCCTGCGCTCGACGGCGACGATCGTGTACGGCCACGTCGAGTCGGCGCGCGACCAGGTGCGACACCTGCGCGTCCTGGCCCGGATCCAGGACGCGACCGGCGGGTTCACGGAGCTGATCCCCATGCCGTGGCTGCCGTCCGAGTCGCCGGTGCCCGTGCCCGGCGCCCGCGTCGCGACCCTGCGCGAGAGCCGCGGCCTGCACGCCGTCGCGCGGCTCATGCTCGCGGGCCGCATCGACCACGTACAGGCCGCCTGGACCAAGCTCGGGATGCGCGGCGCGCAGCGGGTGCTCGCGGGCGGCGCCGACGACCTCGGCGGCGTGCTGCTCGACGGCGCGCTCGACCCCGACGCCGGCCCCGAGCAGGGCCGCGAGCTCACGGTCACGGACGTGACGCGGCTGGCCGCCGAGCTCGGCCGCCCGGTGCGGCAGCGCACCACCACGTACGAGCAGGTGGGGTGACGGCGGCGTACCCGGACAGGCACGACGGCCCGGCCCCCGACGTCGACGTGGCGGTCGTCGGCGCGGGGCTGGCCGGCGTCGGGCTCGGCGTGCGCCTGCGGCGGGCCGGGCGCACCGGCTTCACCGTCCTGGAGCGGGCCGACGACGTGGGCGGCACCTGGCGCGACAACGTCTACCCGGGCGTCGCGTGCGACATCCCGAGCGCCCTGTACTCCTACTCGTTCCTGCCGCAGCCCGCCTGGTCCCGCGTGTTCGCGCCGGGCGCCGAGATCCACGGGTACGTCCGCGACGTCGTCCAGTCCGAAGGCCTGGCCCCGCACCTGCGCCTCGGCACGGACCTCACGTCGGCTCGCTGGGACGACGACGCCGCCACGTGGCGCCTGACGACGTCGCGCGGGCCGCTGACGGCGCGGGTGCTGGCCACCGCCGTCGGCCGGCTGAGCGAGCCTCGCGTGCCCGAGATCCCGGGGCTCGCCGCGTTCCCGGGCCGGGTGTTCCACTCCGCCCGCTGGGACCGGGAGCTGCCCGCGGGGCTGCGCGTCGCCGTGGTCGGCACCGGGGCGAGCGCCGTGCAGCTCATGCCGGAGCTGGCCCGGCGGGCGGCGTCCGTCGTCGTGCTGCAGCGGACCCCGCCCTGGGTGCTGCCGCGCGGGGACCGGGCGTACGCGCCCGGCGAGGCGCCGCCCGACCGCGCGGCGCTCGCCGCGGAGGCGGAGCGGCTGTTCGACGCGCGGATCGCGGGGACGACGGCGGAGGCCGAGCTGCGCGAGCGGGCGCTGGCGCACCTGCGCGCCCAGGTGCCGGACCCGGCGCTGCGCGCCCTGCTCACGCCGGACTACGCGGTGGGCTGCAAGCGCGCGCTGTTCAGCGACGACTGGTACCCGGCCCTCCAGGAGCCGCACGTGACGCTGGAGCCGGGCGCGCCCGTCGCAGTCGAGGGGTCCACGCTGGTCGCGGCCTCGGGCGCGCGGCACGAGGTGGACGTGATCGTGCTGGCCACGGGCTTCGAGACCACGCGCCCGCCGTTCGCGCACCTGGTCACGGGCCGCGACGGGCGCACGCTCGCCGAGCACTGGTCGGGCGGCATGACGAGCCACGCCTCGACGGTGGTGCACGGGTTCCCGAACCTGTTCGTGCTGGACGGCCCCAACGCGGGGCTCGGCCACCACTCGGCCCTGGAGGTGATCGAGGCGCAGATCGGCTACGTGCTGGGCGCGCTCGACCACCTGGACGCGACGGGCGAACCGCTGGAGGTGTCGGCGGCGGCCGAGGCGGCGTACACCGCGGAGGTGGACCGCCGCGCGGCGGAGACGGTGTGGCTGCGCGGCGGCTGCCGGAGCTGGTACGTGGACGAGCGCTCGGGCCGCCTGACGCTCCTGTGGCCGGGCCGCGCGGCGGAGTTCCGGGAGCGGTTCGGGGAGTTCGACCCGGCACCGTTCGCCCTGGACGGGCTCCCGGTCAGGCTCGGTCAGCCCGGGACCAGGCCGTTCTGGTAGGCCCAGACCACCGTCTGGAGGCGGTCGCGGGTGCCGACCTTGGCCATGGCGCGGCCGAGGTGCGACTTCACGGTGCTCGTCTCGACCACGAGCTCCTGGGCGATCTCCGCGTTGGACAGCCCGCGCGCGAGCTGCCGCACGATCTCGGCCTCGCGGGCCGTGAGCTGGGCCGCGGCCGCAGCCTCGTCCGCGGCGGACCGGGGCGGGGCCGTGCGGCGCGCGAACTCCGTGATGACGCGGCGGGTCACCGCCTGGTCGATGAGGCCGTGCCCGTCGGCGAGCCGGCGGACGGCGTCGATCAGCTCCTCCGGCTCGCAGTCCTTGAGGATGAACCCGCTCGCGCCCGCCTCCAGGGCGCCGAACACGTACTCGTCGAGGTCGAACGTGGTCACGACGAGCACGGCGGTGTCGGACCCGCGCGCCACGATCTCCCGGGTCGCGGCGAGGCCGTCGCCGCCCGGCATCCGCACGTCCATGCAGACGACGTCGGGGTGGTGCCGGCGCGCGAGCTCGACCGCCGCCGGGCCGTTCGAGGCCTCGGCGACCACCTCGATGTCGTCGGCCTGCTCCAGGAGGAACCGGAACCCCGCCCGGACCACCGCCTGGTCGTCGACGAGCATGACCCTGATCATCCCTGTCCCCCCTCGGCGAGCGCCGGGCGCGCCGGCGTCGCGGTCGTGACCTCGTGGTGCAACGGGAGCGCGAGGCGCACCCGCCAGCCGCCCGACGGCGTGGGTCCGGTGCTGAGCGCGGCGCCCACCAGGTGCGCGCGCTCCCCCATGCCGATCAGCCCCATGCCCCGGCGGTCCGAGCCCGGCGCGGACCCAGACGCACGCCCGAGCGCCCGCTCGTTGGTCACCTCGAGCGCCACCTCCCGCTCGTCGAAGCGCACGGCGATCCGCACCGCCGCGCCGGGCGCGTGCTGACGCGCGTTGGACAGCGACTCCTGCGCGACCCGGTAGAACGCGGCGTCGGCGATCGGGGCCAGCGGCCGCGGCCGTCCCGCCCGGTCCAGGTCGACGGCGTCGCCCAGGGCGCGCGCCGTCCGGACCAGGTCGTCGAGGGAGTCGAGCCCGGGCGGCGGCGCGTCGTGGGGGTCCTCGCCGGGCCCGCCGGAGCCCGGTCGCTCTCGCAGCACGCCGACGATGAGCCGCAGGCTGTCGAGCGTCTCCTTGCCCTGCGCGCGGATCCAGGCGGTGCCCTTCTTCGCGGCCTCGGGGTCGCTGTCGATCTGCCGCTCGACGGCGGCCGCCTGGACGACCAGGCCCGAGAGGTGGTGCGCCGCGACGTCGTGCAGCTCGCGGGCCATGCGCGACCGCTCGGCGAAGATCGCCGCCTGGGTCGTCGCGCGCTGCGTGCGCAGCACCTCTGCGGCCCGGAGCCGGACCAGCTCGGTGTAGTTGCGGCGGGTGGCCACCGCGTTGCCGACCAGCGCGCTGACCACGTAGGTGATCAGGCCCGAGACGAGGTGGTTGAGCACCGGCACCAGCAGTTCGTTCCCGGTCACGAGGGCGGTCCCGGCCGCGGCGAGCGCCGCGACCGGGGCCGCGGCGCCCGTGACGAGCAGTGCCCGGCGGACGGGCAGCAGCGTGCCGACGGTGTAGCCGGCGATGATCTGCGGGATGCCGCCGACGGACAGGTCGTCGGGCGAGGCGATGATGATGAGCACCTGGCAGGCCACCACGAGGCCCAGGCAGAGGACGGGTCGGACCCGGCGCAGGACGAGCGGCAGCGCCTGGACGCACGCGCCGACCGTGAGCACCACACCCTGCGCCGGGCCGATGGTCAGGCCCTCCATCCCGAGCACGAACTCGAACAGGCCCAGCAGCAGGGCCGCCGTCAGCAGCAGCACGACCGCCGCGAGGAGTGCGTCGCGCGAGATCGGGGTGGTCAGGCCCACCCGGTTCAGCAGCGCGTCGAACCGCCGGGGACGCACCGGGAGAGGCGCGTCGTCGAGCACCGTGGGGACGTCGACGATGGGCCTGCCCGTCGTGGGAGTGCCTGTCGTGGACCCGCCTGTCGTGGACATCGGTCAGTACGATACCGACGGCGCGAGCAGCCGGAACTCGAGGGCGAACCAGGCGACGCCGACCAGGGCGAGCATCACGAGGGCCGTGCCCACGACACGGCGCCAGCCCTGCCGGTGCCGGACGGCGCCGACCACCTGCAGTGCGGCCGGGACGATGCCGAGCACGCCGACCGCCTGGACGACCTGGAGCTGCCGCAGGGACGCCTCGGGGACGTCCTGGAGGCTCATCACGGTCGTGACGGTGATGGCCCAGCCGGCGAGGGCGAGCACGGCGCAGAGGGCCGCGATCTTCGTCAGGATCCGCGAGACGCGCCCGGTGCCCTGCGGCAGGGACTCCTTGCGCACCCGGCGGCGGATCGCGCCGACCGGCCACGCCACGGCGGCCACCAGCAGGATCACCGCGGACACGGCGAGCACGGGGAGCGCCACGCCCTGGGCGCGCTCCGGCTGCCCGGGCAGCAGCGTGAAGGCGCCCTCGTAGACGATCGCCTGGACCTGGTCGTCCGCGACGCGCATGGCGAGGGTGCGCTGGCCGTCGACCTCACGCCAGACCCAGGGTTCGACCTCCTGGTAGAGGGCGGGCGTGGTCGCGCCGGGGCCGGGCGTGATGAGCAGGCGGCCGTCCTCCGTGGCGGTGAGCGTGGTGGGGCTCAGGACGTCGAGGGTCGCGAGGAAGTTGCTCTGCACGCCGCGCGAGGAGACGTAGCTGCCCTCGGCGGCCGCGGCGTGCTCGCGTGCGGTGGCCTGGTCGACGGTCACGCCCGGGGCGGGGGTGACCGCGGCGTCGTCGTCCGCCGGGAAGTAGCGGTCGGTGAAGCCCTGCAGCACGGCCTCGCGCAGCGGGATGGTGGCGTAGCCGCCGGTGCCCGAGCTGTTCAGGGAGACGAAGATGCCCGTGCGCTCCTCGGGGTAGAGCTGGAGGTGCGAGTGGAAGAACTGGGTGTCGCCGCCGTGGCCGATGATCCGGTGGCCGTTGCGGCTCTCGTCGAAGAACCCGAGTGCCATCCGGGGTGCCGCGGCGAGGCCGCCCAGCGTGGTCTCGTCGAGGGCGGGCGCGTGCATCAGGTCCAGGGTGTCGGGCTCCAGCAGCGACCCCGTGCCCGGCTCGCCGAGCTGGGCCAGCATGAAGCGCGCCATGTCGGGGGCGGACGACGTGAGCGAGCCGGCCGGCGGCGTCCCGACGATCTCGAACTGCCCCGGGGCGTCCCACGACGTGGCGTACCCCTGCGACACGCGGTCCTGGAGCGCGGCCGGCAGCGGCTGCACGAAGGTCGACGACGTCATCCCGGCCGGCTCGAAGATGTTGCGCTGCACGTACTCCTCGAACGGCACGCCGCTGACCCGTTCGACGACGTAGCCCGCGAGCGCGTTGCCGTAGTTGGAGTAGGCGGGGACGGTGCCGGGCGCGTAGACCTGCTCGGGCGGGTCCTCGGCCAGGGCGTCGCGGAGCACCACCGGCTGGTCGCCGAAGCCGATGAGGCCACCGACGCGCTCCTCGAACCCGGCCGTGTGGGTGAGCAGGTTCCGGAGCGTGATCGGCTCGTCGAACCGGCGCGGCACGTCGAAGTCGAGGTACTCGGCGACGTCGGTGTCCAGGTCGAGGTCGCCGCGCTCGACGAGCTGCATCACCGCCGTGGCGGTGAAGAGCTTGGAGACGGAGCCGGGGCGGAACAGGGTCTGCTCGGCGTCTACCGGCACGGCCTCGCCGCCCGTGGTGCCCGTGTCGGCGTGGCCGTAACCGCGGGTGGTGACCACCTCGCCGTCGTGCACCACGGTGACGACGGCGCCGGCGATCTCCCCGCTGTCCAGGGCGGCTGGCAGCAGGCCGTCGAGCCAGGCGTCGACGTCGGACTGCTCCAGGGTGTGCTCGCCGGCCGGTGCGGTGACCGGCGGGGGCGGCGTGGGCTGTTGGGCCGCCGGAAGTGCGGCCGGGAGTGCGGCGGCCGTGGCGGCCGGTGCCCCGGCGAGGGCGAGCGCCCCGAGGAGGGCGAGGGTCGCCAGTGCTCGGGGGCGGCGTCGGACGGGCCGCTCGGTGGGTGTGTGGTCGTGGGACGAGAACATCGTCGCGCTCCTCGCGCTCGGCAGGTGTTCGGTCTGGTCCGGGGGTGTTTTTCCGGACGAGACAACCCTGTCGAGCGAGCCGCCGGCACACATCGCCCGCAGGACCACACCCGCCCTACGACCTTTGGTGGAGTGCCCCTCCCCCAAGCGGGTGTTGAGCACAGCGGTTGCTGCCAGCGGGCCGCGAGTTCTGGCAGCAGATGCTGTGGTCGACGCGCCGTCGGAGGCGGCTCGCCGTGGGTAGGCTCTGCGCCGTGATCACCCCGGAGATTGTGTCGATCCTGTCGGTGGGGCTGCCCGCGCTCGGCGCCGTGGTGTCGGCGTTCGCGGCGTTCCTCGGGGTGGTGCCCGGCACCGACCGCAAGCTCGCCCGGCTCGTGACCATCCACCGGGACATGCCCGAGGGCGAGGGCAAGGAGGCCCTGGAGAAGGCGGTCAACGAGCTCGCGACCCGCGCGGCGCGCCGGGCGGTCGGCGCGCGCGTCACCAAGGACCGTCCCCGCCGCAAGCTGGACGCCGGCAAGGTGATCGGGGCGGTCCTCATCGTCCTGGTCGGCGGCGGCCTCGCCTGGCTGTTCTGGTGGCTCGGGTCGTTGATCCCGTTCGCGCCCCTGCAGTGGACGCTGTGGGTCATCGCGATCCTCGTGACCCTGTTCACGACGTTCGTCGTGACGCTCGACGACGTGTTCGAGGACGACGCCGAGGCCGCGGAGCGGAAGGCCCGGCGGGCGGCGCGGAGGTCGCGGACGGCGGACGGCGGCAGGGCGCCGTCCGAGGCTCCGGAGCCTACGGACGCGCCGACGTCGGAGGACGCGCGGACACCAGATGACGCACCCACGTCGGACGACGCCCCGGCGTCCGCCTCCGCGGACAAGGCCTGAGCCGAGCCGGACCCCGAAAGGGCCGGCGGAACGACCCGCCGGCCCTGCCGTCTATCTCAGTGCGCCGAGTAGCCGCCGTCGACCAGGTGGTAGCTGCCGGAGATGAAGGACGCCTCGTCGCTGAGCAGGAACAGCGTGAGCGCCGCGACCTCCTTGTCCGTGCCGAGCCGCTTGCTGGCGTGCTCGTTCTCGAGCGCCGTCAGCGCCTCCGGGCTCAGCGAGGCTCGCACGAGCGGGGTGTCGATGAAGCCCGGGCCGACGGCGTTGGTGCGCACGCCCTGCTCGGTGTACTCCAGCGCGGCGACCTTGGTCAGGCCCACGAGCGCGTGCTTGCTCGCCACGTAGGCGGCGTTCTCCGCGATGCCGACGGAGCCGAGCACGGAAGCCATGTTCACGATCGCGCCGCCGCCGGCCGCGACCATCGCGGGCAGCTGGTAGCGCAGGCCGTAGAAGACGCCGTCGAGGTCGACGGCGCGCACGCGGTCCCACGCCGCGACGTCGTACTCGCCGATCTTGGCGGGCGGCGCGCCGATGCCCGCGTTGTTCACCGCGAGGTGGAGCGCCCCGTACTGCTCGACGGCGAAGTCCACGGCGGCGCGCGAGTCGTCGGCCTTGGCCGTGTTCTGCGCGAAGGCCACCGCGGTGCCGCCGGCGGCGACGATCTGGTCCACCACGCCCTGGGCGGACTCCAGCTTGATGTCGGTCACGACCACGGAGGCTCCCTCGGCGGCGAGCTCGCGGGAGATCTCCGCGCCGATGCCGCTGCCGCCTCCCGTGACGATCGCTACCTTGCCCTGGAAACGGTCCCTGGTCATCGCGCTCACTCCTTGCCTTGGTTCCGACGGCGCCTGCCGTCTCCTTCAGTCCTATCCCATGGTTGCCCCGGGCCACTACATGCATGCGCATGATGTGAGGAGACAGACAGCCTCGTTCAGCACACCACGGCGCGAGCCGGCGCGCGCGGTGCCAACACCCTCTGGCCATCCGCCCGCTCTCCGCCTATTCTTCGAATATTGCGTTTGTTTCACCTGCTTCGAATGGAGGATGCGATGTCCGTAGCGACGCCGTTCGTCCCAGACCCGTCCGACGCCGAGCTCGCCGAGTCGGCGCTCCGTGATCTCAGGAGCGCCCTGGCCAGCGAAGGCCCGGTCCACCTGCGCTTCGCAGAGGGTGGTGACGTCGTGGTGCCCCGAAGCGCCCTGACCGCCCTCAGCGAGATCTTGTCCACTTTCGCTCAGGGCGAGGGTGTGACCGTTCTGCCCACCCAGTCCGAGCTGACCACGCAGCAGGCGGCGGATGCGATGCGCGTGTCGCGCCCTTACCTGATCGGCCTGCTCGAGTCGGGGAAGATCGAGTTCCGCACCGTCGGCAGCCACCGCCGCGTGCAGGCCGCGTCGCTCGTGTCGTACATGCGCGCCGACGAGGCCGAGCGACGCGCGGCCGCCGACGCGCTGTCCGCGGAGGCCCGCGAGCTCGGCTTCAGCTGATGCCACCAGCCGCGGTCGCACCGACCGTCCTGTACGACGCCAACGTGCTCTACCCGTCCACCCTCCGCGACGTCCTGATCC
The DNA here is from genome assembly GCF_042731755.1 of Promicromonospora sp. NPDC059942. Taxonomy (NCBI): domain Bacteria; kingdom Bacillati; phylum Actinomycetota; class Actinomycetes; order Micrococcales; family Promicromonosporaceae; genus Promicromonospora; species Promicromonospora sp. NPDC059942. The sequence continues at coordinate 22,958 of NZ_JBHWLR010000029.1, forward strand.
GGGTAGGCCTCGAACGACGTGTGACGCCGCGGTGGACCGATCAGATCCTGGACGAGGTCTTCCGCAACCTCGCGGCCAATCGACCAGATCTTGCCCCGGAGCGGCTGGCGCGGACACGGGCCCTGATGAACCGGGCGATCCCCGACGTCCTCGTGAGCGGGTACGAGCATCGGATCGAGTCGCTCGACCTTCCTGACCCCGGCGACCGGCACGTGCTCGCCGCAGCGATCCAGGTTGGCGCGGGGATCATCGTCACGAAGAACCTCAAGGACTTCCCCCGGGAGATCTTGCGGCCCCACGAGGTGAGCGCCGAGCATCCTGACGAGTTCCTGTTGAGGCTGGCCGAGGCCGACGTCGCAGTCCTGACACAGATCGTCCGCGACATCAGCGCGACCTGGCCGGACGGCGCAACCGTCGCCGACGTGCTCAAGAGCCTTGAGGTCGAGGCGCCACGGACCGCTCTTGCGATCACGGCGGCCGATCCAGCTCTCTGAGCCGCGCGTTTGGCCCGTGGACGCCCTCACCGGGATGGCCGAGGATGGCCGCGTGATCACGCAGACCGTCGCCACGACCGACTACCACACCGCGGGCGAGCCGTTCCGGATCGTCGCGGAGCCGCCCGTGCCGCTGCCGGGCGACTCGGTGGCCGACCGCCGCGCCCGCGCCCTGACGAGCACCGACGCCCAGGAGCTGCGACGGCTGCTGTGTTCCGAGCCGCGCGGGCACGCGGACATGTACGGCGGGTTCGTCGTGCCGCCGGACGACGACGGCGCCCACCTCGGTGTGCTCTTCTGGCACAAGGACGGGTTCTCGACCGCCTGCGGGCACGGCACCATCGCGCTGGGCGCCTGGGCCGTCGACACCGGCCTGGTGGCGGCGCCCGACGACGGGACCGTCGACGTCGTCGTGGACGTCCCGTCCGGGCGCGTCACCGCGCGCGTGCACCGGGCCGGCGGACGCACGGTCGGCGTCGACTTCGTGAACGTGCCCAGCTACGTGCTGGCCCGCGACGTCGCGGTGCCCACGGCGCGCGGCACGGCGTCTGCGACCCTGACCTACGGCGGCGCGATCTACGCGAGCGTCGACGCCGCGGGCCTCGGCCTGTCGGTCGACCCGGCGAGCTACGCGGACCTCATCGCCGTGGGCCGCGAGATCAAGCACGCGCTCGACGCCGGCGGCCGCGCCGTCCACCCCACCGACCCGCGCCTGAGCGGCGTGTACGGGACCATCCTGTTCGAGGAGCTCGGCGTCGACACCGCCGGAACCGTGCGCCAGCGCAACGTCACGGTGTTCGCGGACGGCCAGGTCGACCGGTCGCCCTGCGGTTCGGGCACCTGCGCCCGGCTCGCTGTGCTGGCCGACGACGGCCGGGTCGGCGTCGGCGGTCCCGTGCTGGAGCACACCTCGATCGTCGGCTCGACGTTCACGGGCGCCGTCGTCGGGACCGCGCGGGTGGGCGACCTGCCCGCCGTGATCCCCCAGGTCACCGGCACGGCATACCGCACGGGCGAGCACCGGTTCGTGGTCGACCCCGCCGACACCCTCGTGCCCGGGTTCGTGCTGCGATGAGCGCGCCCCGCGTGCTGGACGCCGCGGCCGTGGCCGCCGCCTGCTCCCCCGCCGACGCCGTCGCCGCCCTCCGCGCCGCCCTGGTGGCCGGGCTGGATCCGGCCGCCGACCTGCCCCGCCAGGGCGTGCCGGTGGCGGCCGGCGAGCTGCTGCTCATGCCGTCCGACGGCGGCGGCGACCGGGCGCACGTCGGGATCAAGGTCGCGGCGGTCGCCCCGGGCAACGCGGCCCGCGGGCTGCCCCGCGTCCAGGGCTCCTACCTGCTGCTCGACGCCGCCACGCTCGGCGTCGTCGCGATGCTGGACGGCATCGCGCTGACCACCCTGCGCACGCCCGCAGTGTCGGTCGCGGCGGTGCTGGACCGGCTGCTGGAGGGCACGGCCCCGCTCGGCGCCGACCTGCTGCGTGTCGCCGTCATCGGTGCCGGACCGCAGGCGCACGGGCACGTCGCGACGCTCGCGGACGCCCTGGGCGAGCGTCGGCCGCTGGGCGAGGTCACCCAGCTCGTCCGGGACCCGGAACGGGTCGCCCGGACGGAGGGCGCGCGGATCGCCGGTGCGGCCGTCGTCCGGCTGGGCGGCCCGGGCTCCGACGACGCGCTGCGCGCCGCCGACGTCGTGGTGTGCGCGACGTCGGCCCGCGAGCCGCTGTTCGACGCCGCGCTGATCGCGGACGCGGCCGTGGTGATCGCGGTGGGCTCCCACGAGCCCGGCGCGCGGGAGCTGCCCGCGGACCTGCTCGCGCGCGGCACCGTCGTCGTCGAGGACCCGGGCGCCGCGCTGCGCGAGGCGGGCGACGTCGTGCTCGCGATCGCGGACGGCGCCCTGGCGGCCGAGGACCTGGTGCCGATGCGCGACGTCGTCACCGGCGCCGTCCGCCCCGACCCGGCGCGGCCGCTCGTGGTCAAGACCACCGGCATGTCGTGGGAGGACCTCGTGGTGGCCGAGGCGGTGCTCGCGGGCGCGCCATCTGGCGCGTGACCCAGGTCACGCAGCCCTCCGGTCACATCTTCCAGGCCTGGCGAGTCGACACCTTTGTTCGGCACACCAGCCTGGAAGGAACGTCATGACCTCAGCACTCGACACCCTGCGCCGCGACTTCGGCGGCGACCTCATCGAGCCGGGCGACGCCGACTACGAGTCGGTGGCGCGCTCGCGCCTGGTCGCGGGCAGCCCGGCCTACGTCCTGCGGCCCAAGACCGTCGGCGACGTGCAGACAGCCGTCCGGTTCGCCTCCGACTCCGGGCTCGCCCTGTCGGTCCGCGGCGGCGGCCACAGCTTCCCCGGCTTCAGCACCAACGACGGCGGCATCGTGATCGACCTCGGCGAGCTCGCCGACGTCGAGGTGCTCGCAGCCGACCCTGTCGACCCCGCGCGCCACCTCGTGCGGATCGGCGGCGGCGCCAACTGGGGCCAGGTCGTGGACGCGCTGGCCCCGCACGACCTCGCGATCTCCTCGGGCGACACCCGGAGCGTCGGCGTCGGCGGCCTGACGCTGAGCGGCGGCATCGGCTGGAAGGTCCGGAAGTACGGGCTGGCCCTCGACAACGTCGTGGCCGCCCAGGTGGTCACCGCCGACGGCGACGTCGTCACCGCGAGCGCCGACGAGCACCCGGACCTGTTCTGGGCGATCCGTGGCGGCGGCGGCAACTTCGGCGTCGTGACGTCGTTCGACTTCGCGGCGCACCGCACCACGCGCGTCTTCTTCGGCAAGGTCTCGTTCCCCGCGGCCGAGGCCGCCACCGTGCTCCAGGGCTGGGCGGACTACCTCCGCACCGCGCCGGAGGAGCTCACCTCCATCGCGAACCTCGCCAACCCGCTCGCGGGCGGGCCGGAGGCGCCGGTGGAGATCCACGTGGCGTTCGACGGCGACGACGCGGACGCCGCGGCGCGGGCCCTGGAGCCCCTCCGCAAGCTCGGGACGGTCGTCGCGGACGACGTCGAGCTGATGGCCTACGCGGACGTCCTGGTGGAGGGCGGGACGCCGCCGCCCGGCATCCACGTGGTGGCCCACGACGGCCTCGTGGACCAGGAGTCGGTCGCCGAGACCCTGCGGATCCTCGCCGAGACCGGCACGTCGCCGGGCGCGCCGTCGATCTCGATCCGGAGCCTCGGCGGCGCGGTGTCCCGCGTGCCGGGCGACGCCACCGCGTACGCCCACCGGGGTGCGGAGCTCATGGTCACGACCTTCACCGGGGGCCCGGCACCCGTGATCGAGGCCGCGCGGCCGGTGCTGGACGGGCTCTGGGGCCGGCTGGCTCCGTATCTCAGCGGGGCGTACGCGAACTTCCTCACGACAGCGGATGAGACGGACGTCACAGACGTCTACCCGAAGTCGACCTACGAGCGGCTCGCCTCGGTCAAGCGGCAGTACGACCCGAGCAACCTGTTCGCCCGGAACCACAATGTGCGACCTGGACAGATGTCCTAGTCGGGACCTTCGGCCCGGTGGGCACCGTCCTCGATCCGTACGGCGCCCACCGCATTAGCGTAGGTCGGACATTCCGGTCAATAGCTCCAGCGCCGACCGGGATGTCCGTAACGCGATCGTGACTTTCGGGCCCAGGCGGGCTACGGTCGGTCCCGCTCGCGGGGAATTCCGTGGGCACTCGTGGTGGACGCCGAGCCCTGTCACCGTCACGAGACTGCTCTGAACAGATGACAGGGACGGGGGAACCAAGTACGTGGGCACCGCCAGGTGCCCTTGGGGTGAAGCCGCACCAGCAGGACGCGGCCGGGTCATTCTCCGATCCGAATCCGACAGCTCACCTCGTAGGCGCCGGGAGAAATTGCTGTGACCACACGCATGCCCGGGCGCCATCGTGCTGCCCACGCACCCCTCACCCCGCTGACCCCGATCTCCCGTGCCGCATCCCGCGGCATCTCCGCGACCGCCCGCCGTGGCGCGGTCGTCGCCGCCGGATCGGGACTCCTCATCTCCCTGCTCGGCATCCCGGCCAACGCCGCCCCCGCGAACGACCCCAGCACGAACACCGCTGAGCTCGAGGCCGTGCGCGACGCCGTCCAGGACGCCACGCAGAAGTCGACCGACGCCGAGGTGGCCACCGCCGCCCTGACCACGGCGAAGGTGGACACCGCCCCCGCTGTGAAGGTCGCCGCGGACAGCGAGTTCGCGCTGGAGACCGGCACCATCAAGGTGACGCCGGCTCCCGAGCCGGAGCCGGAGCCCGAGCCCGTCGTCGAGGCTGAGCCTGTCGTCGAGGCCGAGCCCGCCAAGCAGGAGGTCAAGGCGACGACCGTCGCCGAGAAGCCCGCGGAGAAGGCAGCCCCGGCCGCCAGCTCCGGGTCCAAGATCGTCGACATCGCGATGCAGTACCTCGGCGTCCCCTACGTCTGGGCCGGTGCGACCCCCGCCGGGTTCGACTGCTCGGGCTTCACGTCCTACGTCTACGCCCAGATCGGCATCACCCTGCCGCACTCCTCGGCGGCGCAGCGCAATTCCGGCACCGAGGTCTCCGCGGCCGACGCGCTGCCGGGCGACATCATCTGGTCCCCGGGCCACGTCTCCATCTACACCGGCAACGGCATGCAGATCGAGGCCCCGGTCCCCGGCCAGACCGTCCGGGAGTCCAAGATCTGGCAGGACAGCCCGGTCTACCTCCGGATCAGCTGACACCTCCGGGCGTCCCGGCTCCACCGGAGCCGGCCTCCGGATCGCACGGCTCGAAGGGCCCGCACCAGCACGGTGCGGGCCCTTCGTGCGTCGTGGCAGGATCGCCACCATGAGCAGCGCGCCCACGAGCGTCGAGACCAATGCCCTGAACACCATCGACGAGGCCGAACGGCGCGGTTCGCCGCGCAACCTCTTCTGGCCGTGGTTCGGGGCCAACGTCTCGGTGCTCGGCCTGGGGTACGGCTCCTACCTGCTGGGGTTCGCCGTGTCGTTCTGGCAGGCGGTCGTGGTCGGCACGATCGGCATCGTGGTGTCGTTCCTGTTCTGCGGGTTCATCTCGCTGGCCGGCAAGCGCGGGTCGGCGCCCACGATGGTGCTCTCCCGGGCCGCGTTCGGCGTGCGGGGCAACAAGCTGCCCTCGCTGCTGTCGTGGATCCTCACGGTCGGCTGGGAGACGGTGCTCGTCGCGCTGGCCACGCTCGCGACGTCGACCGTGCTCGGAACGCTCGGATGGGGTGGCGGCACGGTCACCAAGGTCGTGGCCCTCGTGGTCGTGGCGGGCATCGTGGTGGTCGCGGGCGTCTTCGGCTTCGACCTCGTCATGCGGCTGCAGGTCGTCATCACGGTGCTGACCGCCGTGCTGACCGTCGTCTACATCGTCCTGGTGCTCGACCACATCGACTGGGCCGCGGTCGCCGCGATCCCCGCCGGCGGCAGCCCGCAGGTGATCGGCGGGCTCGTGTTCATGATGACCGGCTTCGGACTCGGCTGGGTCAACATGGCCGCCGACTACTCGCGCTACCTGCCGCGCTCCGCATCCGGGCGGGGCATCGTCGGGTGGACCACGCTGGGCGCCTCGCTGGCCCCCGTCGTCCTGCTCGTGTTCGGCCTGCTGCTCGCCGGCTCCGACCCCGTGCTCAACGAGGCGATCGGCGCCGACCCGATCGGCGCCCTGTCCACGATCCTGCCCACCTGGTTCCTCATCCCGTTCATCGTGGTCGCCCTGGCCGGGCTGATCGGCGGCGCCGCCCTCGACATCTACTCCTCCGGGCTCGCGCTGCTCTCCCTGGGGCTGCCCGCGCCGCGCTGGGTGGCCGCCGCGATCGACGGCGCGCTCATGGTCGTCGGCGCGATCTACGTCGTCTTCGTCGCCGACTCCTTCATCGGCCCCTTCCAGGGCTTCCTCATCACCCTCGGCGTCCCCGTGGCCGCCTGGTGCGGCGTGCTGCTCGCCGACATCCTGCTGCGCCGCCGCGACTACGCCGACGCCGACCTGTACGACCCCGCCGGCCGGTACGGGTCCGTGAACTGGGCCGCCGTACTGCTCGTGGTCGTCGGCACCGGCATCGGCTGGGGCCTGGTGACCAACACCTACGCGCCCTGGCTGCAGTGGCAGGGCTACCTGCTCGGCCCCCTCGGCGGGACGGACGGCGACTGGGCGTGGGCCAACCTCGGCGTGCTCGTCGCCCTGGTGATCGGGTTCGCCGGGACGCTCCTGCTCAGCGCCCGCGCGGTGCGGCGGCAGGAGGAGCGATGAGCAGCGGTGCGGACGCCGTCGGGCCGGACGTCGTCGGGCCGGACGCCGCCCTGGTCGTGATCGACATGCAGGACGTGTTCGCCGTCCCGCCCAGCCCGTGGGCTTCCCCCGACTACCCGCGCGCGCTCGCCGGGACCCGGCGCCTGCTCCCCGCGTTCACGGGCCGCACCGTCCTGACGCGGTACGTCGCCCCCGCCGTGCCCGACGGCGCCTGGCGCGCCTACTTCGACCAGTGGCCGTTCGCGCTCGTGCCCGAGGACGACCCGCTGTACGAGATCACCGACCTCGCCGACGTCGTCGCCGCGGGCGCGCCCGTCGTCACGCGCACCACCTTCGGCAAGTGGGGCCCGGAGCTGGCGGCCGCCACGCGCGACGCCGGCACGCTCGTGGTGGCGGGCGTGGCCACCGACTGCTGCGTGATCTCCACGGCGCTGGCCGCGGCCGACGCGGGCCGCCGGGTGCTGGTCGTCGAGGACGCGTGCGCAGGTTCGACGCCGGAGAACCACGAGCGTGCCCTGGAGATCATGCGGCTGTACGCCCCGCTGATCGAGGTCGCGACGGTGGCCGACATGCTCGGTGCGCTCTGAGGCCGGCGTCGGGCAGGCCCGGGACGGACGGCCTGGTCACGCGGGCCTCCGGGGTACACAGCACGAAGGCGAGGGGTGCCGGGAGGGCTGAATTGCGTTCGGCCGGGACCCGCGTTATCTGGCTGCACCGAACAGTCCATCCAGGGTGAACTACTCGGAGCCAGGCCGAACGACGTTCAGCGGACCCGGCACCCTCGGGTCCCGTACACGTCGCCTGGCACCTGTCACAAGCAAGCAACCGGACACAGGAGGACAGACGTGACCGTCAACAGGATCCGCGCCCGGTGGGAGCGCCACGACGAGCGGTTCGCCCCCGTGCGCGGCGACACGTACGCCGAGGTGCTCTTCGACGAGGGCAGCTGGCTGGAGGGCCCGGCGTACTCGCCGGCCTGGCGGACCCTGCTGTTCAGCGACATCCCGAACGACCGGGTGCTCGCGTGGGACGAGGCCACGGGCGCCGTCGGCGTGTGGCGCAGCCCGGGCGGCTACGCCAACGGGCGCACCGTCGACCGCGCGGGCCGGATGCTCCAGTGCGAGCACGGCAGCCGGTCGGTGACGCGCACCGAGCCCGACGGGAGCGTCACCACGCTGGCCGACAGCTGGGAGGGCAGGCGCCTGAACAGCCCGAACGACCTCGTGGAGCACAGCGGCGGGAGCGTGTGGTTCACCGACCCGACCTACGGGATCCAGAGCGACTACGAGGGCTTCGCCGCCGTGCCCGAGGCCGGGGGCACCCACGTCTACCGCCGGGACCCGGACGGTTCGGTCACCCGGGTCGCCGACGACTTCGCCGGACCCAACGGTCTGGCCTTCTCCGCCGACGAGCGCACCCTCTACATCGCGGACAGCGAGCGCAAGCACCTGCGGCGCTTCGACGTCGGGCCGGACCTGACGCTGTCCGGTGGCGAGGTGCTCGCGACCTGCGACGCCGGGACGTTCGACGGCGTCCGGGTCGACGACGGCGGCCGGATCTGGGCGGCCGCGCACGACGGCCTGCACTGCCTGGACCCCGACGGCACGCTGCTGGGCAAGCTGCTGCTGCCCGAGGTCTGCTCGAACCTCACGTTCGGCGGGGCCAAGCGCAACGTGCTGTTCGTGACGGCGACCAACCTGCTGCTGTCGATCCGGGTGACGGTCACGGGGCTGCGCTGAGGCTGGCGCTGCTGACCCTCGTTCAGCAGGCGCCAGACGTCCATTAAGCCTGCGTGGGTGGTCGCCTGGAGCCTGCTGAATGCGAGTCAGCCGCTAACCGCACAAATCGGGCGTGTTGTTCGCTAGCGTTGCGCCCGGAGGTGGTCCGGGATGCTGACCCTGGAGTTCGCTCGTGACCTGGTGTTCACCGCGGTGCTGTTCGGCACGGTCACGTTCGTGTGGGCCGGGTGGGCGCAGGAGCGGCCGCCGGCCGGCGTCGTCTGGCGGGTCGTGCTCGGCGCCCTCAGCGCGGGCGGCCTGGTGCTGCTCGGCCTCGGCCTGCCGACGCTGATCCGCAACTGGGACACCCCCACGGCGATGGCCTCGGGCAACCCCGCGATGATCGCCTACATCGTGGTGTTCTGGCTGGAGGTCGCCGTCATCGCCGGGCTCGCGATCTTCTACGCGCGCACCGACCGCCGGCACCTGCTGGCGCCGACCGTGCCGATCGTCGTCGGCACCCACTTCGCACCGCTGGCCCTCGTGTTCGAGCAGCCCATCCTGATGCTCGCGGCGGTGCTCATCACCGCCGCGGGTGTCGCGAGCCTGTTCCTGCCCAGCCGGGTCGCGGCCCCAAGCTTCTGGTGCGGCATCCTGGCGTCCCCGGTGTTCCTGGTGCTGGGCACGATCTCGCTCGTGGCGGGGAGCGGCGCGCTCGGCTGACGGCCGCAGGCCGCGTCAGACCTCGGGGGTGACCGCCGTCGGGGTGCCGCCCGTGATGCGGACCAGCTCGTCGAACGTCGTCGGGAAGACCGTCTTGGCGTGCCCGGCCGCAGCCCACACCTCGTCGTACGCGCCGAGTGCGGTGTCGATGTAGGTGCGCACGGGCGCCGGGTGACCCACGGGCGCGACGCCGCCGATGACCTGGCCCGTCGCGTCCCGGACCTGCTCCTTCGACGCCCGCGTGATGGTGGCGCCCACCTGCTCCCCCAGCCAGTCCGTGTCGACGCGGTGGGCGCCGGAGGTCAGCACGAGGGTCGGCGTCCCGTCGAACAGGAACACGAGCGAGTTCGCGATCTGGCCGACGCCGATGCCGAGGAACTCGGCAGCGAGTGCTGCGGTGGTCGCGGCGTCGTCCAGCCAGCGGACCTGGCCGGTGGCGCCCGCCTCGGCGAGTGCTGCGGTGACCTTCTCGACGGCGGGGTGGATCGGCGCGGGCACGGAGTTCGACATGCGGCGATCCTAGACACCTGACCGCCCCCGCCCCACTCGTTTTGGCCGCGCCCGCCGGAGTGGGGGGGTGCCCCCGTCCCCCGGGCGGGCGCTTGCCTTTTTTCCCTCCCCCCCCCCTGGGGAAGGAGCCACCCCCCCCCCCCCCCCCCCCCCCCCCCCCCCCCCC
>NZ_JBHWLR010000029.1:32823-55406 GCF_042731755.1 Promicromonospora sp. NPDC059942
GAGACCTGACCTCCCCTTCCCCGCTTTTTTGTTCTGCCTCCGCGGGAGTGCGTTTCTCCTTGGTTGTTGGGTCGGGGTTTGGTTTGTTTCCAGGCCCAATGACTGGGTAGAAGCGCACATCCGCGCCGGCCGCGCCCGGCCGCGCCCGGCTCACCGCGTCAGCCCGCGAACTCGACCTCCGGGTACGCCGGCGACGGGCCGTCGAGCAGCGGGGCGTCCAGGCCGCGCAGGTGCCGGTCCAGGAACGCGCCCACGTACGCGCTCGTGATCCGCACACCGCGCTCGCCGCCGATCGTGCCCGGGCCGCCGGGCAGCGGCACCCCGAGCTGGTCGAGGAACATGAGCTGGTCGGTGAACGAGCCGTGGTTCGCGGTCGGGACCTGCAACCACCGGCTCGTCGCGCCCAGCCGCGCGAAGTTGTCGGGCCAGTCCGTCCCGTCACTGGCGCCCGGCTCGTGCGCGGCACCGCCCAGCATGAGGAACGGCCGGTCCGTCCCGCCCTCGGGGAAGTCCACCTGGAACGTGCCGTCGAGGTTGACCCCGGCGTCCACGCGCGGGTCGTCCATGACCGAGGCCGCCGCGCTGGCCCCGCCGAGCGAGTGGCCGACGACGGCGATGCGCCGCGCGTCGATCGCCGGCGCATGCCGCCCGAGTCGGCCGCCGGTGAGCTCGTCCAGCACGAAGCTGATGTCGGCGCTGCGCCCGTGCGCGACCCGGGCGCCGAGCTCGGCGGTGTTCTCCTGCTCGCAGAGCAGGCACCCGGCGACCCGGTCGCCGGGCAGCTCCACCACGCGGGCCTCGTACGTGTGGTCGATTCCGGCCACGACGTAGCCGCGCGAGGCCAGGTCCTCGGCGAGCGACGTCAGCGACTCGCGGCTGAGGCTCGCTCCCGGCGAGAGCACCACGAGCGGCCGCTTCCCCGGGAGCGCCGCGGCCCGGTCGTAGGCGTGGGCCTCGACGGTCGCCAGGATGTCGGGCGCGACCGGCAGCCGGGCGGCCTCGATGATCGCCGTCGAGACGGCCTCGGACGTGTACGGCGCGATCTCGCCGCGCGGGACCGCCGGGTACCACAGCGACACCATCAGCTCACGGCGTGCCTCGGGCACCCACGGGTCGGCGCGGTCCTCGTCGACGAGGTGGAGCGGCATCAGCCCGACGGCGTACCGCCCCGTCGGTTCGGGCAGGGAGAGCATCGGTTCGTCCGCGTCCGACGCCGTTGCCTCAACCGGCGCGAGCACCGAGGGCGCGGCCGGCGACGCCGTCGCCGCGACCGCCGACGCCGGAACCGCCACGGCCGACGTCGGCCCTGCCGCCGCCCCGACGAGCGCCACCGCGCTCGGTGCCACGAGGGCCGTGCACGCCACGACCGCGGTTGCGACAAAAGCGGATCTGACCAGGTGTTCAGGTGTCCTCATGCCAGAGTTTTTTCACACCGCGAGGAGCCGGCCAAGGGTTCTGCGCGGGTTCCAGGGGCGAGCCCGGGAGATCCCCGAACGGGCTGGATCGAAATGTCGGGGTTGTCCTCTACGGGCATTCATCCACGAGCGCTGCACGACGTCGCAGGTCAGCGCCCGGACGGCAGGTCTGAGACAGATTTCATCCGCCGTAGCGGGCCATATTGAAGCTGCGTTACGTATGCTGGCCCGAACGGGATCGGGCGGAACGTCGCCTTTCACGTGCAATTTCAGACATCAATCACGTGTAGGCCGATCAACGCATTTAGCCCGTATCTCCTATCAGTGCAGCGCACCCCAGGCTGCGCCTCCCGGGATCGTCGAAGTGGGGACAGCTCTGCGCGGAAAGGGGGTGGATCGGCGTGACCATCGATGACGCACCGGTCGACGACTGGGTGGTGCACCGGCCCAACGTCGTACGCTCCGTCGCAGCACGCGTACCCGGCATCGACGCCGAGGAGGCCACCAGCCGCGCCCTCGAAAAGATGGTCCGGATCGTCTCCACCGGCGGCACCATCGACGACCCCGCCCCCTACTGGCGACGCGCAGCGGTCAACGAGGCCATCTCCATGACCCGCGAGGCCGGCCGTGCCCGCCCCGTCGAGGACGACACCCTCGACGGCCTCACCCCGCCCGTCGCCGGGGCGGAGCTGGACGCGGAGCGCGAGGCCGACGTCTCCATGCTCCGCACCGCGCTGTCCGACCTGGCCGACGAGGACCGCAAGATCCTCCTGGACCGCCACGTCCACGACATGGCCGTCACCGACATCGCCACCGGCCTCGGCGTCCGCCCCCACGCCGTGACCATGCGACTGCGCCGCGCCGAGGAACGCCTCGCCGGCGCGTTCGCCGCCGCGCACGCCCAGACCGTCAACGAACCCGAGTGCCGCACCACCCGCGCCGCGATGCACGACTACCTCAAGGGCCGCCTCCTGCCCCGCCGGCAACGCCGCCTGGAAGTCCACATGGACGGCTGCGGCGAATGCACCCGCGCGTTCATCGACGTCCGCGAGGTCTCCTGGATGCTCCGCGACCTCGGACAACACCTCATCGCCGGCGGACTGCTCACCGGCACCGCCGCCGGTGCGGGTATCGCAGGCGCTGCCGGGTCCACGCGTGCGACCAGGCTCCGCTCGTTCGGCACCAAGCACGCCGCGGTGGCCGCCGCCGTGGTCGCGGCGCTCGCCATCGGCGCCGGCGCCATGGCCCTGATCGCCGTCCAGCCCGACAGCCCCTCCATCCAGGCCGACGGCGAGCCGTTCGACGGCGGGGGCCCGGAGTCCCCCGTCGAGTCGGACCCGACACGGGAACCCTCCTCGCCCGCCGACCCGCCGCGCCGTCCGGCCGCGCCCGCCGAGGAGCACACCGACGCCGAGCCGACTGCGGCACCGGACCCGGTCACGGCCGCCGTGCCCGCCTCCGCGGTGACGGCGGAGACGCCGGCCGAGCCCGCGGGGACCCCCGTGCCGCCCCGGGCGGCCCCCGCACCGGCGAAGGACAAGCCCGAGTCGAAGGACCCCGGTCCGGCCAAGCCGGACACGCCGCCGGCCCCCAAGCCGAAACCGGAGCCGGAGCCGAAGCCCGAGACTCCCCCGGCGCCCGGCCCGCCCGACAAGGGCCCCGGCGGCCCGCCCGGCAACCCGTCCAACGACCACGGCAAGGGCCCGGGGAAGGACAACGACCAGGGCCCCGGCAAGGGCAACGGACACGGCAAGGGCGGCGGAAACGGCCACGGCCAGGGGCCGGGCAACGGCCAGGGCAACGGGAACGGCCGTGGCAACGGCCAGGGCCCCGGCAACAGCAACGACAAGAGCCACGGCAGCGGCAAGGGTCACGGCAAGGACAAGGGCCCGGGCAGCGACAAGGGCAAGGGCTCTGACAAGGGCAAGGGCTCCGGCCACGGCAAGAGCCACGACAAGGGCCACGGCCACCACAACGGCCGAGGCCGCTAGCACCACCCGAACTCACGGCCCCGCACCAACGACCCCGCACCAACGACCGCTAGCCCCCGACCCCCAGCGCCAGGTCGAGTGCCTCCGTCCGCACACGCTCCAGCGCGAGCGTCGACGCCCCGACGATCACGGCGTCCGCCCCGAACGACGACGCGACGAGCTCCGGGGCCGGCGGGTGCACCATCCCGTCCAGCAGAGCAGCGGTGCGCCGCAGCAGGTCCCCGACGACGGGCGCGACCCCGCCCGCCACGACGATCCGGTCCACGTCGAGCATGCCGTCGATGACGGCGCACACCCGCGCGAGGCGGTCGGCCAGGCGGTCGACGACGGCGATGGCGCCGGCGTCGCCGGCCGCGGCCGCCGCGAACACCGCCGGGGCGTCGATCGCGCTCGCGGGCAGGGCGCCCAGGGCGCTGTCGGCGGGCAGGACGCCTGACTCGCGCGCCTCCCGGCCCCAGGCGCGGGCGAGGTGGCCGAGACCGTGCGGGCTGCCCACGCCGACCACGTAGTCGAGCACGCGCATCTCGCCGGCCCCGCCGTTGCTGCCGCGCACGAGGTTGCCGTCCACCACGATGCCGGCGCCGAACCGCTCGCCGGACAGCAGCGCGGCGAACGACCCGACGTCGCGCCCCGCCCCGAGGGCGCGCTCGGCGTGCGCGGCGAGGTTGGCGTCGTTCTCGACGGTCGCGTGCCAGCCGCGCTCCCGGAAGTGCTCGGCGAAACCCGGGTTCATGCGCGCCCAGAAGGTGTTCGGCCCCGGCGGGGTCGCGCCCTGCGCGTCGGTCAGGGCCGGCACGCCGACGGCGATCCCCAGCACCCGCGCGGGGTCGACGCCGGCCGCGGCGAGCGCCTCGTCGATCGTGGTGTCGGCGACGGCGAGCCGGTCGGGCGCGTTGTCGTGCGCCCGGTCGATGGGGTGCTCCTGGCGGCCCACCTCGGCGCCCCGGAGGTCGCTGACGGTGGCGAGCACGCGGTGCTGCCCGGCGTCGACGCCCACCACGTACCCGGCGTCGGCCCGCAGCTCGTAGAGCCGGGCGGGCCGGCCCTTCCCCGCGGGCTCGGGCGCGCGCTCGACCTCGCGCATCCAGCCGAGCTCGATCAGCTCGGCGCACCGGCTGATCACGGTGGAGCGGGTCAGCCCGGTCGCGTGCATGGCCTCGGTGGCGGTGAAGACGTCGGTGGCCCAGGCGAAGTCGAGCACGCTCACGGCGTTGATGCGTCTCAGCAGTCCGGACGACGACGCGTTCTGGGGTGCTCGGCTCACGCTTGACCTTTCGTCCCAGACGCTGGAGGCTCTCTCCAGGGCATTAAATCTAACGCTTGCATAAAATTACGACCGCTCGACCACGACAGCAAAGGATCCAGCACCGTGACCAGCACCCTCAGTGAGCAGCAGCTCCTCGTCGACGACCCCACCTGGTGGCGGCAGGCCACCGTCTACCAGATCTACCCGCGTAGCTTCGCCGACGCGAACGGCGACGGCATCGGTGACCTGCGGGGCATCATCTCGCGCGTGCCGTACCTGAAGCGCCTCGGGATCGACGCCGTCTGGCTGAGCCCCTTCTACCCGTCGGCCCTGGCCGACGGCGGTTACGACGTGGCCGACTACCGCGACGTCGACCCGCGGATCGGCACGCTGGACGAGTTCGACCAGATGGTGGAGGCCCTGCACGGCGCCGGCATCCGCGTCATCGTCGACATCGTGCCGAACCACTCCTCGGACCTCCACGTCTGGTTCCAGCAGGCCCTGGCCGCGGCGCCGGGCAGCCCGGAGCGCGCCCGCTACATCTTCCGCGACGGCCTGGGCGAGGACGGCGCGCAGCCGCCCGCCGACTGGACCAGCATCTTCGGCGGCCCGTCGTGGACCCGCGTGCCCGACGGCCAGTGGTACCTGCACCTGTTCGCCAAGGAGCAGCCCGACTTCAACTGGGACAACCCGGAGGTCCGCGAGGACTTCCACCAGACTCTGCGGTTCTGGTCGGACCGCGGCGTCGACGGCTTCCGCATCGACGTGGCGCACGGCCTGACCAAGGATCTGGCCGAGAACCTGCCGAGCCAGGCGGAGCTCGACGCGATCACCGAGCCCGGCGCCCACCCGCTGTGGGACCGCGACGAGGTGCACGAGATCTACGCGGGCTGGCGCCAGGTGTTCGACGAGTACACCCCGCCGCGCATCGCCGTGGCCGAGGCCTGGGTCGACACGCCCCGGCGGCCGCGCTACGCGAGCGCCGACGGCCTCGGCCAGGCGTTCAACTTCGACCTGCTGGAGGCCGACTTCGACGCGGCCCAGTACCGGAAGATCATCACCGACAACCTGGCGCTGTCCGCGGCGTCGGGGTCGTCGACCACGTGGGTGTTCTCCAACCACGACGTCGTCCGCCACGCCACCCGCTACGCCCTGCCGCCGCGCGACGGCAAGCCGGGCAAGCAGGGCCAGGCCTGGCTGCTGTCGGGCGGCACCGAGCCCGCCGCCGACGTCGAGCTGGGCCTGCGCCGCGCCCGCGCGGCCACCCTGCTCATGCTGGGCCTGCCGGGCAGCGCCTACCTGTACCAGGGCGAGGAGCTCGGCCTGCCCGAGGTCGCCGACATCCCGGCCGACCAGCACCAGGACCCGGCGTTCTTCCGCAACCCCGGCGTCGACCCGGGCCGCGACGGCTGCCGCGTGCCGCTGCCGTGGACGCGCGAGGGCTCGTCGTTCGGCTTCGGCACGGGGGGCGCCCACCTGCCGCAGCCCGCGGGCTACGGCGACCTGTCGGTCGAGGCGCAGGACGGCGTCGCCGGCTCGACGCTGGAGCTCTACCGGGCGGCGCTCGCGCTGCGCGACGAGCTGCAGACCGACGAGACGCTGGAGTGGCTGGACGCGTCGGACGACGTCGTGCACTTCGCGCGGCCGGGCGGCTGGCACGTCGTGACCAACTTCGGCACGGAGCCGACGGCGCTGCCGGACGGTGAGGTGCTGCTCACGAGCGAGCCGCTGGCCGACGGCCTGCTGCCGGGCGCGACGACGGCCTGGGTCCGCACGGCCTGACGCCGCACGGCGGCCGATGACCATGCAGCTGCTGCCAGGACGGGACTCGTCCTGGCAGCAACTGCATGGTGTCGCGCAGGCTCCGGGTCAGGCGCCGAGCGTCGCGCCCCAGGTCTGCTTCGGGTCGTGCACGGCCACGGCCAGCGTGGTGTCCGACTGGCCGTAGTACGCGAGCCACCTGTCCTGGAAGTGCACCAGGCCCTCGACGAACGTCACGTTGGACACGAGCCCGTTGCGGTCCTCGAACGTCTGCGGCCGCAGCCACGGGTCCTGCAGCCGGGCGAGCACCTTGGTCGGGTTGTCCGGGTCGATGGCGATCTGACCGCACCGGTAGTCGACGTCGACGCTCCCGTCCGGGTTGATGGTGCGCGTGGCCCCGTTGGTGAGCATCACGAGCAGGCCGTTCTCGGTCAGCACCGGCGAGGTGCCGATCTCGACGAGGTCGGCGTCGAAGGACCCCGGCGTCGGCGAGTACATGGGCTCGGTGTCCGGGGTGCCGGGCGTCCAGTGGATCAGGTCGTCGCTCGTGGCCCAGTAGATGGCGCCCTCGCCGAAATACATCCACCACTTGCCCTGCATCCGCACCGGCACGATCACGCCGGCCTTGGACCAGTTGAAGCCGCGCGGGTCGACGGTCGCGAAGGTGTCGAACGACTCGAACATGGGCCCGTGCCTGGTCCAGTCGTGCAGGTCGGTCGAGGTGGCGAGGCAGAGCTGGGCGCTGTGCCGGTCCCAGCCCGTGTAGGTCAGGTAGAACGTGCCGTCGATGTACGCGATGCGGGGGTCCTCGCACCCGTAGCGCTCGTAGTCCTCCACCGGCGAGAGGATCGGCTCGGCCTCGCGCTCGAAGTGGAAGCCGTCGCTGCTCCGGGCCAGCCCGATGTGGGACACGATGTCCTCGGCGTGGGCCCGGTACAGGAGCACCACCTCGTCGTCGACCACCAGGGCCGCCGGGTTGTAGAGGTTCGCCGACTCCCAGCTGCCCCCGCGGGGGCGCAGGATCGGGTTGTTCTCGTACGGGACGAACGGCCCGAGCGGGAACGTGGCGTGGGTGAACATGCTGGTGACGTCCATGTTTGTGGGTCAGCCCTTCACGGCGGAGCCGATGTTGGATGCGGTGAAGTACCGCTGGAACAGGCAGAACAGGATGACGACGGGGAACGCGAGCGTGGTGGCGCCCGCGAGGATCGCGCCGTTCGGGTTGGCGGTGGACTGGGCCACGTTGGAGATGTAGTTCGCCAGGGAGACCGCGAGCGGCTGCAGCGTGGCGTCCTTGGTGATGAGGAACGGCCAGAGGAACTCGTTCCACGGCCCGATGAAGGTGACCAGCACGACCGTCGTCAGGGCCGGCTTGACCAGCGGCACGGCGATGGAGCGCAGGATGCGCAGCTCGCTCGCGCCGTCGATCCGCGCCGCCTCGAACATCTCCTGGGGCAGTGCCCGGAAGAACTGCGTGAAGATGAAGACGGCGGTCGTGTTGATCGCGAACGGCAGGATCATCCCGAGGTACGTGTCCCCGAGGCCGAAACCCCGCGTGATCTGCACGTACAGCGGGATCATCAGCAGCTGGAACGGCACCATCTGGACCAGCAGCATGAGCACCCAGGTGGCGCCCCGGCCGCGGAAGTCCAGCCGGGCCATCGCGTAGCCGGCCAGCAGCCCGAACGTCACCGTGCCCAGCAGCACGCCGGCGGTGAAGATCAGCGAGTTGCCCAGCGAGCCGAGCAGGTCGATCCGCGAGTCGATCGCCGCGAAGTTGTCGAGCGTCCAGCCGGACGTCGGCAGGAGCTGGTCGGGGGTGTTGGTGGGGCTCTCCTGGAAGGCCCCCACCACCATGTAGTAGAAGGGAAAGGCGAACACGGCCGCCGCGAGGGTGAGCAGCAGGTAGCGCACCCAGGTCCCGCGTTGTCGTCGCATGTCAGCGCTCCCGGTTGATGCGGTTGGCGGCGAGCGAGAGAACGCCGACGACGATGACCAGCAGCATGCCGATCGCCGCCGCGGTGTCCGGGTTCTGCTGCTGGATGCCGCGCTGGTAGATGAGCAGCACCGGGGTCACGGACGCGCCGTCGGGGCCGCCGCCGTTGGTCAGCAGGTAGGGCTCGGTGAACAGGTTGGCGCCGGTGATGATCGCGAGCACGAGCACCAGCACCGTGGTGGCGCGGACGCCGGGCACGGTCACGTTGCGGAACCGCTGCCAGGCGTTCGCGCCGTCGGTCGCCGCCGACTCGTGCAGCTCGCGCGGCACGCTCTGCAGCGCCGCGAGGTACAGCAGGATGTAGAAGCCGAGCTGCTTCCAGGTGACGTAGAGCGCGATCGTCGGCATGGCCAGCGACGAGCTGACCAGCCACGACGGGTCCGGGGCCAGCGGCCCGAGGACCGAGTTGACCAGCCCGCCCGACGAGAACAGCAGCATCCACACCCCGACCAGCGACACGCTCGCCGTCAGGTACGGCACGTAGAAGGCGATGCGGTACGCCGCCGCCCAGCGGATCCCGGCGTTCAGGGCCGTGGCCAGCACCATCGACAGCACCACCGTGAGCGGCACGTTGATGACCAGGAAGACCCCGATGTTCCGGAAGGCCTCCAGCACCTGCGGGTCGGTGAGCACGGCAGCGAAGTTGTCGAACCCCACGAACGGCTTGGGCACGTCGACACCCGGCGCGGTGAAGAAGTAGTCGTGGAACGCGATGTAGACGGCGAACCCGAGCGGGTACGCGAAGATCGCGAGGACGAAGACGAGGTAGGGCAGCGCGAACAGCGTGCCGATCGGCTGCCGCCCCCACCATCTCTGCCGCGTGGTGCGCACCTCGGTGGTGCGCAGCTCATCCGTTGCCGTGCTCACCCGGATCAGCCCTGGACGAGCCCGTTGATGGTCTCCGCGGCGCCGCTCAGGAACTCCTCGACGGTGCTGCTGCCGAAGATGACGGCCGACGAGTAGTCGTCGCGGAAGGCCTGCCACACCTCGACCGAGTTCGGGATGCTCGGCACGTCGCCGGTGCGCTGCGCCTGGTCGGCGAACACCTCGTAGGCGGGGTTCGCCGCGAAGTAGTCGGCGTAGGTGGTGGCCAGGTCGGTGCGCAGCGGCATCTGACCGGTGGCCTCCAGGAGCTGGCCGTCGCTCTCCTCGCTGGTGGAGAACTTGAGGAACTCCCAGGCGGTGGCCTGGTTCTCGCACGAGGTGAACATCGAGACGTTCTTGGAGTCGGCGAACGTGATCGGCTCCGCCTCACCGGTCGACGTCGGCACCGGCATGAAGCCGACGTCGACGCTCTCGGCGTACGACGCGATGGCCCACGGGCCCGCCATCTGCATGGCGGTGGTGCCGGCCGACATGGCGTCGTCCGTCGACGCCTCCTTCGGCGCGAGGCCCTCGGAGTAGATCGTCGCCCAGAAGTCGGCGACGGCCTTGCCGTTCTCGTCGTCGAACGTCGCCTGCTGGTCCTCGACCAGGGAAGTGCCGCCCGACTCGGCCAGGTACAGCGGGTAGAAGTCGAACCACGGCTGGAAGAACTCGTTGGTCGGCGAGGGCCAGATGGCGCTGTCCGCGGCGCCCGACTCCACGATCTTGCGGCTGCCCGCGAGGAAGTCGTCGTAGGTGGCCATGTCCGGGTTCTCCGGGTCGATCCCGGCCTTCTCGAAGACCTTCTTGTTGTACATGACCATGACCGGGTTCGATTTCCAGGGAAGCTGGTAGTAGCCGTCGTCGGTGAGGTACGTCTGCGCGCCCTCGCCCACCCGGTCCTCGATGTAGCTCGTGCCGTCCTCGAACTGGGACAGGTTCACGAGCCCGCCCTGGCGGACCCAGCCGGGCACCGCTGCGCTGGAGATGTTGTAGACCAGGCAGGGTGCCGTGCCCGCGGTGATCGCGGCGGTGATGGCCTCCTCGGACGACGAGCCGGCCGGGATCTCCTGGGCGGTGACCTTCTCGTCGGGATGCTCGGCGTTCCAGGCGTCGACGACGTCCTTCCCCCAGCCGACCTCCTGCTCGTTGTTGGACAGCCAGACCGTGATGGGGCCGGTGCCGGAGGGGTTCTCGCCGCCGCCGTCACCTCCGCCGCCGCCGGACGAGCAGGCGGCGGTCAGGGCCACCGCGGTGAGCAGGGCGGCCGTTCCGGCCAGACGGGGGTGCTTCATGAGAACTCCTCCTCGAGTTCGGTGTGGGGTGCCTCGGGTGCGGGGCCGGCAGTGCTGGCTCGCAGGCGAAGCGCGTTGCAGTCGACCGTCACGGACTCGGGCGGCTCGCCGGCGAGGTCGGCCAGCAGCCGCTCGGCGGCCACCCGCCCCCGCCGGAACGGGTCGGTCGAGACACTGGTCAGGGCAGGGCTCAGGTGAGCCGAGAGGTGGTCGTCGTCGAAGCCGGCGACGGCGAGGTCGTCGGGGACCAGCAGGCCCCGGCTCCGGGCGTAGGAATAGCCGGCGATGGCCATCGTGTCGTTGGCGTAGAGGATCGCCGTCGGCCGGTCGGGCAGGTCGAGCAGCTCGGCCGTGAGGGCACGGCCGCTCCCGGCGGTGAAGTCCCCCTCGCGCAGCAGCTCCTTGCTGCCGACGCTGCGGACGTACGCCCCCGCGCGGGCGTGCGAGTGCACGTAGTCGAGCGGGCCCGACACGTGGGCGATCCGGGTGTGGCCGAGGTCGCGCAGGTGGGCGACCAGGTCGCGGACCGGCGCGGCGTCGTCCGTGCGGACGGTGGAGAACGGGCTCTCGGCGTCGTACGCCCCGAGCAGCACGGCCGGCAGGCGGATCTGCTGGAGGTAGCCCACCCGCCAGTCGACGCGGTGCAGGTCGAGGACGATGACGCCGTCCGCCC
The DNA here is from genome assembly GCF_042731755.1 of Promicromonospora sp. NPDC059942. Taxonomy (NCBI): domain Bacteria; kingdom Bacillati; phylum Actinomycetota; class Actinomycetes; order Micrococcales; family Promicromonosporaceae; genus Promicromonospora; species Promicromonospora sp. NPDC059942. The sequence continues at coordinate 44,065 of NZ_JBHWLR010000029.1, forward strand.
GTCCGCTCGCCATGGCCCGGTAGGCGCGCTCCTCCGCCGTGCGGGTGCTCGCGACCTGGAGCACGAGAGCGATCTCGTGCTCCGCGAGCACCGCCTCGACGCCCGAGATGAACGCCGGGAAGAAGGCGTCGGACGCCAGGATCGAAGGATCGCGGGACAGCACGACCCCCACCGCGTCGGTACGCCGCGCGGCCAGCGCGCGGGCCCGTGAGCTGGGGACCCAGTCGAGCCGCTGCGCGGCGGCGAACACCCGGGCCTTCGTCGTCGCGGAGATCGGCCGCTTGCCGCTGTAGGCGTGGGACACCGTCGCCTTGGTGACGCCCGCCGCGCGGGCGACGTCGTCGATCGTCGGCCTGTCCATCGCTCTCCTCCGTCATCGGGGCCGTCAACGTAAAACCGGTTTGACGATCCGGTCAACCGGTTTGACGATCGTGCCCCGAACTGCCGGATGAGGCCGCCCAGCCGACTGACTCACCGTCGTCGGATCGCCGAGTCAGCGAGGTGGTCGGACCGCCCGACTGACTCGGCGTCGTCGGGTCGCCGAGTCAGTGGGGTGGTCGGACCAACCCGCTGACTCGGCATCCTCGGGTCGCCCAGTCAGCCGGGTGGGCGGGTGGGCGGGTGGGCGCGACCGGCGGGGAGGGCGGGTCAGCCTGCTGCGGGCGTGCGGTCCTCGCCCGCGTCGTCGAGCAGGTGGACGGCGAGGTCGGCGCGGGAGGTGCAGCCGAGCTTGCGCAGGGCGTTGCGCACGTGGCTCTCGACCGTGCGGGGCGAGAGGAACAGGTCGGCCGCGATCTGCCGGTTGGTGCGGCCCTGCGCGGCGAGCAGCGCGACCTCGCGCTCGCGGCCGGACAGCCCGAGCCCGTTGGAACGCCGGCCGCCGCGCCACGGGTAGGGCACGGGCAGGCCCAGGCGGCGCAGGGTCCGCGCGACCCGGGCGACGTCGTTGCTCGCGGCGCGGCCGCCGTAGCCGCGTAGCGCCTCCTCCAGGAGCGCCGCGCCCTCGGCGTCGCCGTCCTCGGCCAGCCAGACGCCCAGCCGCTCGACCACGCGCGACTCCTCGTGGCGCAGCCCGGCGTCGGCCACGACCGTACGCGCCTCGCGCAGCAGCCCGACGGCGGCGGCGTGGTCGCCGCCGGCGTGCGCCACGACCGCCCGGCACGAGAGCAGGGCCGCCAGCGCCAGCGGGGCGTCGACCACGCCGAGCCCGGCGGCCAGCTCCTCGACGTGCGCCCGGGCCTGCGCCGTCCGGCCCTGGGCGACGAGCGCGTCGACCAGGCACAGCAGGGGCTCCGCCGCCCACACCCAGTTGCCCTTCTGCCGCGCCGTCGCGACGGCGAGACCGGCCTGGTGGGCGCTGCCCTCGACGTCGTCGAGCGTGAGCAGCAGGCGGGCCAGCGCGCTGCGGCCGGCGAGCAGCGGCCAGACGGCGCCCACGCGGGCGGCGTCCTCCACGAGCGCGGTGAAGTGGGCGACGGCCTCCTGGGTGCCGCCGGAGGCGGCCAGCATGATGCCGTGCAGCAGGTGGTCGTCCAGGGTGGCGGCGTCATAGCCCGGACGGCGGACCACCAGCTCGTGCGCGCGGCCGGCCAGGTCGGCCCAGCGTCCGGCGGAGCAGTCGACGGCGGCCGCCACCAGCTCGATCACGTCGGTGACCCGCAGGTACTCCGCGGCCGCCACGACGCGCCGCCCCTCGGCGAGCAGCCGCTCGGCGCGCCGCACGTGCCCCACGTGCAGCGCCGCCTGTGACCAGTTCACGCAGGCACGCGCGTGCTCGCGCGGGTAGTCCGCCAGGGCCTCGTCGGCGAGCAGCTCCTCCACGACCGACCAGCCCTCGGGCCGGCCCTGCTCGATCAGGAGCGACGCGTCGGCGATGCGCACCGCGAGCTCGACCTCGGGGGCGCCGCTGCGCCGGGCGGCGTCGCGGGCCTGCTCGCCGCGGGCGGCGTGCACGGTCATGGGGCGGTCGGCCACGGTCTCGGGCGCGGCGAGCACCGCGAGCGCCCGCGCGAGCAGCGCGGGGTGCGCGGCGAGGTCGGGCAGGGCCTGCTCGATCTCGCGGTAGCCGGCGTCGGCCAGGCCCTGCTGCCGGAGGAGCCGGCCGAGGGCGAACCGGAGCTCGCCGCGCACATCGCTCGGCAGCAGCTCGGTGGCCAGGAGCTGCTGCAGCAGGGGTACGGCCTCGACGTGGGCCAGGCCGTCGACCGCGGCCCGGCCGAGCTTGACCGCCAGTCGCAGCCGATGGTCGGTGGGCAGGTCGGTCTCCATGGCCTGCACCAGGAGCCGCGCGGCGTGGGCGTCGTCGCCGTGCGTGACGGCGAGGTCGGCGGCGTCCTCGGCGTAGCGGACGAACCGGATGGTGTCCCCCGCGCGCTGGTAGTGGTGCGCCAGGCGGGCCACAGGCCGCGGGCCCTCGCGGTCCTCGATGGCGCGGGCGACCGTGCGGTGCAGCAGGCGGCGGGTGGGCGTGGGCAGCGCGTCGTAGACGATCTGCTCGGCCAGCACGTGCCGGAACCGCACCTGCCCGTCCTGCTCGTGCAGGAGGCCCGCGGTGATCGCGTCGACCAGGGCGGCGACGACGTCGGCCGGCGGGAGGCCGGTGACCTCCGCGATGAGGTCGACGTCGACGGGGTGGTCGAGCACGGACGCGACGCCCAGCACCTCGCGGGTGCCCTCGGCGACGCCGTCGAGCCGCCCGAGCACGACGTCGCGCAGCGCGGTGGGCACCGCGAGGTCGGTGAGCACGTCGTCCTGGTGCGCGCCGTCGTCGGGCAGCGGGGTCTCGTGCAGGGTGCCGAGCACCTCCTCGGCCACGAACGGGATGCCGCCGGTGCGCTCGTGGAGCGAGGCGGCGAACGCGTCGGAGACCGGGGTACCGAGGATCCGCCCGGCCAGCTCGCCGACGCCGGCGGGGTCGAGCGGGCGCAGGGTGAGGGCCAGCGGCGGGCCGGACGCCGCCCGGGCGAACGACTCGCGGACCGGGAGCGGCGCCCCGCCGCTGCGGAGGGTCAGCACGATGCACAGGCCCGCGGGCTGGTGCGCGGCGAGGAAGGTCAGGAAGTCGAAGGTGCTGCTCTCGGCCCAGTGCACGTCCTCCAGGACCAGCACGGCGGGGCCCATCCGGTCCAGCAGCTCGGCGGCGGCCCGGAACACCCGGTGCCGGGCGGCGCCCTGGTCGGCCAGCTCGGGGGGCGGCGGCGGGAGGCGGTCGCCGAGCTCCGGGACCAGCGGGGCGAGGGCGCCGACGATCGGGTTGTGGTCGCCGGGCGGCACCAGGTCCGCGTGGTGCGAGAGCACGTCGAGCACCGGCGCGAGGGGCAGGGGCTCCTGGAGGTGCTCGCAGTGTCCGATGAGCACGGGGCGGCCCGCGAGCGCCGGGTCGGTGGCGAGCTCGCGGACGAGCCGGCTCTTGCCGACGCCCGCCTCGCCGTCGATCACGACCAGCGAGGGGGTCGCGAGGACCTTGCGGACCAGGGACTCGAGCTCTGCGGTGCGGCCCACCAGGACGGGTGAAACTCGCGGTCGGGCCGGCGCGGCAGTCGTCTGGTCAAGACTCAACGGCCGCTCCCTCCGTGTCGTACCCGGGGGCCGGGGATGCCCGTCGTGAGGCAAAAGTCAGTGTATGGCACTGATGTTTCCGACAATCGATGCCATTACGTTCACTGATCAGCCGCGGATGCACCGCGGCTGATGCAGAGGAGGGCACATGGACCGACGGTCCGACGAACGCCGGCTGTCACGCGGGCATGTGCGCCGCGCGGCGGCGGTGACGATCGCGCTCGCGCTCACGGCGACGGCGACGACTCCTGCGGCCGGGGCACAGCCCGAGGCCACGGCGAAGAAGAACTACATAGTCCAGATGGCGCTGGAGCCCGTCGCGACCTACACGGGCGGCGTGGCCGGTCTGGCCGCCACGAAGCCGGCCGACGGCGAGAAGGTCGACCCGACCGCCCCCGAGGTGGTCGAGTACGCCAAGCACCTCAAGGGCAGGCACCGCGCCGCCCTGTCGAGTGTGGGCGCCAAGGACACGATCTACCAGTACGTGTACTCGTTCGACGGGTTCGCGACGTCGCTGACGGCCGCCCAGGCGGCCGAGCTGCGCACCGAGCCGGGCGTCGTGTCGGTCACCGAGGACGTGCTGGTGCACACCACCACGGCCGACGACAAGAGCCCTGCGGCCGACCAGCCCGCCGCCGACGACAAGGGCGGCGACGACGGCGACGAGGGCATCACCGTCTGGAGCGACCAGAAGGACGGCTCCGACGCCCCGGCGCAGCTCAAGAGCCCGCAGGGCCTCACCAAGCACTCCGCCGCGGGCGAGGACGTCGTCATCGGCGTCATCGACTCCGGTATCTGGCCGGACAGCGCCAGCTTCTCCGACAAGGACAAGCGCGGCCGCCCCGCCTACCAGCGCCTGCGCGGGTTCGACGGCGAGTGCGACGACGCGGAGACCGTCGGCGACGACTCGTGGGACGACGACGCGTGCAACAACAAGCTCGTCTCGGCGCGGCACTTCAACGACGGGTGGGGCGGCGACGCCGGCATCGCCCAGGAGATGCCGTGGGAGTTCCAGTCGGCGCGTGACTACAACGGGCACGGCACCCACACGGCCTCGACCGCGGGCGGCAACAAGGACGTCGCCGTCACCGGTCCGCTCAACAAGTTCAGCTCCACGGTGAGCGGCATCGCGCCGCGCGCCCGGATCGCCGCCTACAAGGCGCTGTGGTCCGCCGAGGACGGTTCGACGGCGAGCGGGTACCCCTCCGACATCGTCGCCGCCGTGGACCAGGCCGTCGCGGACGGCGTGGACGTCATCAACTTCTCCGTCTCGGGCACACTGACCGACTTCCTGGACCCGACGGAGCTCGCGTTCCTCGCGGCGGCGCAGGCGGGCGTGTTCGTCTCCGCGTCGGCGGGCAACAGCGGCCCGGCGTCCGGCACGGTGGCGCACCCGAGCCCGTGGATCACCACGGTGGCCGCGGCCACGCACTCCACCTCCGCGCGGTCCACCGCGACGCTCGGCAACGGAACCACGGTCTCCGGCACGTCGCTGGCCGCGAAGGTCGTGGGCCCGGCGCCGTTCGTCTACGGGCGCGACGTCGTCGCAGCCGGTGCCACGGTCTCGAACGCGGGTCTGTGCTTCACCACCGGGGACAACAACGGCAAGCCCGCGCTCGACCCGGCGAAGGTGGCCGGCAAGATCGTGCTCTGCGACCGCGGCGAGAACCCCCGCGTGAACAAGGGCGCGGCGGTGGCCGAGGCCGGCGGCGTCGGCATGATCCTCGTGAACACCGTCGAGGGCGACACGCTCAACACCGACGTCCAGGCCGTGCCGTCCGTGCACGTGGCCGACACCGAGCGCGACGCGCTGATCGCCTACGCCAAGACGTCCGGCGCCACGGCCACGATCGCCGCGGCCTCGGTCGACACCTCGACGCCCGCCCCGTACACGGCGGCGTTCTCCTCGCGCGGCCCGTCGCTGGCGGGCAACGGCGACATCCTCAAGCCCGACGTCACCGCACCCGGCCAGGACATCCTCGCCTCCGTGGCGCCCCCGGGACAGCAGGGCCTGGACTTCAACCTGATGAGCGGCACCAGCATGTCCGCGCCGTACGTGGCGGGCCTGGCGGCGGCGCTGGTCGAGGAGCACCCGAAGTGGTCGCCGATGGCGGTCAAGTCGGCCCTGATGACGACCGGCACGGACGTGCTGGACGCCGACCCCGAGACCCCGGCCACCCTGTTCCAGCAGGGCGGCGGCCACGTGGCCGCGGACGACTCCACCGACCCGGGCCTGGTCTACGACAGCAGCGTGGAGGACTGGTTCTCCTTCCTCTGCGGTGCCACCGACGGCGTGCAGCAGGACACCTGCGACGCGCTGGAGAAGGACGGGCACTCCCTCGCGCCGTCCGACCTGAACACGCCCTCCATCGCGATCGGGCGGGCCGCCGACGGCCAGACCGTCACCCGCACGGTGACCAACGTGGGCAAGAAGCGCGCCACCTACACGGCCGACGTGACGGGGCTGGACGGCCTCGGCGTGCAGGTCAGCCCGCGCAAGCTGACGCTGTCGCCCGGGAAGTCGGCGTCGTTCACCGTCACGTTCACGCGTGGCGAGGCCGCGCTGAACGTGCGGCTCGCCGGGCACCTGACGTGGTCCGACGGGCGCGGCGGCCACACCGTCCGCTCCCCCATCGTGCTGCGCATGGGCGCCGAGGCCTGGACCGCCCGCTTCAACGGCGGCGAGAACGGCCTGGGCGCCAACGACGACAACGGCAACGAGACGCTCACCTCGCCGGACGGCAAGGTCGTCTACACCGCCGGTCAGACCTCGCCCGCGAGCTTCGGCGGGTTCCAGAACTCCCCCGTGACCGCCGCCTACGACGCGGCGACGGGCCGGCCCCTGTGGTCGGACGTGTACGGGGGCCCCACCGGCGTGGGCGGTGAGCAGACCGGCTTCGGCCTCAGCCCGGACGGCAGCACGCTGTTCGTGCTCGCCTCGGGCGGGGGCTACGGGAACGAGGCCGACTACGTCACCATCGCCTACGACGCCGCCACCGGCGAGCGCCTGTGGGTCTCGGTGTACGACGCCGCCGGGGTGTCCGACTACGGCGAGGCCCTGGCCGTGAGCCCCGACGGCTCGGCCGTCTACGTCACGGGCATGTCGATCCTGGACGACCAGGGTGCCGCGGACTACGGCACCGTCGCGTACGACGCCGCCACGGGCGAGGAGCTGTGGCGCAACCTGTACGACGGCCCGGTGCACGAGACGGACGCCGCACGGGCGATCGCCGCGTCGCCGGACGGCTCGGCCGTGGTGGTCACCGGGCAGAGCCGCGGCGAGGGCAAGAGCCTCGTCGACTTCGGCACCGTGGCGATCGACGCCGCCACCGGCGAGCAGCTCTGGGACGCCACCTACGACGGCCCGGACGACAAGGGTGGCTCTGGCGGCGCGGTGGCGATCACCCCGGACGGCACCGTCGTGGTGACCGGCGACAACAGCAGCGCCCAGAACTCGAACGACTGGGTCACCATCGGCTACTCGCTGGAGTCCGGCGAGGCGCTGTGGACCGACCGGCTCGACGGCGGCATCGGCGACACCGATGTTCCTCGCGCGGTCGTGGTGAGCCCGGACGGCGGCTCCGTCGTCATCACGGGCAACTCGTGGGGCGAGGGCACCGGCAGCGACTACCTGACGGCCGTCTACGACGTCGCGACGGGCGAGAAGCGCTGGTCGGCGCGGTACGACGGGTCGGCGCACGGGCTCGACGTCGCGTACACCGCGGCGTTCACCCCCAGCGGTGACCACGTGGTGGTCACGGGCCAGAGCGCGGAGGCGGAGACCCAGGAGGACTTCGCGACCGTCGCCTACTCGGTCGCCACGGGCGAGCAGGTCTGGTCCGCGCTGTACGACGCCGGTGGTTCCGGCGACGTGGCCAACGCGGTGGCCGTCACCACGGGTCCGGGGTCGCAGACCCGCGTGGTGGTCACGGGCCAGAGCAACTACCAGCTCGACGAGATGACCAGCGACGCCGACATGGCCACGATCTCCTACCTGGTCCCGTGGAGCTGACCCAGGCCGGGTAGGTGAACGCGGGCCCGGTGGCACTCTGATCGCTCAGAGTGCCACCGGGCCCGCGTTCATCTCATCCGGCCTGGGTCAGTCGATCGAGTAGGCCCGGATCACCGTCTTCTTGACCGCGCCGCCGGCGGCGTCCCGGGCCTCGGTGCGGAGCGAGACGTGCTCGGTCCCGGCAGGTGCCCTGACCGACGCGACGAGCACGCCCGCCTCGGTGCGGACCGTCTTGGCCCGGTGCCAGGTGGCGCCGTCGTCCGCCGACCACCACAGGCGCACGTCCTCGACCGCCGAGGCGTCGTAGGCGTCGTCCTGGTGGGCGGCGGTGACCCGCACCCGGGTGGTGGCGGGCGCCGAGCCGGACGGGTCGAGCCCGCGCACGTCCCACGCCGTGTCCAGCAGCGGCGGGCGGGAGTTGGCCTCGGCGTCCGACCGCGCGTGGAACGTCCACTCGCCGCGCACGCTGGTGGCGAGCCGGTAGGCCGGGTCGTCCGGGGTGCTCTCCAGCAGCATCCGGTAGTCGGCCCCGCCCTCCGGGACGGTCGGGAACGAGTAGGGCTCCGGGACGTCGTCGACCAGCTCGCCGTCCTGCCACACGCGCAGGCGCAGCGCGACGTCGGAGCCCCACAGCACGCCGCCGTCGTCGTCTGCCCGGTCGGTCGGGGCCAGGCTGAGGCGGTCGTCCCAGTGCTCCACGGGCGTGATGCGCGAGACCGCGGGTGCGAGCACACCCGCCGCGAGACCCTGCTTGACGCGGCCCGGCTCGCTCCAGACGTGCGTCTCGGCCTCGGCGAGCACCACGCCGACGCCGTCCTCCTGGATCTCGGACCGGAGGTACCACGAGCCCGGCAGCGCCGTCAGGTACTCGGTGCGCCGCGTGCCCACGGGGACCGCCTCCACGAGGCCGCCGGCGATGATGGTGCCCGGCTCCCAGTACATGCGCTCCGCCTGGTGCGTGTCGCCGACCGAGGCGCCGTAGGTCGTGTCGACCGCTACCGTCGTGCGCCGGTCGCCCCGCAGCGCGGGCACCTCGACACCCTCGCTGTGGTGCGCGAGGTCGTAGCGGTAGGGCGCCGCCTCGTCCCCGGTGGTCGGCGGCAGCAGCGTGGCCTGGACGATGGTGTCGTAGTCGCCGTGGGTCGCCGCCGGGACGGGGGTGAGCGCGAGGTCGGTCTCCGGCCCGTACTTCACGTTGATGCCGGCGAAGGCCCACTCCAGCGAGTCCTCGGTCTCCAGCGACAGGCCCAGGCTCGCCAGGTCGGCCGGGCGCTGTGTCGAGGTGGTGACCTCCTGCGCCGTGGTGCCGTCCAGGAGCACCTCCGCGTCGGCGGTGGCGTCGACCTCGCCGCTGCCCAGGAACAGCGCGTCGGTGACCGCGCCGTCGTCGTCGAACGTCTCGATGAACGCCACCGGGCTGTAGACGCCCGGGATGACGCGCGCCCTGGCGACGCCGTCCTTGAAGAAGAGGTTGGTGGCGTACGGCTCGCCGGTCTCCACGTCCACGCGGATCGCGGCACCCCAGGTGTCCGCGCTGACGGGTTCGCCGTCGCGGTCGACGGCGCGCACGGTCAGGTCCACGTACTCGCGCTCCCTGACCCAGCCGACGGGGGTGCGCACCTCGGTGCCGTCCGCCGCGGTCGCCACGACGTTGCCGCCGATCGCGCCGAGCTCGCCGGGGCCGTCGGTCGTGGTCACGTCGACCTCGGCGGTCCCGCCGGCGGGCACGACGACGGAGTCGGCCGACAGCGTGACCGCGTCCGGCACCGTGCTGCCGGAGACGTCGGTGACGTCAGCCGCCAGGGTGAGCGTGACATCGTCGGCACCCGCGTTGGCGTAGGTCAGGGTGCCGGCGGAGGACTCGCCGTCGTGCGGCCAGGTGAAGGTGCCCAGCGAGAGGGACGACGGGGTCGCGGTGACCTCCTGCGCGAGGGCGCCGGGGATGGTGATGCGCCCCGCGCCCTCGGAGAAGACGTCCGCGCCCGTGGGCTCGGCCGAGGCCATCAGCGCCGACTTGAGGGCCTGGCCGTCCAGGTCGGGCCGGGCCTGCTTGAGCACGGCGGCCGCACCCGCGACGTGCGGGGTCGCCATGGAGGTGCCGCTCAGCGCGGTGTACAGGTCGTCGACCGGGTCGCCCGCCGTCGTGCCAGCGGCCCGCGCGGCGACGATCCCGTCGCCCGGCGCCGCGACGTCCGGCTTGAGCAGCCCCGGGTCGACGCCGCCGCGGCTGGAGTACCAGGTGACCGCGTCGTCGTCGTCCACGGCGCCCACCGTGAGGGCCGACGCCGCGATGCCCGGCGAGCCGACGGTGCCGGGGCCGAGGTCGCCGTCGTTGCCCGCCGCCACGACGAACAGCGTCCCGAACTGCGCGGACAGCTCGTCCACCGCCACGGCGTCCGGCGAGGGGACGTCGAAGAGGAAGCTGCCGAGCGACAGGTTGACCACGTCGGCGCCCTCCGCGGCCGCCCACTCCATGCCCTCGATGACGCCGGAGAGCGTGCCGTTGCCTTCGTCGTCCAGCACCTTGCCGACCAGCAGGTCGGCGTCCGGGGCCACGCCCTGGTTGACGCCGTCGGACGCCTCGCCCGACCCGGCCAGGATCGAGGCGACGTGCGTGCCGTGGCCGGCGCCGTCGGTCACGTCGCCCTTGCCGGTGAAGTCGCGCTCGCCGACCACCACCTCGTCGAGGTCGGGGTGCGTCGCGTCGATGCCCGAGTCGAGCACGGCGACCGTGACGCCCTCGCCCGTGAACCCGGCGTCCCAGGCCTCGGGCGCGCCGATCTGCGGCATCGAGTCGGCGTCCGACGCGCGGACCGGCTGGTCCAGCCAGACGTACCCGACGGCGTCGGCGTCCACGGCCTTGCGGCTCTTGGCGCCGTCCGGCGACGGGACCGGCGCGAGGGCGTCGAGCAGCTTCTCCGCCCGGCCCCTCGGCAGCACGTCGGCCACCGCGCCCACGGACTCCAGGTCCCGATCGGGCGTGACGCCCGACGCCGCCCAGTCCTGCTCGGCGGGTGCCGCGGCGCGCGCTCCGGCGTCGGAACCTGTGGCGTCCGAGCCGGCGGCGTCGGCGGCCGCCGCGTCGGCGGCCGCCGCGTCGGCGGCCGCCGCGTCGGCGGCGGCCGCGGTCTGGACGATCACGGGCAGCGAGTCGCGCGAGGCGTCGTCGTACCCGGCCTCGACGAGGCCGGTCACGTCGAACAGCGCGCGGTCCAGGCGGCCAGGCACGAGCTGCGCCACGTCGCGCGGGATCACGTAGAGGTGGTCCCCCTCGCGCTGCTGGAAGAACGCCATGTGCTCCCGGCCCGGGCCGGGCGCCACCGTCACGGTCTCGGCGTCCGGCGAGCCGTCGGCCGCGGTCTTCACGGAGACGACGTCGCCCGTCAGCAGCGTCACCGTCGTCGTGCGCCCCGCCCCCGGTCCGGCGGCCGTGGGCCGCTCCTGGGTGTCGAGGGGTGCCGGTGTGTCCTGCGGTACGGCCGCGGTCGCCCACGTCCCCCCGCCCAGTGCGATCGCCAGAGCGACCGCCGCTGCACTTGCTCTCTTGCGCATCGGGTTCTCCCGTCCGAGTCGAGCACGCCGCCTGTGCGGCGCCACGTAACCCAGACGCAGGTGAACCACGCGGAGGTTGTATGACCAGCGAAAATACTCGGAACGGACTTTTTCGACAGGCGAATCCGGGGCCGGTCTCGGGGGCGCGGGGGCTCTGCCGCCCCGCCGCGCCGACTCCCCTTTGAGGCCCGGGTTTCTTCGCTTTGAGTCGCCTCAAAGC
>NZ_JBHWLR010000030.1:0-47179 GCF_042731755.1 Promicromonospora sp. NPDC059942
CCTCCCGTGCCTGGTCCTGCGCGGCCGCGCCCTGGTCCGCCGGGCGCGGCCGTGCCGTGCCCGCGGCGCGAGGGCGCGCGGGCGGGCGCATCAGTCCTCGCCCAGCCCCGGCGTACCGGTCGCCACGCGGCCCGCGAGGCGTGCCAGGACGGCCGGCCCGAGCTGGGTGACGTCGCCGGCGCCCACCGTGAGCACGACGTCGCCCGGCCGGGCGAGGTCGGCGATCACGTGCGCGGCGTCGAGGCGGTCCGGCACCGCGTAGGCGGCGCCGTGGTCGGTCATGAGGTCGACGATCGTGTTGGGCGTGACCGTCGGGTCGAGCTCCTCGCGCGCCCCGTAGATGTCCGTGACCACCACCTCGTCGGCGGCGGACAGCTCCTGCGCGAACCGGTCGGCGAACGTCCTGGTGCGCGAGTACAGGTGCGGCTGGAACAGCACGAGCACGCGGCCGCCGTCGGCGATCTCGCGGGCGGCGGTCAGCACGGCCTTGATCTCCGTGGGGTGGTGGGCGTAGTCGTCGATGACGAGCACGCCGTCGGCCCGGCCCTTCTCCTCGAAGCGGCGGCCCGTGCCGATGAAGGCCTCGACCCCGGCGACCGCCTGCTCGGCGGGCACGCCGAGCAGCACCGACGCGATGACGGCGGCGGTCGCGTTGAGCACGTTGTGCTTGCCCGGGACCGACAGCCGCATGAGGATTCCGGGCACCGTGCCGGACACGCCGGCGCCGTCGGCCACCTGCTCGTTGGTGCCCAGCACGTCGCCGCGCAGCACCGCCGTGGTGCCCTCCGGCGTCGTGGAGATGTCGGTGACCCGCACGCGGGCGGTGTCGTTGGTGCCGTAGGTGATGACGTGGCCGCCGGTGGCGCAGATCGTGGCGCCCACGGACAGCGAGCCCTCGTCGTCGGCGCAGGCGATGAGCCAGCCCTCGGGCACCAGGCGGCGTGCGAACCGGATGAACGCGCCGTTGAACGCCTCCGGGGTGCCGTAGTGGTCCAGGTGGTCGGCCTCGACGTTGGTCACCACCGCGATGGTGGGCGTGTAGTTGAGGAACGAGCCGTCCGACTCGTCGGCCTCCGCCACGAGCACGTCGGACGAGCCCAGGTGGCCGCCCGGCGTCGAGCCGTTGGCGGTGCGCACCGTGCTGCCGATCGCGTACGACGGGTCGAGCCCCGCCTCGCGCAGGATGGTCGCGACCATGGCCGACGTCGTCGTCTTGCCGTGGGCGCCCGCGACCGCGACGCCGCGCGACCCCTCCATCAGCGCGGCAAGGGCCTGGGAGCGGTGCAGCACGTTGAGACGGCGGGTCCGGGCGGCGGACAGCTCCGGGTTGTCCTCGTGCACGGCGCTGGAGATCACCACGGTGTCCACGCCGCTCAGGTGGGCCGGGTCGTGCCCGACCCACACCTGGACGCCCTCGGCGCGCAGCGCGGCGAGCGTGTCCGACTCGGCGGCGTCGGAGCCCTGCACGGCCACGCCGCGCCCGGCGAGCAGCCGCGCGACGACGGACATGCCCGCCCCGCCGATGCCGATCATGTGGACGCGGCCGAGCTTCGCGACCTGATCCGTCATCTGATCCGTGACCGTGGTGCTCATGACCTGACCTCCGTGGTGTCGGTACCTGCTGACCGTACGGCTTGCTCGACGAGATCGACGACACGAGCCGCGCCGTCGCTGGTGCCGGCCGACCCCGCGGCCTTCGCCATGACACCGAGCCGCTCGCGGTCCGCGAGCAGCGTGGGAACGTTCTGGGCCACCCAGGCGGGCGTGACGTCGGCGTCGTCCACCAGGAGGCCGCCACCGGCCTCGACCAGCGGGGCGGCGTTCAGCCGCTGCTCGCCGTTGCCGATCGGCAGCGGCACGTAGACGGCGGGGATGCCGAGCGCGGCCAGCTCGGCGACGGAGCCGGCGCCGGAGCGGCAGACGACGAGGTCGGCCACGGCGTAGGCGTGCTCCATCTGCTCGAGGTACTCGCGCACCTGGTAGCGCGCGGGGTCGACGCCGGCGACCGTCTCGCGCACCTCGTCGGCCTTGCCCTTGCCCGTCAGGTGCAGCACCTGCGCGCCGGCCGCGAGGATCTGGGCGGCGGCGCCCGAGACGGCGCGGTTCAGGCTCAGGGCGCCGAGCGAGCCGCCCGTGACCACGAGGGTGGGCAGCGCGGGGTCCAGCCCGAGCTCGGCGGCGGCCCGGCCGCGCACGCCCGCCGCGTCGGCCTCCCGCTCCTGGACCAGGCCCGCGATGGCCTGCCGCAGCGGCAGGCCCGTGAGGATGCCGCCGCGCAGCGGCGTGCCGGCGAAGGTCAGGCCGACGCGCGAGGCCCACCGCGCGCCGAGGCGGTTGGCGAGGCCTGGCCGGGCGTTCTGCTCGTGGATCACGATGGGCACACCCTTGCGCTTGGCCGCGAGGTAGGCCGGGGTGGCGACGTACCCGCCGAACCCGATCACGGCCTGCGCGTCGATCTCGTCGATCGCGTCCTCCGCGGCGCGCACCGCGGCCGTCAGCCGGCCCGGCAGCCGCAGCAGCTCAGGGCTGGGGCGGCGCGGCAGCGGCACGCGCGGGATCGGGCGCAGCTCGTAGCCGCGCGACGGCACGAGGTCGGCCTCCAGGCCGGTGGTGGTGCCGAGCGCGAGCACGCGCGCGCCGGGCTCCCGGCGCCGCACCTCGTCGGCCACCGCGAGCAGGGGGTTCACGTGTCCCGCGGTGCCGCCTCCGGCGAGCACCACCGACACAACTGCTGAGCTCATCATCACCTTCTCGTCGTCGCCCGGGCCCGGGCGAATCGATCGCGACGCGGCCTGCCGTGCAGGATCTGGTCACAGATCAGGCCGCCGTGCACATTTCTACCGTCTCCGGACCGCGCCGCCCAGCACGGCCAGTGACTTGCGGACGACGCTACCGCGTGCAGCGAGGGCCTTGGCAGCCCCCGGTTCCGTCCGGGCGAAGGATATGACCATCCCGAGCGCGGCCATCGTGGTGATCAGCGCCGAACCGCCCGCGGACACCAGCGGCAGCGGCACGCCGATCACCGGCAGCACCCCGATGACCACGCCGATGTTCACGAACGCCTGGCCCACGATCCAGCAGCCGACGGCGGCCGTGGTCACCTTGACGAACGGGTCCTTGTGCCGCTGGATGACGCGGCTCATCGCCAGGCCCAGCACGGCGAACAGCGCGAGCACCAGCACCGTGCCGAACAGGCCGAGCTCCTCGCCGATCACGGCGAAGATGAAGTCGTTGTGCGCCTCGGGCAGGTAGTTCCACTTCTCGCGGCTGCCGCCAAGACCCACGCCCCACAGGCCGCCGGTGCCCAGGCCGAACAGGCCGTGCAGGGACTGGTAGCACTCCGAGGTCTCGTCGCACTCGGCGCCGTAGGTCGCGATGATGCGCTGGAGCCGGTCGCCCGACCCCTGCTGCAGGATGAACACGTACCCGACCACGAACGCCGCCAGCGCGCTGCCCAGCCCCATCAGGGACAGCGGCACGCCCGCGACCAGGAAGGCGCCGGCCACGAGCAGGCCCATCACCAGCGCCGTGCCGAGGTCGCCACCGGCGAGCACCAGACCCATGACGGCGACGGCGCCGGGCACCGCGGGCAGGATCGAGTGCGACCAGCTCCCGAGCAGCGCCTGCTTGCGGCCCAGCACCGTACCGAGCCAGACCGCGAGCGCGAGCTTGGCCAGCTCCGAGGGCTGGAACGAGAACGGGCCGAGCTCGAGCCAGTTCTGCTGGCCGTTGCGGATGGAGCCGAGGAAGATCACCGCGACGAGCAGACCGAGCGCCACCACGAGAGCGGGCAGCGCGAGCCGCTTGTACCAGCGGATCGGCAGGTGGGCGGCGACCAGCAGCACGGGCAGGCCCATCAGCGCGTACTGCGCCTGGACCAGAAACGCCGCATACGGCGACTGGCCCTCCGCGATGGAGGTCACCGTCGAGCTGGAGAGCACCATGATCAGGCCGATCACGGTCAGCAGACCGGTGGTGCCCACCAGGAGGTAGTAGCTGGTCACCGTCGAGTTCCACTGCCCGAGCCAGGGCCGGTCGGGTGCCTTCCGGTCGGGCGCCTTGCGGCTGGTGGTCGTCGTCGTGGCCATCCCCTGCCCCCTCCCCGCGCTCAGCGCGTGGTGGTGAGGTCACGCACCACGCGGACGAACTCCTCGCCGCGCTGGGCGTACGAGACGAACTGGTCCTGCGACGCGCCCGCCGGGGCCAGCAGCACGGTGTCGCCCGCCTGGGCGAGGTCGCGTGCGGCCGTCACCGCCCGACGCATCACGGTCTCAGTGTCACCGGGATCGATCACCACAACCGGGACCTTGGGCGCGTGTCGGGCCAGCGTGTCGGCGAGCGGCCCCGGGTCTGCCCCGATCACGACGGCGGCGCGCATCCGGTCCGCGCGCGAGGAGACGAGGTCGTCGAACGTGGCGCCCTTGGCCAGGCCGCCGGCGATCCACACGACCGTGCCGTGGGCGAAACCGGCCAGGGACGCGGCCGCGGAGTGCGCGTTCGTCGCCTTCGAGTCGTTCACGTAGGTGACGCCGCCGGCCTCCGCGACCCGCTGGATGCGGTGCTCGCTGGGCCCGAAGGACCGCAGCCCGTCGCGGACGGCGGACGCGGGCACGCCGTGCGCGCGGGCCAGCGCGGCGGCGGCCAGGGCGTCCGCGACGATGTGCGTGGGCACGACACCGTTGTGGTCGCCGAGCTGCTTGAGGTCGGCCAGCGTGCCGAGCTCCGCGGCGGTCTTGCGGCGGTCCGGGTCGTCGTGGTCGGCGTGGAAGGCGCGGTCCACGAGGACGTCGTCGACCAGCCCGAGGTCGCCCGGGCCGGGCGTGCCCACCGCGAAGCCGACGGCGCGGGCGCCCTCGACGACGTCGGCCTCGCGCACGAGGTCCTCGGTGGTCGGGTCCGCGACGTTGTAGACGCAGGCGACCTGGACGCGCTCGAAGATGCGGCCCTTGTCGCGGGTGTAGGCGGCGAGCGAGCCGTGCCAGTCGAGGTGGTCGGCGGACACGTTCAGCACGGCGCCGGCCTGGAGCGACATGGTGTGCGTGAAGTGGAGCTGGAAGCTGGACAGCTCCACGGCGAGCACGTCGAGCGCGGGGTCCATGGCCGCCTCCACCAGCGAACGGCCCACGTTCCCGACGGCGGCGGTGCGCAGGCCCGCGGCCCGCAGGATCGCCGCCAGCATCTCGACGGTGGTCGTCTTGCCGTTGGAGCCGGTGATCCCGAGCCACGCGGCCGGCTCGTCGGTGCCCAGGCGGTTCGCGCGCAGGCGCCACGCGAGCTCGGCCTCGCTCCACACGGGCACGCCCGCGGCGAGGGCCGCGGCGACGAGGGGGTGGTGCGGCGGGAAGCCCGGCGAGGCGACGAGCAGGTCGGCCCCGGCGAGGACGGCGGACGCGCCGTCGGCGTCGAGCGCGCCGTGGTCGGCGTCGTGCGCCTTGTCGTCCACGGTGACCAGGGACGCGACCCGGGGTTCGAGGACGCGCTGGAGCGACCGGCCGGTGACGCCGAGCCCGGCCAGGACGACGCGCGCCTCCGCGAGGGGGACGCGCGGCTCGACCGTGCCGTAGGTGTCCGTGCCGTTCGAGGCGCCGGGGGCCTCGGTCACGATGCCACCCACTCGGCGTAGAAGATACCCATGCCCAGTCCGGCGAGCAGGCCCGCGATGAGCCAGAACCGGATGACGATGGTCACCTCGCCCCACCCGGACAGCTCGAAGTGGTGCTGCAGCGGCGCCATCTTGAACACGCGCCGGCCGGTCATCTTGAAGAAGCTCACCTGGATCACGACGGACGAGACGATGAGCACGAACATGCCGCCCAGGAGCACGGCGAGCAGCTCGGTGCGGCTCAGGATCGACAGGCCGGCGAGGGCGCCGCCCAGGGCGAGCGAGCCGGTGTCGCCCATGAAGATCTTGGCGGGGTTGGCGTTCCACCACAGGAAGCCGACGCAGGCGCCCGTGACGGCGGCGGCGACGATCGCGAGGTCCTGCGGGTCGCGCACCTCGTAACAGCGTGGTCCGGCCGTGGCCAGGAACTGGCACGACTGGTTGAGCTGCCAGATGCCCACCAGCACGTAGGCGCCGAACGTGATGATCGAGACGCCGGTGGCCAGGCCGTCCAGGCCGTCGGTCAGGTTCACCGCGTTGGACCAGGCGGAGACCAGCAGGTTGGCCCAGATCACGAAGAGGATGAGGCCCACGGTCGCGCCGGCGAACGCCAGGTCGAACTCGGTGTCGCGCAGGAACGAGATCTTGGTCGACGCCGGGGTGCGCGAGTTCTCGTTGGGGAACTGCAGCGCAAGCACGGCGAACGAGATGCCGACGATGCCCTGGCCGATCAGCTTGGCGCGCGCCGTCAGGCCGAGCGACCGCTGCTTGCGGATCTTGGTGAAGTCGTCGAGGAAACCGACCAGCCCGAGGCCCGCCATGAGGTAGAGCGCCAGCAGCGCCGACACGCTCGGCAGCCGCCCCGAGACCAGCATCGAGGCCGCGACACCGATCAGGGTGGCCGCGATCATGACGACGCCGCCCATGGTGGGGGTGCCGCGCTTGGTGAAGTGCCCCGTGGGGCCGTCCTCGCGGACGAACTGGCCGTAGTTCTTGTGGACCAGGAACCGGATGAAGACCGGTGTGCCCAGCAGGGCCACGAGCAGCGCCACCGCGGCGCTGACCAGGATCGCGATCACTTGTTGTTGTCCTTAGCGGTCAGAGCCATCGACAGGTGGTCGCCGAGCTCCCAGAGTCCGGAGCCGAGCGAGGACTTCACGAGCACGACGTCGCCGGGCTCCAGCGACTCGTCCAGCAGGGTGCGGGCGGCGTCCAGGTCGGGCACGAAGATCGACTCCGACCCCCAGGACCCCTCCTGCATGGCGCCCTCATGGATGTGATAGGCGCCGTCGCCCACGACGACGAGCTGCTTGACGTTCAGCCGTACCACGAGGCGGCCGATCTCGTCGTGCGCGGCGCGCGCACCGTCACCAAGCTCTCGCATCTCGCCGAGCACCGCGACGGAGCGGCGGGTGCGCCCCGCCATGACCGCGAGGGTGCGCAGGGCGGCCTTCATCGAGTCGGGGTTCGCGTTGTACGCGTCGTCGATCACGGTGACGCCGTCCGGCCGCTCGGTGACGGCCATGCGGTGCGGGCTGCGGGCGGTGGCGGCCGAGAGCCGCTGCGCGACGTCGGCCACGGGCACGCCGAGGCGCAGGGCGACCGTGGCGGCCGCCAGCGCGTTGCTCACGTGGTGGGGGCCGACGAGCTGGAGGGCGACGTCGGCGCGCCGCTCGCTCGCGGCGCCGTCCTGCGCGACGCGGAGCGTGAAGCTCGCGCGGCCCGAGGCGTCGACCGTGATGTCCTCGGCGCGCACGTCGGCGGACGGGATGGTGCCGAAGGTCCGCAGGGTCGTGCCGGGAGCGGCCTGGCCGGCCATGGCGGCGACGCGCAGGTCGTCGGCGTTAAGCACCACGGTGCCGCCGTCGACCACGCCGGAGACCATCTCGGCCTTGGTCTTGGCGATGGCCTCGACGCTGCCGAAGTGGCCCACGTGGGCCACGCCCACGGCGAGCACGACGCCGACGTCGGGCGGCGCGATGCGCGTGAGGTAGGCGATGTTGCCGATGTGGTCGGCGCCCATCTCGGCCACCAGGAAGCGCGTGCGCCCGGTGACCCGCAGGACGGTGAGCGGCAGGCCGATCTCGTTGTTGAAGGAGCCCGTGGGGACGATGATCGCGTCGTCGCCCTCTCCCGCTTCCGGGGTCAGGAGCTGGCCCAGCAGGTCCTTGGTGGTGGTCTTGCCGACCGAGCCGGTCACGCCGACCACCCGGGGCGCCTCGCCGTCGGCGGCCGCCTCGCGGACCGTCGCCAGCACGTACCGGGCGAGCTCGCCCAGGGCCTCCTGCGGGTCGTCCACCACGACGGTCGGGAGGCCGTCGAGCTCGCGGCCCGCCAGCACCAGCGCGGCACCCGCCGCGACGGCGCGGGCCGCGAAGTCGTGCCCGTCCACCCGCTCCCCCGGCAGGGCCACGAACAGCGTGCCCGGCCCGGCCTCGCGCGAGTCGATGATCACCGCCCCCGTGACCGTGACGTCCGGGTCGGCATGCAGCCGCCCGCCGGTGGCTGCGGCGACCTGTGCCGCAGTCAGCTCGATCATGCCTGTGTCGTCCTCTCCTGCGTGGGTCCTGCTGGGGTTGCGCGTGCTGGGTACTGCTCTGCCTGCCGGGTCACGCGCCGCGGGCCGCCAGCGCGGCGCGCGCCTCGACCCGGTCGTCGAGCACGTGGTCCACGCCGGCGATCTCCTGGATCGTCTCGTGCCCGCGACCCGCCACCAGCACGGTGTCGTCCGGACCGGCCGCCAGGATCGCGGTGCGGATGGCATCCGCGCGCGGGGCGACCTCGTGGACCTCCACCGTACGCGAGCCGTCGTCGTCCACGGTCTCGACGGTGCCGCCCGGCGCGGCGACGCCGGTGCCGGCAAGCACCTCGACCCGCACCTTCGCGGGGTCCTCGTCGTGCGGGTCGTCGTCCGTGACATAGACGACGTCGGCGCCGCGCACGGCGGCCGCGCCCATGAAGGGGCGCTTGCCGGGGTCGCGGTCGCCCGTGGCGCCGAAGACGACGGCGAGCTTGCCCTCCGTCGTCGGGCGCAGGGCCGCGAGGGAGAGCTCCAGGGCCTCGGTGTTGTGCGCGAAGTCCACGACCACGCGCGGGGCCGTGGCCAGCACCTCCATGCGGCCGGGCACGGTGGCGCTCAGGCCGTCGAAGGCGGCCAGCGCGTCGGTGACGTCGCGGATGTCCGAGCCGCCCTCCAGCACCATCGCGACGGCGAGGGCCGCGTTGGCCACGTTGTAGCCGCCCGGCAGCGAGGTGGAGGTGCGCAGCGTGCGCCCGTCACGGTGCGTCAGCGTGAATGCGGACCCGGTGCCGGACGGCGCGACGTCGGTCACGACCCAGTCGGCGGCCTTGCCCGGCAGCGTGGTCAGGGTGGCGACGGGGATCTGCGCGGCCTCGGCCATCCGCTCGCCCCAGGCGTCGTCGACGGTGACGACGCCTCGGCGGGCGCGGGCGGGCGTGAACAGGTCGGCCTTGGTGGCGAAATAGGACTCGAAGTCGCCGTGGAAGTCCAGGTGGTCCTGCGTCAGGTTGGTGAACCCGGCGACGCCGAAGACGATGCCGTCCACGCGGTGCTGCGCCAGCGCGTGGGAGGAGACCTCCATGGCGAGGGTGCGCACGTGGTCCTCGCGCATCGCGGCGAGCAGCGCCTGCAGGTCGGCGGCCTCGGGCGTCGTCAGCGTGCTGGCGATCACGCGGTCGCCGGAGCGGGTCTCGACGGTGCCGATCAGGCCGCCCGTCCAGCCCAGGGCCCGCAGCAGGTGGTCGAGCTGGTAGGTCGTGGTGGTCTTGCCGTTGGTGCCGGTGACGCCGAACGTCATCAGGTCCTCGGCGGGATTGCCCAGCACCCAGGCGGCGACCTGGCCGAGGATGCCGCGGGGGTCGTCGGCGACGAGCACCGGTGTGGTGCCGCCGGCCCCGATCAGCTCGGCCCCGCGCGCGTCCGTGAGGATCGCGGTGGCCCCGCGCCCGACGGCGTCCGCGGCGAACTGCGCACCGTGCGCCCGGGCGCCGGGCAGGGCCACGAACAGGTCCCCCGGCTGCGCGACCCGGTTGTCCGAGGCGACGCAGGTGACCGCGGCGTCAGCGGGCTGACCTGGGGCGATGGTGAGACCGAACGCGACGGCGAGGTCCGAGACCTGACGCGCTGTCGTGGCGGCCGGTCGGATCCGGTCGATCGGGGATGTCACGGAGAAGAACCTACCGTCTCTGGGGACGGGGTCTCGTCCTGGGTGTGGGCCTTGGGTGGTGGTTGTGGGGTGGTCCGGGTGGCGGCGTGAAGTACGCGCCGGCACCAAGCTGGACACGTGTGCGATCGACACACGACGACTTCGATGGACCGACTCTTCACACGTAGTCGCGGGCGGCGTCGCCAAGAGGTCCGCTGCCCGCGGTCGAAGGTGCTATCAGCCAACCGAGATGCGGAAAGAACAGATATCCATGGAATGAGCGCCGAAGTCCGATAATTGGATGCAACAGCCCGCAATAGATCGGCAAAATGAACACTTTGCACCGGGCGCCGCGCCAGGCTCAACCCGCCGAGATAAGTTCGACATCCACTGTGGCTCCCACACGGGCCAGAATGTCGATCCATTCCTGGCCCATCATAAATGAACCGTCGCTTGCGTTACCGTCGGACAGTTCTTGAACCACCGAGAGCTTAACACGACAGCCTTGTTCGGCGAGCCCTTGCAAACCTTCCAACATTGGATCGACCCTGGAACGCAACCTCGACAAGAGGGCGTACGCGAAATCGTCAGTCGAACGCGCAGACTCTCGAAACACGCACGCATGTTCCCTCGCAGGCCGCCGGCTTCGACTCGACGGCAACACTTCGCCGCGCCAGATTGACTCATCTGCCGGTTGGCCGAGGAGACTAATCATCGCCGTCGGATCAATCTGATCGCTTGCCAGTACAAGTTCAACTCGATTTGCAGACATCTCAGTCACAATCAGGAGTGTAGTAGCCACCGTCACGATCCGTGTAGGTGAATATTGCCTCACCCTGACCGCCCTTGCGCATTAGATAAAGATAGCCCGAATTCTTGTCGACGTATACGTCGAAATGAGCGACCGGTGCTCCGCGCCCCAAGATCTCCTCCTTGAAGGCATGCACGTCTCCGACGGCTTCCTTAAGCTTGCCGTCTTTCATCTTCTTCAAAGCTGACATATCGGGTACCGGCGCCTCGCCCGCGTTATGCACCAATACGTCGGCGGTGCCAACATGGTAGGTGTGGAGGTCCGCGATCGTCAGGTTGTAGGCGGTGAGGTCCGTTTGACTGACCGCGATGCCGGTCACGGTCACGGTCGAGCCCTCCGTCGTAGTGACGGCGTCGCCGGCATTCAGATCGATCGCGTGAACCCATTCGCGTTCTGACGGCACCCAAAATGGATGCTCGTCAGTTGCGTCGACGTGGCTGCCGTCGGACAGCTCGACATCGACCATCGTGTGCAGTCCACCGTGACGGATCAGGTCGACTACCTTGCGAGGCCCTTGCTCACCGGACTCGGGGTCAGTCGCAATGACCTCGTCACCAAGCTCGACGTCCTCGATTGATTTGCGACTGCCGTCGGCCATGAGCACGAGGGTCCCGGCATCGAAGCTGTTACGTCGGCATGCCGCGCCCACCCCCTCAAGGGCATCGTCAGCTCCTCTGCTCGCGGCGTTAGCGGCTTCTGCTGCGCCCTGTGCGTCACCCTTCTTCGTTGCGGTGACGATCGCTTCGACTGCTTCCGACGCTGGGCCCTTGACGAGCTTTCCAGCCTTGCCGAATGGGATGAACCCGACTGCAAACCAGAGGCATCCGGACATGTCGCCCTTGATGCAGTTCACTGGGTCTTCTAGGACCATGTAGTAGCCGAACTGCGCGTAGCTGTTCAGATTCTTCTGACTGAACAGGTTCGCGTTGTCCTTGATCTCCTGCTCAAGGTGGAGCTGGCCCGCGAGCTCTTCAGGAGTCATCCCCGCGTAGAAATCGGCAACCCGAGCAGCCTTCACTGCAACGCCCAAGTCGTGACCGTCGTGATCGAAGTACCAGTCCTCGCTACCGAACTTCGTGCCGTCACATGCGGCATACCGACAACTGGGCCCACCCAGCAGGCCGGACGAGCTCGACGCAGACGCAACGGTTCCGCTGTTCTGAACCATGTTGGAGACCGGCAGCGCCTCCCACCACAGCCCCGTCGGGTCGGAGTAGGTGATCGGGTTGCTGTTGGCGTAAGCGTAAGCATTCCACTGCTGCGGATCGGTCAGGTCCATCACAGGATCAACGGTGAGGAACCGGCCAGTGGTCTCGTCGTACCAGCGCGCCCCAACCAGCGTCAGACCGATGGCTTCGTCGCGGACCTTGCCCAGGAACTCGTGGTCACCCGGTGCCGAGACTCCACCGCGCTGCTCACCGAACGGCAGCGTGTAGTGCTTGTCCACGCTCGTGGTGGTCCAGTTGGTGTTGTGCACCGACGCCAGCGGCGTGCCGTGCGGGTCGTTGATCAGCGACGTCACACCGCCGAGCCCGTTGACAGTGCGCATGGCGACCGTCTGCCCGCCGAAGCTGTAGTAGCGCGCTCCCGTGACCGTGCCGTTGGCGGCCTTGGTGATCTCCTGACCACCGAGGTACACCGTGATCGAGCCGTCCGGCGCGGTCCGCACGATGCGGTCCCCGTCAGCGGTGTACAGGTTGCGGCCGGCGGCAGTCGTCATCGTGCCCGTGCCACGGTCCGGTCCCGTCCCCGAGGACTGGTCGCCGTCGGTGTCGTCGTCCCCGGAGCCCGGGTCCGGTTCCGCGTAGGTGGTGGTTGCAAGGCTCGTCGAGGCCAGCTCGGTCTCGTGGTCCCAGGACAGCGACAACTGGGTGGTCAGGTAGTCGCTGTCCTGGGTCTGGGTCAGCGTCCGGCCGGCGTTGTCGTATGTGAACGTCGACGCTGTGGACCCGCTGGGCCCATCCGTCGTGATCGACGTGACCGCGTGCGGTCCGGCGAACTCGCCCGCGTCAGTAGCGTTGCCGTTTCCGTTGAGGTCCCGGCTGCCCGCGTAGGAGTAGTCCATCGAGGTGATCTGCCCACCGTCGATGTCGCCGGCCAGGCCGCGAGTGCGGTAGAACTCGTCGGTTCGGTTGCCGATCGCGTCGTACAAGAATGACGCCCAGTAGGGAGCGGCCCCGCCCAGCGCGGCGATCGACTTCGCCAGTCCGCAGTTGCCGGAAGCCGGGGTCCACGCCTCGGTCAGACGGCGCATGGAGTCGTACTGGTAGCACTGCCGGTCTGCGGCGCGGCCCGTAGCTGTGGGCCGGTCCTTGACCGAGAGCACGTTCCCGGCGTCGTCGTACGCGTAGGTGAGATCGAGCTCGGTACCACCGATCCGTTCCCGATCCAGCTTCACGCGCTGCAGCCGGCTGGTACCCGTCTCGTACCCGTACGACACCACCGTGCCGTAGGTGTTGCCGAGGTCGAGGTACGCCAGTCTGCCGAAGACGTCGGTGCGGCTGGACGCAACATACGTGCCCCACCCGAAACCGCCGCCCATCCACTCGGCGACGCTCGTTTCGTCGTCGTAGTGGGTGGTCACGGTCTCCTTGCGCAGACCGCCCGCCGCCGGGTACGTGGTCGACGCGAGCTGGCCGTCTGCGGTGTAGGTGGCTTTCTGCTCGTAGGTGCCTGCCAGTCCGGCCATCTTGGTGGTGCTCGGGATGACAGTCACCGTGCTGGTCGGCCGGTACGCCTTGTCGAAACCGGTCAGCGCAGTGACGAACTCCCCGCCACCGTCAGCCGATGTCGCGACGCGCGTGGAACTGGTGACCTGTCCCTTCGCGCTTGGCGGGTTCGTACCCGCGTAAGGCGTCAGGACGTCGTAGGTCCACTTGGCGCGGACCGCGCCAGTGGTCGAGTCCTGCCGGACGGCCGTGCGGCGTCCGAGCTTGTCGTAGGTGTACAAGAGCTTCTGGCCCGCGCCGTTGCTTACCGACGTGGTCTGGCCTGCGGCGTCGTACTCGGTGACCGTCTTGCCGGCATCCGGGTCGACGGCCTCGATCTGCCGACCGAGCTTGTCGTAGGTGTAGGTCCAAGTGTTGTCCTCGGTGTCCAGCACCGAGGACAACCGCCCGGCCTTGTCGTAGCGGTACCGGGTCGTCTGCTCGTCCAGGTCCAGCACGCCAGCCAGCGTGCGGACCGCCACATGCTCGACGGGGTCGCGCAGGAACTGGCTCAGCGCCACGGTCCGGCCCCGGGCGTCGACCACGGACTGGGTCGGGGTCGCGCCGTCCGGAGGGATGACCGTGGTCGTGGCACCGTCGTAGTACGTGGTGGTGCGCCACTGCTCGTAGGTCGGGTTCGTGATCGTCCCGGTGAACAGGGCCTCGGTCCGGACCCGCCCCAGGCCGTCGTACGTGTAGACCGTGGTGGCATCCGGCTGCACGGCCGCGCCCACGAGGGTCGTGCTCGGGTTGCCGGTCGCGAACCAGCCGGAGGTGACGAACGAGACCCGCCCGTTGGCGTCGTACTCCGTGTCCGTGACGATCCGACCATGGGTGGCCTCGTCGTCCCCGTCCAGCGACTCCGTCTGCGTCTGGACCGGACGAAGCAGACCGTCATACAGGGCGACCGACGTGTGATAACTGGCGCCGTCCGCTGCGAGCGTCTTGGTGGTCACCGTGTTCACGCCGTTGCGTGAGGTCGAGTACGCGTAGGTGACGTTCGCCGACTTGCCCTCGCGGTCCGGGTACGTCACGGAGAGCAGACGGCCGGCGGCGTCGTAGGTCGCCGTCGTCGGGCGAGTGTTCGGGTCGCTCACCGTGGTCGGGACGCCGAGCAGCGGGTGCAGCGTTGTGGTGGAGACGTGCTCGGTCAGGGTGACGCCGTCACCGTCGCCGTCGCCCGTACCGTCCGGGTCCGGACTCGTGGTGGTCACCTGGGTGAGCACCCCGTTGGCCTCGATGTACCCCGTCTTGGACACGCGCCCCAGCGGGTCCGTCGAACTCGTCGTCCGGCCACGGGTGTCATAGGTGGTACCCACCACCGGGGACGCCGCGCTGAGCGCGCCGTCCTTGTCGTTCGTCTTCACGCTCGTGGGTAGGCCCCTGGTGGGCACCGTGTTGTAGGCGAGCCCGTCGTAGCTGATCTGCGACACGCCGACCAGGTCGGCCGGCTTGGACGCCGTCGTCGCGCAGCTCACGCTGAGGGTCTCGGTCTCCTTCGGCACCACCAGGTGGTTGCCGTTGGTCAGATAGCTGGTGCTGGTGCACAGGTCGTCCGATGTCGTGTTGTCCTCGGCGGACTCGGAGAACGCCCCGTAGTCGTCAACCTCGGTGACCTGACCATTCTCGTTGTAGTCCGTGTCAGTTCGCGTCACGTACTCAAGGGACCCGTCGGCCAGGTACGTGGCGTTGTACGTGTCCACCCGAAGGGTGCGCGATGCAACGAGCAGGTCGTCCGTCCCGGCACTCCCGGTACTCGCCGTCTGCTTGGCCTCGGGAATCGTGATGGTCTTGGAGACCTCGGCAGAGCCGTTGAGCACCGTGTTGACGACCGGCATCCCGGCGAACCGCTCGTGATCAGTGACGTCACGGGTGGTGATCGAGTCCACGGGCAGGTTGATCACCGCGCCTGTGCCCTGCAGATACTGGGTCCGGGACTTCGCCGCGATCGAGCCCGTCCCCGTCGTCGTGGTGACGGTCTTGTACCCGCGGTTGACCGAGAACGTCCGGTCCTTCTTGGGCGTCAGGGGGTCGTCGATCCGCGCCCACTTAATCCCGTCGCTGTAGGTGTAGGAAGTGACGACAGGCAGGTCGAGCCCGCTCTCCCCCGGCGACTGGGTCACCTTGGACACCATGTAGGAGTGGAAGTACTCACTCCGGGGTTTGGGCATGCCCCACGGATGCCACACCACGGGGAAGCACCGCGACGCGTTCGCCGACTGGTTCGCGATCGGGATATAGCCCTGCGCGACGGCGGGATGTGTGCCGGCCGTGCACTCGATCGGGGTGTACTCGATCGAGATCTTCGCACCGGTCTCGGTGGTGATCTCCGCGACCCGGGCACGGTTCATGGCAGGCAGACCGTCAGCGACGGTGTCCGCGACACGACCCGGGAGCTGATCCCCGGCCGTGAACCTGATGGGGTCGAAGACGACGTCGTCCGTCGTCGCGCTGCTGGGACCGTTCGCGGTGCGCTTGATCGCGTCCAGCCAGAGGATCCGGCCCGTGCCGTCGCCCGGGTCACGCCACTTCTGGGTCAGTGCGACCGTGTCCTTGGCCGTCAGCGTGCCACCGACATTGACCTTCGTCACCACGGTCGTTAGCCGCATGGTCGAGAAGAAGGCCGGGCTCCGGACGTCCGGGCAGCTGGTCGTCGACGAGCACAACAGGTCCACGGGCGTGTCGTGCCAGCGCACCGCACCCGCCGTCGTGCCGCGATCGGTGATCTCGCAGTCCGTCGCCGCAACCAGGCAGCGCTCGGCGACCGCGAAGTCGACCAGGTTCGCTGAGCCTGCGCCGCCCGCGTCGACCGGCTCGGACCCGGCGCGCGTGCCGTAGCTGATCCAGTCCAGCGTGCCACCGCGCGTGTAGGCGCGTGTCGCGCCCGTGTTGTTGTTCGAGCCGTACCGGTTGGTCTCGCTCGCGTACCGGTAGGTCATCGTGTTGTCCGACGTGTCGCGGACGTAGTCGAGGTTGAACCGCCAGCCCATCTGCCGACCCGAGTCCTTGAACGCGGTCTCGTAGCCGGGCTCGCTCGGGTGGTTGGAGTACACCGGCACGGTCCATCGGGAGTTCTGGGCCAGCGTGTCGCCGGAGTACCGCTCGTCCTTGCCGAAGAAGTAGGTGGTGCCGTCGGTCGTGGTGACCTTCCAGTACTCTCCGGCCCAGCCTGCGTCGGACTTGGCGGCCTGACCCGTCGGCCGTCCGTACTGCTGCACGAGCGTGCCGTCGTCGGACTCGGGACGCCACTCGATGGCGTCGGTCGTCCCGGCGTCGTCGTCCTTCACCAGTGCCGAGGACGTCCCGTTGAACACCAGGAACGCGTTGTCGCTGTCCCAGCACAGGTCGCCGGTCTTACGGGAGGAGTTGTTCGGCGACTGTCCGCCGACCTCGTCGCGGTCCTCGGAGCACGGCACGTACCGGCGCTCCACGAACCCGCTTGTCATGTCCCACCCGTCCCCGACCCACGAGGACTGGTTGTTCGTGCTGGACACCCGCCCGTCCAGGGCCGCGCTCGAGTACCCGATCGCGAGCTCTGGCGAGGGGCCAGCGGCTGGGGACGGGACCTGGATCGGGTACGACCAACCCAAAGAACCCGTGCCGCCGCTCACCGACCACGAGGAGGCCGAGGACAGCGGAGTAGCACCCCAGTCGCCGGCTCCCGAGCTGGTACCGGCCGTGACGGCGAACGTGTCCCCACCACCAGCCGCGAGCGTGCTCGCCTGCGTCTCGACGGCAGCGCCCTTCATCGAGTCGGCGGACTTCTCCGCGGTGACTCCGGCAGCGGCCGAGGTCCCGGCAGCGGCCAGGTCAAGCGTCGCGGTGACGGTGCCTTGCTCGACGTCGTTCGTCGACTCGACCGGCGTGGGCGAGCACTCCTCCAGGTCCGGCGTCGTGGCGTGACACTCCGGGATGCGGACGATGCCGAGGCGGCCGGACCAGTCGGCGCCCGCAAGGTCGGTGAACTCGTCGTAGTCCACCTGGACATCCACCTGCCGCACTCCGCTGGCCGGCGGGGCCTCTGCCGAGGCGTCGGTGACGTCGAGGAGCACACCGGAGATCCCGGCGCCGACGGCCGTGGCCTGGTCAGCGACCTCGACGTGCACCTCTGAGGCGGCCTCCGGCGTGCCCGCAGCGGGTGCGGGGGCCCCGATCTTCAGGTCGAGTCCGCCCAGCGCGCCCTCCGGGACCGCGGTCAGTGTCTCGGGCACGGGGAGGGTTGCCTCGGCGGCCTCCGGCGTCTCCTGCACGGGGACGAGTGCCGGGTCCGCGGTGGGCTCCGGCGGAGTTGCCACGGGTACGGGTGTCGGCGTGGCGGCGTCCGGGGCGGCGTCGTCCGCGGCCTGCTTGGCCGGGTCGAGGTTCTTCGTACGTGCCGCCAGGTCGGCGCCCTCGGCGTCCGCCGAGGCAGCCGGGGGCTCGTACTCGACGGTGAGCTTGGCGTCGTGCCGGTACCGCTTCCATCCCTGCGTCATGTCGGTCTCGTTGAGGGCCGCGAGGCCCAGGCTGAGCGTGCCGGTGTCGGTCGAGGCCAGGTTCTTCACCCCGGCTGTCGCGTCGAGGTCGACCCACCCGGCGTTGTCACACGCCTCCTTGTGCGCGACCGTCACACGGGACAGCTCCGTACCGAAGGGGGCGATGCCCCAGGTGTCCCAGGTGGACGCCGCGTCGATCGGCCTCGTGCTGAAGAGCCGCACGGTCCGCGCGGTGCAGTCCCAGCTGTGCTCGCCGAAGACGCTGAACGTGGCCGACGTAATCGCGTCGGGTTCGAGCAGACCGAGGTGGTCGAGGCCGGTGAACTGCCAGCCCAGGCGGAACTTGATGGTCTGAAGGCATTCAGGGACCCTGGCGACGTCGCACAGCCCCAGGCCCTGGTTCCCCTCGAACATGTACCCGCTTGCCTCGTCGGGCGTGCCCTCGTGCACCATGAGCCACTCGTTGCCGGCGGACGTCACGGTCGGGTCGATCAGTGCGGGGAAGACCGTGTCCGGGTCCGAGAGCAGAAAGTCCCGGTCCGGCCGGATCCGCACACCGACTGTCGAGGACTCGGTGGCGCCTGCCGCGCCGAACCCACCTTCCATGTCCAGGGGATCACCACCGACGGAAAGCCCGCTCGTGAGGTCCACGCCCGGCGCGGTGCTGCCCGACGGGTCGAATCCAGGGACGGCACCCGGCGTCGTCTCGGTCGCGGCGTCGGTGGTGTAACGCGCCCTGGCCGGGACGAGATCCACCGGCATCGGCAGCTCCTGGTCGCCGAGGAGCGGAGCCGTCGCCCGGGCCTTGGGGTCGGCGGCGTCCTCGCCGCTGACCTGATCCCAATGGCTGGCGCGGGTGGGGCCGAGCGCGTCCTTGGTCGTCGGAGTGCCGCTGGCGCTGAACAGCCCGGACGTGCCAGCATCCGCCGGGGCGTCCCCGGAGGCCGCGGAGTCCCACATCTTCGGCTGCGGCGCGCGGAAGATCGGCTGCCCGAAGGCGTCAACGACGTCGAACCCGCCGGCGGCACTCTGTGTGACCGTCAAACCGGCCGAGGTGGTGACCGGAAAGGTGAGCTCCTCCAGCCCCAGCTTCTGGTCGGCACGCTTGGCCGCGGCGCGGTCGGCCAGGCGCAGCGCGGTCGAGATGCCCGTTCCGTCCGGGTTGATCGTGACGACGAGGTCCGCGCCCTCACCCGCAACTGCCGGGTAGGTCACCGACTCGCCGTCGACCACGGGATCCGTCAGGTCGAACGGGCTGTCGTAGGTCAGGGTGTGCCCGTCACGGTTGATCGTCGCCAGCGGTACGCCGGCGGTCCCGTCCGAGAGCGTGATCGGATACACCGGTGCCGAGACCGACAGCGTCCCGTCGCCCGGCGTCGGGTCGGTGATCCGGTTCGAGACCGGACCCCATGCGCCGTTGACCGCGGTACGCGTCGCGGTGGCGGTGACCTCCTGGGTCACGGTGCCGTTCTCGGTTGCGGTGAACGTCGACCACGGCGATCGAGCAGAGGCGATCTCGACGTCCTGCCCACAGGACTGCGCCAGATCGAGCGCGGTGTCCTGATCCGGTGCCGTTGCCGTTGCCGTCGCTGCGAGAGCCTGGCACTCGACCGTGGCGATCGGGCCGACGGCGAGCGCCGGCTGGCCCACGAGGGCAAGTGCAAGGCCACTCGCGACGGCGATCACGCCTGCGCGTCGCGCTCCGGTACGCCATGCGGATCGCATCGTCCGCACCGTGCGGTGGGTCGCTGCGGCAACACCGCCACCCACTCGTCCACCCAACCCGGTCACTCGTGTTCCCATCTGGTTCGTCAGTCGCCGCTTGCCGTCACCCGTAGCTCGCGCGGTCACTGGCCCGACTCCTCGATCGACTTGTCGCCCACCGTCGGGTCAAGGGCCGGAAGCCCCGTCACGAAGTCGGTGCTGTCAGCGCCCTGGCAGAGCCGCCGAACCTTGTTCTCGGCGATAACCGTTCCTTCGAACACACGCACGTTGTCGATCTCACCGTCGAAGAAGTCGGCGGATGCGCTGTTCCACTTGCCGCGTCCGATGACGGTCGCGCCCGTCGCGCGCCACATCGACGTGATGGTTGCCGTGGAGTCGCTCCGGATCGGGTTCGCGGGTGCGGGGTTGTCCGGCGTTCCGATCGGACAGACCCACAGGGACGCCTTGCCGGTGTCCTTGTTCCACGAGCCCGTCAGGTGCACCCATTCACCCGGGGTGTAGGTGACGGCGGAGGACTGCGTGGCGCGCACGATCCCCGAGTTGAGGGCGTCCGTCTGATACAGGTTGAACGACCAGCAACCGCCGTCGGTCCTGCACGATCCCCACCACATCAGGGCGAACGGCGACTGAACGGTTCCGTTCTGCGAGACCGCGATGTCGTTGCCCGCGAGGTCCGCGTCCTGCGGAAGCCGCACATGAGCCGACACGACGAAGCTCTTTGTCGTGTCGAGGCCCGCCCCGACAGTCGCAGCCCGGTCGTCCACACCGTCCAGCGAGAGCGCCTTGTCTCCGGCTCGAGACCCGAAGAGCTCGTGCGGGCCGGCCACCCACGCCGGCGCGGTGCCCAGACCGTCGTCCTTGAGCGCCAAGGGTTCCTTCACCGTGACCCAGGACCCGTCCGCCACGCTGGTGCCGGTGCCTTCGTCCATCCGCCAGATGTGTGACTCCTGGGGGGCAGCAATGTCGATGAAGAACGCCGACATGTCAGAGATGTTGCCGGCCCGGTCGACGGATCGGACGTACACCGTGGCTGGCCCCGGTTTGGTCGGCGTGAACGACACCACCGCCGTTCCGGCCGATGAGGTCGCGACCGACTTGGGCGTCGCGGTGTCCGTGAAGCCGTACTTGAACCGGACCACGTCCTTGGATCCCGCCCAGCCGAACCGGAACTTGCCCGTCAGCCCGATGCCGCCGGCCTCGATGTTCTCGTTGGTGTAGACCGCCTCCACACCTTCGCCGCTCGTCACGGCGTAGATGTTGGGCTTCTCGGGCTTGGTGATGTCCACGGTGAACTCGCACCACTTCGACCAGCCGCCCTCGCGGCCGGTCGAGTCCTTGGCCAGGACGTGCCACTTGTAGACGACGTTGGAGAACAGCTCGTTCTCCGGCACCTGGATCTTGTGCGTGCGCGCCGAGGCCAGGTAGGAGGGCATATAGGCGCCCCAGACCTGGACGCCGCTGTCGACCCGGAAGATCTGGAACCGCGCCTTGGTCGCGTTGCCGTCCGGGTCCCGGATGAACGCGGACAGCCGCGGCATGGTCGTGCGCAGCACGGGACGGTCCGTACCCGTCTTGCACGAGTAGTCCTCCTTGCTGTGCCACGTCGTCAGGCTCGACGGGATACCGGGGGCTCGGTTGTAGGTGACGGACAGCGTCGCGCGTGGGCTGGTGCTGCCGTTACCGTCGTTCCGACCGATGTATCGCTTCCAGCCGACCATCGTGGACTCGTTCGCCGACCGCACACCCAGTGTGAGCGACGACCAGTTCGACGACGCGACCTTCTTCGCACCCGCCGTGACGTCGAACCCGACCGATCGCACCATCCCCGCGCATCCCGTGCGGTGCGTCACCAGCTCCCCGGCAAGGCGCGTCGACCAGGACCCGCGGTTGTTCCACGTCGTCGCGCTGCTGACTGCGTTCGAGCCGGTCTGGTACACCCAGACACCGGTCTTGTCGCAGTTGTACGAGAAGGTGGCGTTGATGTTGAAGACCGCCTTCGTCACGTCCGCAGACGCGAGGCTCCCCACTCCGCCCAGCCCGCCGAACTCGTAGAGGATCCGGTGGGTACTGGTCAGGCCGCACTGATAGCCGGCATACGGGTCGGGTGCCAGGCAACGACCGACACCTGCGTCACCGTCGAACTGGTACGAGGAGGCGCTGTCCGGCCAGGCACTCCGCACCGCGGTGACCTCGGACAGCGTTCCCGAGACGGCCAGCGCCGCGAACATCGGGAAGGCCGTTGACTCGTCCTCTGCAGCGGCTGCGATCGCGGCGCCGACAGCGCCCTCTGCTGTCTCCTCGCCGCCGCCGGTGGACACCTCGACCACCGCGCCGGGGGTCAACGGACCCGTGACCGGGTCCGTCTGGTCGACCGTGGTCGAGGCGGAGGGAGCGGCGGTCTCCGAGATTGCCGCCCGCCCTGCGGTCGCGGCGGCGGGCTCCTCCGCGGGAACCTCGGAGGTCCAGACCAGGGGACGGGACGACCGGAACACCTCGGGGTCCTCACCGTCGGCATCCACCTCAGCCGCGTGCGGATCGGTGACGGTGAAGGCACCGTGCTCGCGCGCGATTTCCAGACCGGTGCCCGAGGCGTCCTTGGCGCTCACGTCGAATCCGAGGTCGGCATCGAGCTCAGCGACGTGCGGATTCCGTGCCGCCGCCTCGTCCGCGAAGCGCAGCACCTGGCTGAACCCCGACCCGTCGGTGTTCACCGCGACGACCAGGTCGACTCCGGAGGGCTCGCCGCCGGTAGACATGACGTCCGGGTACACGATCCGGTCGCCCTCGACGACCGGGTCGGTCAGCTCGAACGGCGCCTCGACGTCGACCACCTGGCCGTCCGCCGAGGTCATCCGCGCGAGGACGTCCGGCTCCGAGGTGGCCTCGTCGCCACCCGCGGAGAAGCTCATGTCCACCGCGGGAGCGGCTGGGCTCAGGCGCCCGGACTCGTCCTCGGCCACCGCGGTCTCGATCGGCTCGAACACCCCGTCGCCATCGGCGTCGGACGCGTCCGCGCTGCTCCCGATCTCCAGCCGCACCTGGCCCGACGGCTGCCCGAACGACGACTGCCAGGGGGTCTTCTCGTCGAGCGCCTCGACCTCGTGCCCGCAGCGGGCGGCCGTCGCCAGCGCTTCCGTCAGCGTCAGTTCCTCGACCGGGCACTCCTGGACGGGCTCCTCCCCCATCGCCGCCAGCACGCCGTCGACGGCTCCGGTCGTCACGAGGGCGGAGGCACCTGTCGCCAGGACCACCAGCGCCGTCACCGCGGCCACCGCACTACCCGCGCGCGTCCGGATACCCCGTGCCGCACGTCCCCACACCGTCGCCGCCGATCGACGCAACCCACCCAGGTCCGGAATATCCACAGAGAGGAGGGTATGGGCGAGAATCACCACCCCTTGACCAAATAGCGGGTGATCTTTCCGGTTACGTGACGTGGTTCGCCCCGTGACCGGGTTCGACACGACCTACCGAGCGGATCGGTGGCACCGAGCTCGACATCAGGCACTACGGCCCCACCCGCCGCCGCACGCATCCGGCCCGACGCCGACCATTCCTCGAGGCCACGACGCCGAGGGCGATCTGAGGGTGTCCCGTGCGCGCGTCGCACGAGATGTCCCCGCCGGACGAGGTCAGAGTTCGAAGTGGACGATGAGCTCGTCCGTCAGCAGCACCTGGTACGGCAGCTCGCGCAGTGTCGAGCCGTCCACATCGACGCCCCGCATCCGGGCCGCTTCTGCGAGGTCCTCCCACGGATGGACACCAGGATTGTGGCGGTCGTCCCCCTGCACCAGATCCAGAATCTCTGCGATCAGATCGTCCGCCGTGCGCTTCCACGAGACGTCCTCGCGGGCTCCGGACCGGACATCGGTGAAGCCACGGTCCATGTCGAGACGGATCAAGGACTCGTCGGACAAGCGCACGTACTGCGTGATACTGACGCTGACGCTCGGCCCTACGTTAGCCGTTGTCACCGTCTCATCGATACCGCAGATAGCAAGCGTCCCGATCACACGAAGGCCGGCCAGGTCGAACGGCAGACGCTGAGCGGGTTCAGCATCCCCCGGCTTTCCATGGATCGGAGCGTAGTGAAACCGCTCGTTCTCGCCGGTCATGCCGGAGTACACATGAGATCGCGCTCGACCGAGTACTGATAGCCGAACGGGTCAACCTTGCCACTCAGGTCCACGTCCACGCGACCGCGCCACCCGACCGTGGCCGTGCTCGCGCACGCCTTGTGCGGCGTCGCCCAGCGCCCGGTGCCGCTTCCAGGAGCGAACGTGCCCTCAGCGGTATTCTGGGTAATCCAGGCGCAACCGATACTGCCGCACCCGTAAGCCTGCAGATCGACCGTGACTCTGGCTTTCGATGGGCAGGTGCCGGAAAGACGCACCCAGTAGCCGTGAACGGAGGCCTCGCGGTTCGTGACGTGGGGATAGTCCCCCCTACCGGTGTATTCACACTTCCCAGCCCAGACATCCGGAGCCATCACCGGAGACGTGAGGTCCGCGCCGCTAGCCGAACCTGTGACTGTCTGCTTGTCGGCACCGGGGGCTGGAGCGTAATGGAACCCCGGAGAATTCACGATGGTGTCGTAGAGCTCTGAGTCCATCGAGATACCTGCCGCCACCTGATCGGAAAAAATGGCAACTGGTTCGTTCGGCTCGGCCCCGAACGACGGTTCGGATGCGCTTGCCGGCACCGCGCCTGACATGACCATCAGGACCGCCGCCAGGGACGCGACGCCCATGCCACCCAGTTCTCCCCAAATCCTCATCGTCCACCAGCCCTCAATTTTTGCGAAATGTCTTCATGACCATGAATGCAACCGCATGATAACCCGATCCTTCGCGTAGTGAGGTATTCTCGCCTCATTCCTTGATGGGCCGCTGAACATGTAGCAGGACGAGTGCGGCGGCGGTGATCTCGGTGGTGCGTGCTGGGTCGAGGCTGACGCGGCGCAGGGTCGGCCAAGCAGCCCGCTAGCGTTACTCCCACGCCTGACCCCCAGCACAGAGCAGCGGTCGAGCAAATCGCGCCGCCCGGCCGCTGCTCGCAGGCGCCGGCCCTACCGCGCCACCAGATCCGGCAACGCCGAGCCCGCGACGTCGGCAGCGTGCAGGTGGCACGCCACCAGCCGCCCGTCCTCGGCCTGCGCCGTCCGGCCCAGCACCGGCAGCTCGGTGCGGCACACGTCCATGACGTGCGGGCACCGCGGCGCGAACGGGCAGCCCGGTTCGCGCTGGGACAGGTCCGGCGGGGCGCCGGGGATGCCCGAGAGGTCGCGTCGCGGCCCGTGCAGCGGGGGGAACGAGCCGAGCAGGCCCGCGGAGTACGGGTGCCGGGGCTGCGTGTAGACGTCGCGCGCGGCGGCAGTCTCCACGATCTCGCCCGCGTACATGACGGCGATGCGGTCGGCGACCTCGACCAGCAGGGACACGTCGTGCGTGATGAGCACCACGGAGAAGCCCAGCCGCTCGCGCAGCTCCATGACCTGCTCCAGGATCTGGCGCTGCATCACCACGTCGAGCGCCGTCGTGGGCTCGTCCATGATGAGCACCTGCGGCTCCAGGGCCAGCGCCATCGCGATCATCACGCGCTGGCGCATGCCGCCGGAGAGCTGGTGCGGGTACGCCCGCAGCCGGTCGGTCGAGATGCCCACGAGACGCAGCAGCTCCGCCGCCCGCTCCCGGGCCTCCCCGCGACCCATGCGCGGGCGGTGCGCCAGGATGCCGTCGACGAGCTGCTTCTCCACCCGGAACACCGGGTTGAGCGAGCTCATCGCACCCTGGAACACGATCGCGATGTCGCGCCAGCGCGCGGCCCGCAGCTCGGCGTCGGACAGGGCGAGCAGGTCCGCCCGCTTGCCGTCACGGTTCGTGAGCCACACCTCGCCGCCCGTGATGAGGCCCGGCGGGGCGAGCAGCCGGGTCGCGGCGTAGGCGAGGGTCGACTTTCCGCAGCCCGACTCCCCCGCGAGCCCCAGCACCTCGCCGCGGCGCAGCGTCAGGGAGACGTCGCGCAGCACGTGCGTCGGGTCGTCGCCGAACCCGTAGTCGACGCTCAGGTTCCGGACCTCGAGGACCGGGTCCTCCGCCGTCGGCCCGCCGTCGGCAGCAAGACCGCCGGCAGCGACGGCCGGAGCCGCGCCCGGACCGGTAACAGCACCTGCGCTCATGACCGCACCTCCCGCACCACCGGGGTGAACCCCACGCGCGGCCGGATGCCCCGGCGACGCAGCGAGCGCGCGTGCAGGCCGGTGGACCGCAGGCGGGGGTTGACGATCTCGTCGATACCGAAGTTGACCAGGGTCAGCGCCATGCCGAGCAGCGCGATGCACGCCCCGGCCGGCACGAACCACCACCACGCGCCACGCTGCAGCGCGAGGTTGTTCTGCGCCCAGAACAGGATGGTGCCCCAGTTCCAGTCGCTGACCGGCGTGATACCGATGAACGACAGCGTGACCTGGGACAGCACCGCGAACGTCACGGTGCCCACGAACCCGGAGGCGATGACGGCCGTCAGGTTGGGCATGACCTCGGCGAGCACGAGGCGCCACGTGCGCTCCCCGTTCGCCCGGGCCGCCTCGACGAAGTCGCGTTTGCGCAGCGACAGCGTCTGGGCGCGCAGCACGCGAGCGCCCCAGGCCCAGCCGGTCGCCCCGATGACCAGCGCGACGGTGAGGCCGCCGGCGGACGGCAGCTGCGCGGCGATCAGGATGATCAGCGGCAGCTGCGGGATGACGAGGAACATGTTCGACAGCGCGGACAGCGACTCGTCGCCGATGCCGCCGACGAAACCGGCGGTCACGCCCACGAGCACGCCCACCACGGTGGCGCTCACGCCGGCGACCAGGCCGACGACGAGCACGCCGCGAGCGCCGACGATGATCTGGGACAGGATGTCGCGCCCGGTGTGGTCGGTGCCGAGCCAGTGGGTGACGGACGGCGGGCTGAGCAGTGCGTCGCTCACCTGGTTGGGGTCGTACGGCGAGAGCCAGGGACCCACCAGGGCGAGCAGCGTGAAGAAGCCGAGGATGACCAGGCCGGTGATGACCTTGCCGTTGCGCAGGAACAGCAGCTGGTTCTTCATCGGTCCTCCGTCCGGGTGCGGGGGTCGAGCAGGGCGTAGGCGAGGTCGGCCACCATGTTCGCCACGAGGACGGACAGGGTGATGACCAGGAAGCAGCCCTGCATCAGCGGGTAGTCGTGCGTGGAGACGGCCTGGTAGAGCGTGTAGCCGATGCCCTGGTAGGAGAAGACCATCTCCATGATCAGCGTGCCGCCGACGACGAAGCCGAGGGACAGCGCGAAGCTGGAGACCTGCGGCAGGACGGCGTTGCGCGCGGCGTAGCCGAGCATGACCTGCCGCTCGGGCAGGCCCTTGGCGTGCGCGACGGTGACGTAGTCCTCGGAGGAGACGGTCACCATCATGTTGCGCATGCCGAGCACCCAGCCGGCCACGGAGGACAGCACGACGGTGAGCGCGGGCAGGAACCCGTAGTAGATGACGGAGCCGATGAACTCACCGCTGAACGCGGGCACGAGGCCACGGTCGTAGCTGCCGCTGGACGGGAACCAGCCGAGGTTCACGGACAGCACGGCGATGGTGATCAGGCCCAGCCAGAAGTACGGCACGGCCTGGAAGAACGTCGCCACGGGCAGCAGCCCGTCGGCCCAGGTGCCGCGGCGCCAGCCGAGGAACGTGCCGATGAGCGAGCCGATCACGAACGCGATGATCGTGGCGACGCCGACCAGCCCGACCGTCCACGGCAGCGACTGGTTGACGATGTCGGCCACGGGCGTCGGGAAGTGCGTGAAGGACAGGCCGAGGTCGCCCTTCAGGAGCAGGCCCCAGTAGTCGACGTACTGCTGCCAGAGGCTGGTGTCCTGGTCCAGGCCGAACAGCACGCGCAGCGAGTGCTCGGCGTTGCTGTCGATGCGGCCCTGCATGCGGCCCAGCAGGGCCGTGACGGGGTCGCCAGGCAGCAGGCGCGGGATGAAGAAGTTGATGGTGATCGCGGCCCACGCGGTCAGCGCGTAGAACACGACCCTGCGCAGCAGGAACCTCATGCGGCCACCTCCCCGTTCCCGTTGGCGCCGCTACCGGCGTGGCGGACGGCGGGCCCGACGTCGGGCCGACCCTCCCGCTCGCCGTACCCCCAGCAGGCGGCGGACCGCCCGGGGGCGACCTCGATCAGCTCGGGGGTCTCGCTGCGGCACAGGTCGGTCGCGTACGGGCAGCGCGGCGCGAACCGGCAGCCGGGCGGCGGGTCCACGAGGCTCGGCGGCTCGCCGCCGGTCCCCTGCTCCCGCACGGCCGCGGCGCCGATCCCCGCCAGGTCGTCGGGGTCGGGCGCGGACGCGATGAGCAGCCGCGTGTAGGGGTGCAGCGGCTCCTGGGTCACGGACTCGGAGTCGCCGGTCTCCATGACCTGACCCGCGTACAGCACGGTGGTCCGGTCGGCGAAGTACCGGGCCGAGGCGATGTCGTGAGTGATGTACAGGACGGCGATCCCGAGCCGGTCGCGCAGGTCGGCCAGCAGGTTGAGGATGCCCAGCCGGATCGAGACGTCCAGCATGGAGACGGGCTCGTCGGCGAGCAGCACCTCCGGGTCGGCGGCCAGGGCCCGCGCGATGGCGATGCGCTGCCGCTGCCCGCCGGACAGCTCGTGCGGGTACTTGTCCACGTACCGCGTCGCGGGCGTGAGGTGCACGCGCTCCAGCAGCTCGGTGAGGGCCGCCTCCAGCTCGGGCCCGCGCAGGGTGCCGCCCGTGGACTGCTTGCGGTGCAGGCGCAGCGCCCTGGTCAGGGTGTAGCGCACGGGGTGCACCGGGTTCAGGGAGCCGAACGGGTCCTGGAAGATCATCTGCACGCGTCGCACGTACGCGCGGAACGCCCGCCGGCCCCGCAGGCGGACTGCGGCGCCGTCGAGCAGCACCTGCCCGCCCGTGATCGGGATCAGTCCGGCCAGCAGCCGGGCGACCGTGGACTTGCCGGACCCCGACTCCCCCACCACGGCCAGGACCTGGCCGCGGTGGAGCTCGAGGTCCACGCCGTCCACGGCGTGGATCGCCCGGGCGGGCGAGCGGCCGCTGACGCGGCGCCCGCCCGCTCGGAAGTGCTTGGTGAGGCCGTGCGCGGCCAGCACCGGTGTCGTCTCGCTCATCAGCCTTCCGCAGGCTTGAGGTGCATCAGGATCTGGGCGGCCTGCACACCGGTGGGCTGGGGCTGGTTGTACGGGTCCTCCTCGGACGGCCAGCCCACGTAGTTCTGCGTCGAGTACTGCGCGGTGGCCGGGCGGGTCCAGATGGCGATGCCCGGCACCTCCTCGACGAACACCTTCTGGATGGTGTCCAGCGCCTCGGTACGCGCGCCGTCGTCCTGCGCGGCGGCGTAGTCGGCGAGCGCCTGCGTGGCGTCGTCGTTCTGGAAGCGGCCGAAGTTCCACGTGGCCGGCTCGCCCAGCTTCTTGTACTGCGCGCCGTCCAGGATGTCGGAGTACATGTCCCAGGGGGTGGCGCCGCCGTCGGTCCAGTGCAGGGTGGCCTGGAAGTCGCCGCCGGGGATGATGTCGGCGAACCAGCCGTCCTGGTTGACGGGGTTGACGGTGGCGGTGGCGCCGAGCTCGGCGGCGGAGTTCTTGATGAGGTCGAGCGCGGTCAGGTAGTCGTTCCAGCCGGCCGGGTTGACCAGCTCGAACGTCACCTCGTCGCCGTCGGGGTCGACGAGCTTCTCGCCCTCCCAGGTGTAGCCGGCGTCCTCCAGCAGGGCGCGGGCGCCCTCGACGTCGACCGCGTACTCCTGGTCGGCGTACTCGGCGGAGAGGAACTCCTCGCCGGCGGGCAGCGGCAGGCCGGTGACGCTGGTCAGGGCGGGGTTGACGCCCGAGGTGGCGACGTCGACGAGCTCCTGGCGGTCGATGACCATGTTCAGGGCCTGGCGGAACGCCTTGTCGTCGAACGGCTTGGTCTCGTTGTTCAGGTAGAGCACGTCGATGCCGAGTCCGCCGGCGGCGTACTGGTGGTAGTGCTCCGGGTCCTGGGCGATGTAGACGTTCTCGTAGTCGGCGATGAACGTCCAGCCCCACTGCGCCTCACCGGTGGTCAGGGCCGTGGTCAGGGCGTTGTTGTCGTTGTACGACGAGTACCGGATCTCGGGGACGGCGGGCTTGCCGCCCCAGTAGTCGTCGCGCGCCACGACGGTCGCGGCCTGCGGGGTCCACGACTCCAGCGTGTACGGGCCGGTGCCCACGGGGTCGGGGTTGGTGTCGGTGGTCGGGTCCTTGACGTCGGCCCAGATGTGCTCGGGCACCATGACCAGGTCGTACAGCTTGGACTGGTTGACGAACTGCCCGGTGGTGAACGAGACGGTGACGGTGGACCCGTCGGTCTCGACGCTGTCGTAGGGCAGGGCGCCGGTGTTCAGCGCCTCGAAGTCCTTGCGGAGCTGGATGGAGAACGCGACGTCGTCGGCGGTGAACTCCTCCCCGTCCGACCAGGTGACGCCCTCGCGGGGCGTGATGACGGCCTCGGTGAAGTCCTCGTTCCACTCGACGCTGTCGGCGAGCCAGGGCTCCGGGTCCTCGGAGGGCCGGGCCTGGTTGCGCATCATCAGCGGCTCGTAGATCGTGAACGCGTAGCCCAGCGAGAGCGCGGACGAGCCCGTGGCGAACGGGCTGTGGTTCTCGGTCTGGACGCCGTTCGGCATGCCGACGGTCAGGGTCTCCCCGCCGCCGGCCTCGGTGGCGGTGCCGCCACCACCACCGCCGCTGCAGGCTGCCAGCAGCGCGACGGCTGCTGCGGCCGCCACGACGGCGACGTGCTTGTGAATCCTCACGGTGTGCCTCCTTGCACTTGTCCCCCGACGGGACAGATGGGGTGTGATCACTGGGTTCCGGCGCCGGGTTCCTCCCCGGGCCGGACGGTCAGCTCGTTGGTCAGGCGCAGGTCCGCGACGGACCTGCCGGTACGCAGCCGGTAGGTGCCCGGCGGCGTGGTCCAGCCCTTGGCCTGCGGGTCCCAGACCTGCAGCGCCCGGGTGGGAACTGGTACGCGGACGGTCGCACTGCCCATGGCGGGCACGTCCGCCACCGCGAAGCCGCCGAGCCACCGCACGGGGCGGCTCGGGCCGCCCGCGGGCGCCTCGACGTAGACCTGGACCACCTCGCGGCCCGCGCGGGACCCGGTGTTCCGGACGGTCACGTACGCGGTCAGGGTCGCGGGCGCGTCGTGGGACTGGCCCCAGGCGAGGACGGCGTCCTCGTACTCCCAGGTGGTCCAGCCCAGGCCGTGCCCGAACGGCGCGGCGGGCACGGGCGCGCCCGCACCCGCGGCGTCCGGCCCGGCGGCCAGCCGCCGCTCCCAGGCGCGGTAGCCGACGTCGGTCCCCTCGGTGTACTCGACGACGCCGTCCACCGGCCGCGCGTGCGGCACCGGGACGTCCTCGAAGCGCGCCGGGAGCGTCCACGGCAGGCGGCCGGACGGCTCGGTGGCGCCCGTGAGCACGTCGGCGAGCGCCGTGCCCGCCTCCTGCCCGGGCAGCCAGCCCCACAGCGCGGTCGGCACGTCGTTCAGCCAGGGCAGCAGCACTGGCGCGCCCGCGTTGACGACGACGACGGTGCGCGGGTTGGCCGCGGCGACGCGCCGCACGAGCTCGTCCTGGTTGCCGGGCAGGTCCAGGTCCGGCCGGTCGTAGCCCTCCGACTCGACCTCGGCGGTGGTGCCGACCAGCACCACGGCGACGTCGGCGGCGGCAGCGGCCTCGACGGCGGCGGCCAGCTCGTCGGCGGCCGAGGGGCCGGGCAGCCGGTGCACCAGGGCGGCGCGCACGAAGTGCCCGTAACCCACGGCGTGCACCACCTGGACGGTCGCGTCCAGCTCGGCGACGCCGCTCGCCTGCGCGAGGGCCGCGATGGGGTGGTTGTGCCCGGAGGAGAGCACGACGTCCTCGTTCACCACGGTGCTGCCGGTCGCGACCTCCGCGCCGTCGACGAGCACCCGGTGTACGCCGACGGTGCCGACGCCGAGCTCGTGGGCGCCCGCCTCGTCCAGCCGGACGGTCGCCCGCAGGCGGACGGCGTCCGCGTCAGGTCGCACGTCCTCCAGCCAGCCGGTCCACCCGGTGGCGGTGCGCTCCTCGAGCGTGCTGCCGTCGGCGGCCAGGAGCTCGACGCGCAGGCCGGGCTCGCCGGAGACCGGGTCGGTGCACCGGTCGATGTCGAGCTCCGGCGGGTTGTGCAGCGCGCGGGCGCCGGCCAGCACGGTCAGCTCGGAGCCGGCCGGCAGCGCGGCGCGCAGCTCGTCGGCGGGGTAGGTCAGGTGGTCGGGCTGCACGAACGAGGAGCCGCCGCCCTGGAAGAAGGGCTCGACCGCTGCGGGGCCGAGCAGCGCGACCCGCAGCGGGCGGGCGCCGTCCTGCACCAGCGGCACCAGGCCGGCGTCGTCCTTGAGCACCACCACGGAGCGGGCGGCCAGCTCGCGCAGGAGCGCGCTCGACGTCGCGGTCGCGGCGGCCGGCTGGTCCGGCACGGCCTGGAGCGCGAGGTGCGCGCCCGCGGCGCCGTCGGCGTCGGCGGCGCCGGGCAGCACGAGCCGGCCGGTGCGGCGGGCGAGCCGCAGCAGGCGCAGCACCTTGTCGTCCAGCTCCGACTCGGCGACCTCGCCGGAGCGGACGGCGTCGAGCAGGCCGTCGCCCCATGCACCGTCGGGCCCGGGCATCTGCAGGTCCAGGCCGCCGCGCACGGCGGGCACCACGGACTGCGTGGCGACCCAGTCGCTCACGAACAGGCCGTCGTAGCCCCACTCCTCCTTGAGCAGGTCGACCACGAGCGGCCGGTGCTCCAGCAGGGGCGCCGCGAGGCCCTCGGTGTCGGCGCCGTTGTAGGCGCCCATGACGGACCACGGGTTGACGTCGCGCACCAGGCGCTCGAAGGGTGCGAGGTAGGCCTCGCGCAGCGTCCGCTCGTCGAGGCGCGCGAGGTAGCGCGTGCGCTCGGTCTCGGAGTCGTTGGCGACGTAGTGCTTGACGCACATCCCGACGCCCCGCTCCTGCGCGGCGCCCACGAGCGCCACCGCGATCTCGGCGGTCAGGTGCGGGTCCTCGGAGTAGCACTCGAAGTGACGGCCGCCCACGGGCGTGCGCTGGAGGTTGACCTGCGGGGCCAGCACCACGTCGACGCCGTGGCGGCGGGCCTCGGCGGCGAACAGCAGGCCGGCGCGGCGGGCCAGCTCCAGGTCCCACGTCGCGGCCAGCGCGGACGGTGCGGGGAACATCGCCGACGTCCCGCCGTCCGGGCCACGCACGCCGACGGGCCCGTCGGACAGCACCACCGGCTCCAGGCCGATCCGCGGCACCCCCGTGGTGGTCCACATGGACGCGCCCACGACGAGCGACACCTTCTCCTCGGCGGAGAGCTGGTCCAGGAGCCGGAGCAGCTCGGGCTCCGTGGCGATGACCTGCGCGGTAACTGCCTGCGATGACAAGTGCTTCTCCGTTCGGCGGTGGACGGCTGAGCGCATTCAACCACACTTACTTACTGGTTAGTAAGCCCGGATTCTCGGCTATCGTGAGTCCATGCCAGAAGCGACAGGGCAGGCTGCCCCGAAGGCCAAGCGGCCCACGCGCGACCAGCGGCGGGAGGAGATCCTCGCCGCCG
Organism: Promicromonospora sp. NPDC059942; assembly: GCF_042731755.1. Taxonomy (NCBI): domain Bacteria; kingdom Bacillati; phylum Actinomycetota; class Actinomycetes; order Micrococcales; family Promicromonosporaceae; genus Promicromonospora; species Promicromonospora sp. NPDC059942. Next base: position 33,145 of record NZ_JBHWLR010000030.1, read on the forward strand.
CGACACGTGTTTTCGGGTCCAAGGGCTACCACCAGGGCTCGCTCGTCGACGTCGCCGCCCAGGTGGGCATCACGCACGCGGGAGTGCTGCACCACTTCGGCAGCAAGGACAAGCTGCTGTGGGAGGTGCTCGAGTACCGCGACCGCGTGGACGTGCAGCACCTGGAGGGCAAGCACATCCCGGGTGGCATGGAGCTGTTCCGGCACCTGGTCACCACCGCGAAGCTGAACGCCGACCGGCGCGGCATCGTGCAGGCCTACGCGGTGCTCACCGGCGAGTCCGTGACCGACGGGCACCCGGCGTCCACCTGGGTCGCCGAGCGGTTCTCCGTGCTGCGCGGCGAGATCTCCCAGGCCGTGCGCGAGCTGGCCGCCGAGCGGGACGTGACCCTGCCCGAGGGCGAGCCGGAGCGCGCCGCCGCCGCGGTGATCGCCGTCATGGACGGCCTCCAGCTCCAGTGGCTGCTCGACCCGGAGGCCGTCGACCTCGCGTCGGCCACGGGCTTCGCCATCGAGTCGATCCTGACGGCCACCCTCGGCAGCACGGTGCGGATCGCGAGCTGACCAGCGACCGCATCACCACTCGGTCTTGAGCCGCCGCTTCGGGTCCTCGCTCGGCGGCACGTCCATCTTCTGCAGCGTGAAGCCCATGACGTCGCTGAACACCGGCGCCGCGACGTCGCCGCCGAAGATCGAGCTGTGCGGGCTCTTGAGGAACACGGCCACGGTGTACCGGGGGTCGTCGGCCGGCGCGACGCCGATGAACGACGCCATGTACGTCCAGCCGCCGCCCGCGGGCATCTGCGCGGTACCGGTCTTGCCCGCCACCCGGTAGCCCGGCACGGCCGCGTTGGTACCCGTACCGCCGTCCTCGGTCACGGTCTCCATCATCTCGACCAGGGTGTCGGCGGTCTCCTGCGAGATGACCCGCTCCCCCGGCTCCTGCTCGGCCGGCGTCGTGACGCCGTCGGGGCTCGTGGAGCCCTCGAAGAGCGTCGGCGTCATCCGCACGCCGCCGTTCGCCACGGTCGAGAACACGCTCGTGGCCTGCATCGCGTTGACGGACAGACCCTGCCCGAACAGCACCGCGTACTGCGTACGGCCGTCCCAGTCGGCGACGTCGGCGGGCGGCATGAGGCCCACGGACTCGCCCGGCAGGCCCAGGCCTGTCGGCTGCCCGAACCCGAACTTGTACAGGTAGTCCTGCCGGGTCTGCAGCGGGATCTTCTCGCCGGCCTGCACGGTGCCGGTGTTCGACGACTGCGCCAGCACGCCCGTCAGCGTCAGCCGCTGCACCGGGTGCTCGTGCGAGTCGCGGAAGCTCTGGCCGTTCGGCGTCGTGTAGGTGTAGGGGACGGTGAACCGGCTGTTCGGGTTCCAGTAGCCGCCCTCCAGCGCGGCGGCCATGGTGATCACCTTGCCGGTCGAGCCCGGGTCGAACACGTCCTTCACGGCGCGCGAGCCGCCCGCGACGGCCGACGTCGACCGGTCGTTCGGGTTCACCGACCCCGAGTCCGCGAGCGCCACGATCTCGCCCGTGCGCACGTCCTGCACGATGGCGATGCCGTACTCGGCGCCGGTGGTCCGCTTGGCCTCGTCGATGGAGTCCTGCGCCTTCCACTGGATGTCGTGCACCAGCGAGAGCTGGATGCTGTCGCCCGGGACCGCCGGGACCGACTCCTGGCCGGCGGCCGGGATGCGCAGGCCGTCGAGGCTGCGCTCGTACGTGTCCGAGCCCGCGGTACCCGCCAGCAGGTCGTCGTACGCCTTCTCGATGCCGCCCTGCCCGGTCTGCTCGTCGTCCACGAAACCGACCAGCGAGCCCGCGACGGTGCCGGACGGGTACGTGCGCCGGGAGGTGAGGTCGGTCCGGATGTACGCCCGGATCTGCAGGTCGGCGATGGCGCGCTGCACCTGCGGCACCACGTTCTTGGCGAGCACCTTGTAGCGGGACTCGCCCACGAGCTTGGCCGCCAGCTCGTTCTTGGGCTCGTCGAGGATCGGCGCGAGGAGCTGGGCGATGCCCAGGGCGCCGTCCTGCACCTTGTTGCCCTCGGCGTCCAGCCCGCGGCTCGAGCCGCGGAAGTCCTCGATCGCCACCGGGTCGCCCACCACCGTGTACCGGTCCACCGAGGTCGCGAGCACGACGCCGTTCGCGTCGGTGATGTCGCCCCGGTGCGCGGGCGTGACCGCGGTGGCCGTGCGCGCCGCCTCGGCCTTGGCGGCCAGGCTCGGCCCCTCGATGAGCTGCACGTGGACCAGGCGCACCAGGAAGACGAGGACCACCACGGCCGCGATGCCGACCAGCCAGCGCTGCCGCACCTCCGGCCGGCCCGGCCGGGGCGGCAGCGGGCGCGCCACCCGGGACCGGGCGGGCCGGGACGGGGCGGACGCCGGGCGCGGGGCGCCGGGTGCCTGAAGGCCCAGCCGGGTGCTGGTCGCACGCGGCTGGGCCTTGGTGGGCTGGGCCTTGGCCGGCTGGGCCTTGGCCTTGGAGGTCCGGGCCTTCGCCGGCTGGGCCTTGGCAGGCCGGGCCTGTGCCGAGCGCGCCTTGGGCGGCTGGGCCTTGGCGGGCCGGGCCTTCTGCGGCGGGGTGCCGGTCTGCTTGCGCTGCCGGCCCGAGCCCGAGGTCGGACCCGTCACTGGTCCGTACCCTTCACCACCTTGCCGGTACGGACACTGACCATGGTCGGGTTCTCCGCCGGCACCATGCCGAGGCTGCGGGCCTTGTCCGGGAGGTCCGTGTGGGCGGCGCTCAGGTCCTCCTGCAGCACCTGGACGTCCTGCGCGGTCTGCGCCACGTCGCCCTGCAGCTGCGACATCTCGTAGGAACCGCGCGCCAGCGTGGTGTTGAGCACCAGCACCGCCACGAGGGAACCGACCATCAGGGTGGCGCACAGCACGAAGAAGGGCACCCGGCTCTTCGCGTGCAGCGGCGCGCGGACCACGTCCAGGCGGCGGCCGCGCTGCGCGGCGCCCCCGGAGATCGCGGTCAGCGGTGCCCTGCGGGTGCGGGGCAGCTCGGCCGGACGGACTGCGCGGGCCGTCGCGGCGTTGGTTGCACTCATCGGCGGTCCTCCTTCGCTGTGTGGTGCCTGTTGGTGCGGTTCAGCAGGTGCTCGGGCGTGGGGCGCACGCGCCGTGCGGCGCGCAGCCGGACCGACGCCGAGCGCGGGTTGCGCTCCAGCTCCTCGGCGTCGGCCTCCTCCGCGCCCCGGGTGAGCGCCTCGAGATAGGGCCGGTGGGTCTCGGGCTCGACGGGCAGCCCGGGCGGGGCCGACGACGTGGTGCCCTGCGCGATGGCCCGCTTGACGATCCGGTCCTCGAGCGACTGGTACGACTCCACGACGATGCGACCGTCCACCGCGAGCGCCTCGATCGCGGCGGGCACGGCCCGCTCGAGGACCTCGAGCTCACCGTTCACCTCGATGCGCAGCGCCTGGAAGGTGCGCTTGCCGGGGTGGCCGCCCGTCTTGCGGGTCGCGGCGGGGATGACGGCGCGCAGCAGGTCGACGAGCTCCCCGCTGCGGTCCCACTCCCGCTCGGCCCGACGCCGGACGATCGCCCGCGCGATCTTGCCCGCGAAGCGCTCCTCGCCGTACTCCCGCAGGATCCGCGCGAGGTCGCGCTCGTCGTACGTGTTGAGCACGACGGCCGCCGTCAGCTCCTGGGTGGAGTCCATGCGCATGTCGAGCGGGGCGTCCTGCGCGTAGGCGAAACCGCGGTCGGTCTCGTCGAGCTGCAGCGAGGACACCCCGAGGTCCATGAGCACGCCCTGCACGGCGCCGCCGGCGTGCGCGTCGACCACCTCGGTGATCTCGTCGTACACCGCGTGCACCGGCGTGAACCGGTCGCCGAACCGGGCCAGCCGCTCGCCCGCGAGGGCGAGGGCCTGGGGGTCGCGGTCGATGCCGATGACGCGGGCCGACGGGAGCTGCTCGAGCACGGCCTCCGTGTGGCCGCCCATGCCGAGCGTGCAGTCCACCAGGACCGAACCGGGCTCGGCGAGCGCGGGGGCCAGCAGGTCGACGCAGCGCTGGAGCAGCACCGGGAGGTGGCGGTCGGCGGCGTCACTGCCGGTGCCGGGGCGGTCGTCGGTCGCGTTCATCGGTGTCTCCCTCCTGCGTGGTGCTGTCCTGCGTCATGCCTCGTGCGTCATGCGTGGTGCGTCGTGTCTGGTGCCGGTACCGCCGTCCGGTCAGGTCTCCCTCCGCACGGTTCCGGCGGCGGGGAAGTGCGCCGGATCCTGCGGGAGGAGGCCTGGCCGTACGGCCGTCCCCTCGCCCTGCCTAGAAGCTCAGCCCGGGGAAGATCTCCTCGGCCTGATCGATGTAGTCGGGTTCGGTCTGTTCCTGGTATGTGGCCCACGCCTGCGCATCCCACACCTCCACGCGGGTTCCCACCCCGATCACGACCACATCGCGGTCGAGACCGGCGTACGCCCGCAGGTGCGTCGGGATGGAGACCCGGCCCTGCTTGTCCGGGACCTCGTCGCTCGCTCCCGCCAGGAAGTTTCGCGTGTAGTCCCGTGCTGCCTTGCTCGTCACCGGCGCCTGCCGGATCTGGGTGTAGATCTGCTGGAACTCGTCCATCGGAAGAAGAAAGAGGCACCGCTCCTGCCCTTTGGTCATCACCAGACCGCCGGACAGTCGCCCCCGGAACTTGGCGGGAAGGATCAGGCGCCCCTTCTCGTCGAGCTTCGGGGTGTACGTGCCGAGGAGCAGACCCAGACCTGCGAAACCTTCTGCCATCGCAGTCATGGGCCGACACCTCCTTCCGCTCCCGCATACTCCACGCTACTCCACTTTCCACCACCGCACTCGGAAAAACCATGGGGAGAACTGCCCACCCGCCCTCAATGCGCAGGTCAAAGAGGTAAAGAGCAGGTGGAGTAAATTCATGTCCGGCGTGGCGTGGAATGTCCCGGTAGGTGCCTCCGGTCCGCAGTCTCGTGCGGGTCCCCCGCCCGGCGAGACGTCGTTTCACCAGGGCGAAACAAGCCCTGGGATGTGTGAAGACCGCGTGATGCACACAACAGAGTGCTTTACATCTCTACTAGGCTGGTCCAGCCGGGCGAGCGACAGTCGCCCCGGCTTCCGAACAGCGCGTACACGCGCAAGAAACCGGCCTGACTCCCGGCCCGATGGAGGTCCCCCAGTGCACACGGAACGCGCCACGTCCGGCCTCACGGATCCTCGGTTCGGCGGAGCGCCCGCTCCGCAGGGAGAGCCCGGACCAGCCGCGCTCGACGAGCTCGTGGAGACCATGGCCCGCGTCCGGGGCGCCGTGGAGTCCGTCGTGACGGGCCGGCCCGGCCTGGCCGACATCACCCTCGCCGTCCTGCTGGCCGAGGGCCACCTGCTCGTCGAGGACGTGCCCGGCGTCGGCAAGACCACCCTCGCCAAGGCCGTCGCGCGCAGCATCGACTGCCACGTGGGCCGCATCCAGTTCACGCCCGACCTGCTGCCGAGCGACCTCACGGGCGTCAACATCTTCCGCACCGGCAGCCACGAGTTCGAGTTCCGGCCGGGCCCGGTGTTCAGCAACATCGTGATCGGCGACGAGATCAACCGCGCCTCGCCCAAGACCCAGTCCGCGCTGCTGGAGTGCATGGAGGAGGGCCAGACCACGGTCGACGGCACCACCCACCAGCTCCCCCGGCCGTTCCTCGTGGTCGCCACCCAGAACCCGGTGGAGATGGAGGGCACCTACCCGCTGCCCGAGGCGCAGCGGGACCGCTTCATGGCCCGCATCACCGTGGGGTACCCGGACATCGACGCCGAGATGCTCATGCTCGACCGCCAGGAGGCCAGCACGCCGCTGGCGCACCTGGAGGCCGTGACCGACGGGCACACGCTGCTGCGGTTCTCCGCGCTCGTGCGGTCGCTGTACGCGTCCCCCTCGGTCAAGCGGTACGTCGTGGGCCTCGTCGGGGCCACGCGTGAGCACCCGGGCCTGCGGCTGGGCGCCTCGCCGCGCGCCTCGCTCCAGCTCCTGCGCGCCGCCAAGGCCATCGCCGCCATGGCGGGCCGCGACCACGTGCTGCCCGACGACATCCAGCGGCTCGCCCGGCCCGTGCTGGCCCACCGGCTCATCCTCACCACCGAGGCGCGCCTCGGCGGCGTGACCCCCGAGACGCTCGTCGACGAGATCGTGCAGCGCACACCGGTGCCGGCGCTCGAGCCCGCCGACCGGCGCCAGTTCTGAGCGGCCGGGGCGGCACGGTCATGAAGTGGCGTGACACGCTCGCACGGATCAGCCGGGTCCGGCTCACCCCCCGCGGCATCGGCGCTGCGTGCGTCGGCGGTGTGCTGATCCCGCTCGGGCTCGTCCTCACCCTGCCCGACCTGGTCGGCCTGGGCGCCGCGGCGCTCATCGCCGTGGGCGTGGCCTGGCTGGTGATCGGCACCCAGCGGCTGGAGTCCGGCCGGGGCGCCCTGCACGTGACACGGTCCGTCGCGCCCAACCCCGTGGTGCGCGACCGGACGGCGGACGTGAGCCTCCTGGTCGCCGCGCACCAGGCCTCCGGCGCGGCGTACGAGCGGCTGTCCCGCCTGCGCCTGTCCGAGCAGGCGGCGCACGAGCTCGCCGGGCACCAGGGCATCCGCGCCCGGGTCTCCGCGCGGGCCGACCGGATCACCGTGCACTACTCGCTCACGCCGATGCGGCGCGGGCGCTGGTCGCTCGGCCCGCTGCTGACCACCCGGACCGACGTGTTCGGCCTGGTCCGCGCCACCCAGCCCCTCGGCAGCGCCACGCACGTCCCCGTGTGGCCCCGCACCGTCGAGCTCGCCGTGCGCACCCGGTCGGTCGGCGACGTCGACCACTCCGCCACGGGCGCGCGCCTGCAGTCCAGCGACGACTCCGTGCTGCGGGAGTACGTCGCGGGCGACGACCCACGGCGTGTCCACTGGGCGAGCGCCGCACGCCGCGGCCAGCTCATGGTCCGCGCCGACGAGAGCGCCGGGGTGCGCCCCGTGACCGTCCTGCTCGACCGCTCGCTGCTGCCCCACTGGCAGGAGTCCGGGAGCCTGCGCCGTCCGGCGGCGGTGGACGACGGCGAGTGGGCCGTCGAGCTCGCCGCGTCGATCGCCACCTCGTTCCTCGACGCCGGCCACCCGTCCCGCCTGGTGACCACCAGCGTGGCGCCCAGCGTGGACGGCGTCCGCTTCGCCATCACCCGCGCCAGCAGGTCCGCCCTGCTGGACGCGTGCGTCGACATCCGCGGGCACCGCGGCGCGTCGGAGGGGCAGCACGCGACGAGCACCACCGCGCGGGCGCTCCGGCTCGCCCGCGCCCCGGGGGAGATCGTCGTGGCGGTGCTCGGCCCGCAGGCACCCGACGCGCGGCACGACCTCGCCGCGCTCGGCGCCGAGGGCACCTGCTGGGGGCTGCTGGTGGCGCCGCGCGGCGCCGGGTTCCAGCACGAGCTGGACCAGACGGCCGCCGAGCTGCGCGCCTCCGGCTGGCACGTCAGCACCTGCGAGGCCCGCACCGACCCGGAGCGCGCCTGGGCCCTGCTCGCGGAGCGTGCGCCGTGATCCCCGCCCACCGCGGCCCGCTGGTCCGCACCGTCGCGTCCGGCGTGCTCGTCGCGATCGCCGTGATCGCGTCCATGCACGCGCTCACGCTCGTCATCGACCCCGGACCCTGGCTCACGGCCGGCACCACCGGCGTCGTCCTCGTCTCGGCCACCACCTGCGTGGTGCGGTACCTGCTGCTGCGCAACGCCGTAGACCGCGCCGCCGCCCGCCGGGCGGCGGGCCAGGGGCCGAGCGCGGACCGGGCCGCCGACCGCGCGGCCGGCAGCGCCTCGTTCTTCGCGACGACGGCGGGCCTTCTCGTCGCAGTCTGGTTCGTCCTGGCCCGCTACGGCGGACCGGGCCAGCGGTTCGAGCCCTTCGTGGGGCCCGACTCCGTGGAGCAGGCCCTCGAACGGTTCCGCCAGGCCACCGAGCTGATGAGCACGCAGGTGGCGCCCGTGGACCCCGGGCCGGCCATCAGCATGGTCGCCGTCGGCGGCACCCTGCTGGTTCTGCTCGTGGTGGACTCCCTCGCCGGCGCCCGCATGCCGGGCTTCGCCGGGGTGCCGCTGCTGCTCCTGTGGACGCCGTCGCTGACCCTCATCGGCGACGTGCAGTGGCAGGTCTTCGTCATCAGCGTCACCGCGATGCTCCTGCTGCTCACCGTCGACCCGGTGGGACTGACCCCGGGCCGGCGCAGCGACGCCGACTCCGCGGCGGTACGCCGGGCGCAGCGGTTCCGCTCCGGGATCACGGCCCTGACGTCCGTGGCGGTCGCCGCCACCTCGCTCGGCGTCGCGACCGGCATGGCGTCCCTGCCGGCGCTGGCCGGGACGTGGAACCAGCTCATCTCCACGCCGTCCGACACGGTGGAGCTGTCCTCCGAGCTGGACATGCGCCAGCCCCTGAGCGCCCGGTCCTCGAACACCGTGCTGACGTACACGATGGCCGAGGGCGAGCCGGCCGGCCCCCTGCGCGTCATGACGCTGACGGCCTTCGACGGCGTCCAGACCAACCGGAACGTGCCCACCGGCGGCCTGGCCGAGTTCGACCCGTCGACGGTCCTCGCGCCGCCCGGCGAGGGCGCCGACGGCGAGCGCCTCCGGATGGACCTGCGAATCGGGCAGCTCGACGGCGCGGAGCTGCCCCTGCCGCTCGAGCCCCGCACCGTGGACGTCCAGGGCGACTGGGCCTACGACCCGCTGCGGGACGAGGTGCGCAGCGGCGAGGGCACCGAGCAGGGCGCGCCGTACACCGTCGAGATCGTCGAGCGCGGACTGACCCCCGAGCTGCTGCGGGCCGCGCCCATGTCGGGCGATCCCCGGTCGGCCGGCTACACGGAGGTGCCGGACACCGAGCACCGGGACGACATCGCCGCCTACGCCCAGGAGGTCGTCGGCGACGCGCCCACCCGGTTCGACGCGGCGGTCGCGCTCCAGAACCACCTGCGCTCGGGCGCCGGGTTCGTGTACAACCCGGACGCCGACTACCGGGGTTCGTCGGACACCGTCTGGGACTTCCTGCAGAACAAGGAGGGGTACTGCACGCAGTACGCCCTCTCGATGATGGTGATGGCCCGCAGCCTCGGCATCCCGGCCCGGATCGGCGTCGGCTGGCTGCCCGGGCGGCCCGACGGCGACGGCAGCTACCGGGTCACCGGCCAGGACTCGCACGCCTGGCCCGAGATCTACTTCCCGTCCGTCGGCTGGGTCCGCTTCGAGCCGACGCCGCAGGTCCAGACCGGCCCGCTGCCCTCGTACGCGAACCCCGGCACGGGCACCGCACCCAGCGCCTCGCCCACGCCGTCGCGCGCCAACGAGGTGCCCCCGCAGCAGCCGACCCAGCGGCCGGACCAGTCCGAGGCGGGCGCCACGAACGACACGTCGTCCGGCAGCCAGATGTCCGACCAGACCCTGCCCGGCTGGGCCTGGGTGGTCGCGGTCATCCTCGCCCTCGGGGTGCTCGGGGGTGCCGCGTGGCTGCTGCTGCGCCGTCGGACGGAGGTCGAGGAGCTCGACCCCGAGCGCGCCTGGGCCCGCGTCCTGGCGCTGCTCGCCGAGCGGGAGGTACGGCTCGGCCCGTCGGTCACGCTGCGGCGTGCGCCGGAGGTGATCGCCGACCAGGTGCGCGCCAGGACGGGCACACCCCTGCCCGACGACGTCGCCGAACGGCTCACCGCCCTGGCCGACGCCGCCGAGGACGAGCGCTACGCCCGCGACTCGACGCCGCCGACGGCCGCCGAGCTCGAGGAGCTGACTGCGACGGTGACGGCAGAACTGACGGAAGCCCTCACCCGCCCCCGTTGAGTGCGGGCTATTTGTGGCTCTCAAGCCTTGAGAGCCACAAATAGCCAGCACTCAACGAAGAAGGTGGGACGAAAGACAGGAGCCGGGCCCCTCGGGGCCCGGCTCCTGTCATGTGCGGTCGTCCGGTCAGGACCACCGGGAACGGTTGGCCGGCTAGCGGCCGCCCTGGTTGCGCCGGTTCTCCCAGCGCTCTTCGAGGCGGGCGAGGAAGCCGGAACGACCACCACCACCCTGCCGCTTGCGGGCCTTGCGTGCTCCCCCGTTCGAGGGCTGGACGGTGCCGTCTTCGCCGACGACGCCGACCGGACCCTCCTGCTGCTTCTTGCGCGGTCCGAGGAACGCGAAGACCACACCCGCGAACATCAGCACGAAGCCGATGGCCCCGAGCCACGTACGCGACGTCGCTGCACCGACGACAAGAAGAAGCAGGCCGACGACTACGCCGGCCCCGGACAGCACATAACGGAGCGCGTTACCACGGCCTGTGGACTGGAGCGTGTTGGCCAGCCGCGGGTCGTCTGACGTCAGAGCGCGCTCCATCTGCTCCAGCACCCGCTGCTCGTACTCGGACAGAGGCATCGAGACCCCCGGATCTCGCAAAGGAACAGTGTCCCTTCCAGGATAGGACGACCCGGCCGTCGTTGGTAGTCGACATCCCGGGCATACCCATGACTATAGGGGCAGATCAGTAAAGATGCGTGCCGTTCTTGCGATGTACACCCAGGTCGATCGCCGTTTTCCCAAACTTCTCACGCACCGCGTCGAGCGCGAGCTCGGCCTCGCGCTGTGCTCCGGAGCGCGGATCGACCGCTTCCTCCAGCGTGGGCTGCTGGGCGGAACCGTCGCGTTCCCGGAGATTTTCACCCCGCACGCCGACCAGCCGCACCGGGAGACCGCCCAGATCGACCGCCGCGACGAGCTCCCGCGCCACGAGGTAGATCTCCCGGGCGACGTCCGTGGGCCCGTCCAGCGTTCGCGACCGGGTGAACGTCGCGAAGTCGCTGGAGCGCACCTTCACCGAGACCGTGCGGGCCAGCACGCCCTGGTGCCGCAGGCGCGCCGCCACCCGGTCGGACAGCTCCAGCACCTTGCGGTTGACCGCATCGGTGTCGTCCTGGTCGGTGCCGAAGGTGGTCTCGGCGCCGATGCTGTGCTCGCGCTGCTCGGGGACGACGGGGCGCGGGTCCCGGCCCCAGGAGAGGTCGTGCAGGTGCGCGCCGCTGACCCGGCCGACGGCCGCCTGCAGGCTCGGCAGGTCCGTGCGGGCCAGCTCCGCGACCGTGGTGATCCCCCACGCGGCGAGCGACTTCTCGGTCTTCTCCCCCACGCCCCACAGGGCGCCGACGGGCAGCGTGTGGAGGAAGTCGACGGTGGCGTCCACGGGGACGAGCATCAGGCCGTCCGGCTTGGCGTGCGTGGAGGCCAGCTTGGCCACGAACTTGTTCCGCGCGATGCCCACGGAGGCCGTCACGCCGTGCTCGGCCGCGATGCGCCGGCGCAGCTCCGCGCCGATCACGGTGGGCGGGCCGAGGCGCCGCCTGGCACCGCTGACGTCCAGGAAGGCCTCGTCCACGCTGATCTGCTCCACGAGCGGCGTGACCTCCTGCAGCATGCCCATGACCGAGCGGGACACGTCGCGGTACAGCTCGTGGTCGGGTCGGACCACGACGGCCTGCGGGCACAGCAGGCGCGCCCGCGTCATCGGCATCGCGGACCGGACGCCGAAGGCGCGTGCCTCGTACGTCGCGGCCAGCACGACGCCGCGCTCCTGCGCGCCGACGATGACCGGCAGGCCACGCAGCTCCGGCCGCCGTGCCAGCTCGCAGGACGCGAAGAACGCGTCCATGTCCAGGTGCAGCACCGAGCAGCCGGACTCGTCCGACCCCCAGTCCCGTCTCGCCGCCGCTGACCGCGGCCCCTTGCTCACGAACGTGCTCCGTTCCCGCTCTTGCCCAGTGCTTGTCTGCCGGCCCCGCCGGCGCCGGTCAGGACGCCTCGGGCACCAGGGACAGGCGTTGCGTCGCGAACCCCGTGTCCGGGTCCACGAGCATCGCCACCTCGTCCCGGAAGTCCTCGGCGCACGCGAGCAGCTCGTCCGCCCGCGCAGGCTCCACCTGCTCCGGGCGCCCGGCGTCCACCGCGGCCCGCAGGGGCGCGCCGGAGGCGAAGTAGCCCGACCAGGCCGCGAGGTCCGGTTCGGCGTGCGCAAGCATGTCCCACACCGTCCGTGCGCCGGAGCGCGCCGACGGGCGGCCCCGCAGGGCCACGACGGCCGCGGCCGACCGGATTGCCGCGAGGTGCGCGTGCACGAACCGGTCACCCGGGTCGGCCGCACGCGCGGCCTCGGCGAGCTCCGCGTCCGCCTTGCGCAGCAGGGCGCTGACGCCCGGCGGGACGGCGCGTGGCACGAGCATGCGTGCCGAGACCACTTCCCGCCCGCTCTGAGACTGCATGGTGCCCATCTCGAACCTCCGATCGAACCCCTTGTGCGACACTATCGAACATACGTTCTATCCTGTCAAGCGCACCGCCGGTCCGGGAGACACTGTGCTCATGGCCCGCCGCTCCGCCCGACGCCGCCCATCTTCCTCCGCACCACTGACACTCCCCGCCGAGCTGCCCGTCGGCCCCGTGCCGATCAGCACCGGCACCGCCGAGGTGGTCCGCGACCCCGACTTCCCGCAGCGGGTGACGCTGCACGTCAACGGCGTGCCGAGCTCCAGCCTCGACCTGGCCGACCCCGGCTTTCTCGACTTCGAGTACATGCAACAGATGGCCGCGTTCGTGGCGCTCCTGCCGCCCGGGCCGCTGCGGGTGCTGCACCTCGGCGCCGCCGGCAGCGCCTTCGCGCGGCACGTGGAGCACGAGCGGCCGGGCTCCCGCCAGCTCGGCGTCGACCTCGATCCCCGCCTCCTGGAGCTTGTGCGCGAATGGTTCGCCCTGCCGCGCTCGCCCCTGCTGCGCCTGCGCGCCGACGACGCGGGGCGCGCCCTGGCCGCCGCGCGCGACGCCTCCTACGACGTGGTGGTCCGGGACGTCTTCGCGGGCGACCGCACGCCGGAACACCTGGTGGGCACGGGGTTCGCCGCGCAGGCCCACCGCGTGCTGCGGCCCGGCGGCGTCCTCCTGGTGAACTGCGCCGACCGTCCGCCGCTTACCACCGCCCGGCGCGAGGTCGCGAGCCTCGCCGAGGCCTTCGGGCCGGACGCCGCGGCGCAGGGCCGGCTCGCCGCCGTCGCCGAGCCCGCGATCCTCAAGGGGCGCCGGTACGGCAACCTGGTCCTCGCGGCCGTCCGCGGGCTGCCCGAAGACCCGCCGCGGGACGACGTCCGGCCGGACGGCCCGGACGGCGGCCACGCGGGCGAAAGCCACCAGGACGGCCCGGGCGGCACCCGGCACGACGCCAGGGCGGAGGGCGCGCACGAGGCCGCCCAGGACGCCGCACAGGGCCCTCTGGGGACCCGCGACGCCGTCGAGCTCCCCGACCTCCGGGACGCGCGCCTGGGACGCGCCCTGCGCACCCTGGCGGTGCCGGCCACGCTCCTGGCGGGCGACGACGCCGCGGCGTTCGCCGGTACGGCCGCCCCGTTGGTGACCGCCGCCCCGGACCCGGCCTGACACGTCCTTCGGGGCGCGCGAAGAAGGCCGCCCTCCCCGGAGGGAGGACGGCCTTCTCACGAGTTACGTCAGAGCGGCACGACTGCTTCCGCCTGCGGACCCTTGGGACCCTGCGTGATCTCGAACTCGACCCGCTGGGCCTCCTCGAGAGACCGGTACCCGTTGGACTGGATTGCGGAGTAGTGCACGAAGACGTCGGCGCCGCCGCCGTCCTGGGCGATGAACCCGTAGCCCTTTTCCGCGTTGAACCACTTCACAGAACCCTGCGCCATGCTGTCCTTCGACCTTCCGTCCGGGATCCGACGGCGAGCCCGTTGCCCGCCCCCGTGCCGCAATGCTTTCCCGACTTGCTCACGACACGCCGGACGTGGCCTTGGTACGTCACTGCAACGTGCGCCAGTGTGGCATGGACCACTCAAATGTGCCATGGAACACGCACATTTCTGCCGCAGCTATGACACACCGGGCCGCAGAGTTACCTGCAAACCCAGCTCAGAGCCTGTTTTCAGGCGCCGAAGTCGGCACTCTCCTGGGCACCGGCCTGGAGGTCGGCAGTCTGCGTCGAGGTCGGCACAGGTCTGTGCCGACC
>NZ_JBHWLR010000031.1:0-43667 GCF_042731755.1 Promicromonospora sp. NPDC059942
GCGGAGAACCGCACCCACCACCCCCGCCCGTTCTGCGCGCCGACCGGCCCGACCGGGCCGACCGCGCCGACCTCACTGGACGGCCTGGAGGACCCCACTGATGATGAGCGCGGTCAGCGTGGTCCAGCCGACGATCGCGACGGCCTGCCAGACGAGGATGCGGGCCTTGCCGACGCCCGAGGCGGCGAGCATGGTGGCCGTGAAGTGGGTCGGCAGCAGCAGCGGGCCGAGCAGGCTCACGCCCGGCACGCCGTAGCGCTCGTAGGCGCGCTGGAACTTGGCGCGCCGGGCGGTGCTGCGGTCGTTCTCGCGGACCTCCGACGCCGTCCGCAGGGTGGTGCCGCCGCCGACCGTCACGGCGTCGCGGGTCTGGACCTTCGCGCGGTGCCGGGTCACGACGGCGTTGCGGGCTCCCGTGCTGAGCAGCACGAGCACGGCGACGGTCAGGAAGTTGCCGATCATCGCGGCCACGGCGGCGACGACCGGCGGGATGCCGCCGAGGATGCCGATGGCCACCCCGCCCTCGCCCTCGATGAAGGGGATGGCGCCCGCGAGGGCGACGATCAGCGGCTGGAGAAGCTCGGGCACCTGCCCGATGAGGTTCTGGAGGGCGGCGACGAGGTCCATGGGGTGCTCCTGTCAGTACGTCCGCCGGGGTGTCTCCTCGGCGCTGACCCCAGTCCACCGCGTGGACGCGCCGCTCAGAAGTGTCGGGCTGTCACCGGCTCCCGGGGCGTTGTGCACCCCCGATCCATGACATGTGTCATGCCTGGCGCAGGTCGGCGAGCGCCGTGATGACGCGGGTCGGGTCCTCCGCGATGCGGTTCAGCGCGTAGAGCCACCAGTTGTCGCCGAAGATGAGGTACTCCCGGGTGCTGAAGCCCTCGTGGTGGAGCCGGTCCAGCAGCTCCGTGCCGAGGCCCTGCAGCATCTCGAACTCGACCCCCGGCGCCTGCAGGGCGTCGTCGCCGTGGCGTTCCCGGAGGGCGTCGACGAGCGCCTCGTCGTGCGTGGCGAGGAGCACGGGGTGCCGCGCCGCCAGGAGCTCGCCGGCCAGGTCGAGGTAGGCGGCGGTGAGCTCCGCGCTGCCGCGCTTGTGGGCGACGTCGTCCGACTCCAGGAAGGCGCCCTTGACGAGCCGCACCGGCCCTGGACGGCGCAGCATCCGCCGCAGGTCCGCCGGGGTCCGGTGCAGGCGGGCCTGCAGCGTGATGCCGACGTGGTCGAACTCCGCGGACAGCGCCTCGTAGAGGTCGAGCACGAGGTCGGTGCGGTCGGACCCCTCGGCGGAGATCATGAGCGCCGTCCCGAGTGGGGCGCTGGCCGCCGCGAGCTCGCGGGCGTGGGCGAGGCCGAGCCCGGGGTCGACCAGCGAGCCGACGTGCGAGAGGTCGAATGAGATCGCGGTGGGCACGTCCGCGGCCCGCACCGCGTCGATCAGCCCGAGGAAGACGTCGGTCTCGTGCCGTGCGGTCGCGGCGTCGCGGATGCTCTCGCCCGCGTAGTCGATGCTGCCGGTGTGCCCCCGCCGGACGCCCGCGCGCACCGCGTCGATCGCGTGGTCCGCCGTCGCGCCCGCGGTGTAGCGGCGCGCGATGCGCTCCGCGGCCGCGGCGAGCGGGGGCGAGGCGAGGACGGTGCGCTTGAGGTCCTCGTCGAGCGCCCAGGCGCGCAGGGTGTCGGCTGCCGGCTCCAGGAATGTCTCGTTCACAACGCTTCATCCTAGGTGTGCCCTCCCGCCACCGGGAGGGCACGCCCGACGGTCAGCCGATGCCGATGGAGCCGACCGCGATCCCGACCACGA
The DNA here is from genome assembly GCF_042731755.1 of Promicromonospora sp. NPDC059942. Taxonomy (NCBI): domain Bacteria; kingdom Bacillati; phylum Actinomycetota; class Actinomycetes; order Micrococcales; family Promicromonosporaceae; genus Promicromonospora; species Promicromonospora sp. NPDC059942. Next base: position 1,805 of record NZ_JBHWLR010000031.1, read on the forward strand.
GCATCACCAGCGCTACCACCACGGCCCGCCACAGGACCTTCTTGTGGTGGTCGCCCAGGTTGACCCCGGCGAGCGAGATCAGCAGCAGGATGGCGGGCACCAGCGGGCTCTGCATGTGCACCACCTGGCCCGTGATCGACGCGCGGGCCATGTCGACGGGCGCGATGCCGAAGGCCGCGGCGCTCTCCGCGAGCACCGGGAGGATGCCGAAGTAGAAGGCGTCGTTCGAGAGGAAGAAGGTCATCGGGATGCTCAGCAGCCCCGTGATCACCGCCGAGAACGCGCCGAGCTGGTCGGGGATGCTGCCCGACACCCACGCGGCCATCGCGTCGACCATCCCCGTGCCCTCCAGGACGCCGATGAGCACGCCGGCGGCCAGCACCATCGAGACCACGCCGACGATGGAGGGGGCGTGGGCCACGATGCGCTGCGCCTGGTCGGAGACCCGGGGGAAGTTGGCGATGATCGCGATGGCGCTGCCGGCCATGAACACGTAGGCCAGCGGCAGCACGTCGGCCACCAGCAGCACCATCACGGCGGCCGTGAGGACGAGGTTGAACCAGAACATCCTCGGCCGCAGGGTGGAGCGCTGCGGGTCGAGCATGCTGTCGGCCATGGCGGTGTCGTCCGGCCGCACGAGCGTCTGGATCGCCACGGTCGAGATGGGCTCGACCCGGGTTGCGGTGCCTCCGCCGCCGCGCGGGCCGGTGCTCCGGGTGGCCGCGCCGCCGCCTGAGCCTGCACCACCGCCCAGGCCCTCCCCGGGCAGGTCGATCGTGCCGAGACGGCGCCGCTCCAGCAGGCCGAGGTGCCACGAGAACGCGAAGATCACGACGAGCCCGGCCACCAGCGACGGCACCATCGGCACGAACACGTCGCTCGGCGACAGGTCGAGGGCCGCCGCGGCGCGGGCGGTCGGGCCGCCCCAGGGCAGGATGTTCATGGCGCCGTTCGCCAGGCCCGCGACGCAGGTGAGCACCACGGGGCTCAGGCCGAGCCGCAGGTAGATCGGCAGCATGGCGCTCGTCACCACGATGAAGGTGGTGGAGCCGTCGCCGTCGAGCGAGATCACCGCGGCCAGGAGGGCGGTGCCCACGACGACCTTCACCGGGTCGTGGCCGACCAGCCGCAGGATGACGCGCACGAGCGGGTCGAACAGCCCCACGTCGATCATCAGGCCGAAGTAGATGATGGCGAACATCAGCAGGGCGGCGGTGGGGGCGAGACCCCCGATGGCGTCCAGCGCCATGTCGCCGATCCCGAGGCCGGCACCGGCGAAGAGCCCGAAGATCGTGGGGACGATGATCAGTGCGAGCACCGGGGTCATGCGCTTGGTCATGATCAGCACCATGAAGGTGGCGACCATTCCGAATCCGAGCAGAACAAGCACGGGAGACTCCTTCGTCTGGCCGGCTGGGGGGCGGCGGGTGCGATAACCCGGTCACCCTAGGAACGGGTCGCCCCTCACCGCGCGCTACTGCGCGTTGTGGCGGAATACCGCACAGAACTCGTTGTGCGCATTCTGCTCACGGCTCCTGCCGGGACCTTCCGCGTGGTTAGCATGCGAGCATGGCGACGAAGTTCACCACCCAGGTCAACCGGTCGATCGTGGCCGCGATGATGGTGGTGTCGCTCCTCACGCTCGGGCTGTTCGCCCTCACCGGGTTCAACCGGCTCGTCCAGCAGACCCAGGAGTCCGCGCTGCGCATCGCGCAGACCGTGGCAGAGACTCCCGGCGTCCGGGCGGGCGCCGAGGCGGAGTCGGAGCGGCAGCCGCCGTCCACCGACGCCGAGCTCGTCGCCGGCACCCTCGACGACTACGCCCGCGAGGTCGAGGACCGCACCGGCGCCCTGTTCGTGGTGATCACCGACGACACGGGGCGCCGTCTCGCGCACCCCAGCCCCGACGAGATCGGCGACCCGGTCTCCACCAGCCCCGACGCCGCGCTGCGCGGCGAGGAGACGGTGAGCTGGGAGCGCGGCACCCTCGGCGTCTCGGCGCGGGCCAAGGTCCCCGTGTACGGGCTCGACCGTTCGGAGACCGTCGTGGGCGAGGTGAGCGTCGGGCTGCCGCCCACCGAGGTGTGGTCCACCGTCCTGGCCGACGCCGTCCCGGTGGTGCTCTCGACGGCGCTCGCGCTCGGCGTCGGCGGGCTGCTCGCCCGGTTCATCACGCGCAGGCTGCGCGAGCGGACGCTCGGGCTCCAGCCCGAGGAGCTGCTCGAGCTGGTGCACGACCAGCAGGCCGTGCTCCAGGGGGTCGACGACGGGGTGGTCGGGCTGTCGGCCGACGACGTCGTCACGGTGTGCAACGACCGCGCCGCCGCCCTGCTCGGCCTCGACGACCCGGTGGGCCGCCGGGTCGAGGAGGCGATCGGGCACGCGGGCGTCCTCGCGCGGATCGAGAGCGCCCGTTCGACGCCGACGGCGACGGCGGCGGCTGTGGCGACGGCGGCGGCCGACGTCGCGCCCGACGCGCCGCCGGCCCCTCCGCTCGTCGTCGACGGGCGGCTGGTCTACGTCGACGTGCACGACGTGCGGCGCGACGGCCGGCTGCTCGGGCGCGTGGTGATCGTGCGGGACGTGACGGCGGTCGAGGACCTGTCCCGGCGCCTCACCGCCGTCGGCACCCTGGCCGGCGCGCTCCGGGAGCAGCGGCACGAGTTCGCCAACCGCATCCACGTGGTGACCGGGCTGGTGCGGGCCGGCGACACGGCCGAGGCCCTCGACTACCTCGACCGCGTCGGCGAGCACGGCCCGGTGCGCTTCCCGGTCGCCAACGCGGGCCTCGTCCGGGAGCCCTACCTCCAGGCCTTCCTCGGGGCGAAGGCGCTGGAGGCCGAACGCCAGGGTGTGACGCTGCGCGTCGGTCCCGACGCCGACGTCGGCGGGTCGCTGCTGCACCCCGAGGACGTCACCACCGTGCTCGGCAACCTCGTGGACAACGGCATCGCGGCGGCGGTGGCCTCGGAGCGCACGCCGCGCTGGGTCGAGGTGGAGGCGCTCCGGCACGGCGACGAGCTCCACCTCTCCGTCATGGACTCCGGCGACGGCGCGGCGGCCGACCCGTTCACGCCCGAGGCACTGCCGGCGAGAGTTCCGGGGCCGGGGGAGCGCGGCCCGAGGACGACCGGGCCGGGGGAGACCGGCGCCGCCGGGCCGGCGCACGGTCACGGCATCGGGCTGCGCCTGTCGGCCGAGGTGGCCCGGCGGCACGGCGGCGAGCTGCGGCTCGCGATGGGCCGCACCGAGCGGCACGGCGCGGTCTTCGTGGCCCGCCTGGAGCAGCAGTTCGAACAGGAGGACGGCCGATGAGCACGACGAAGGACACGGGTCCCGCGGTGCGCTTCCGCGTCGTCGTGGTCGACGACGACTTCCACGTGGCGCGGCTGCACACGCGCATCGTGGAGTCGGTCGAGGGCTTCGGGGTGGTCGCGACGGCGGGCACGGCGGCGCAGGCGGCCGCGGTGATCGACGCCGAGGAACCCGACCTCGTGCTGGCCGACATCTACCTGCCCGACGGCTCCGGGCTCGACGTCATCGCCCGGCGGGACGTCGACGCCATCGTGCTCTCGGCCGCCGTCGCCACCGCCGCCGTGCGCAAGGCCCTCCAGCGCGGGGCGTTCGGCTACCTCATCAAACCCTTCGCCGACGACGACCTCACCGAGCTGCTCCGCGCCTACGGGCGCTACCGCAACCTGGTCGACTCGCAGGCCGAGCTCGACCAGGAGGCGGTCGACCGCGCCCGCCGGGTGCTCCACGGCGCGGGCGGGCGCGACGGCGCCGCGCGCCGCTCGCCCACGGAGACCGCGGTGCTGGCGGCGCTCGCCGAGGCCGGTGCGGCGCTCTCGGCCCCGATGGTCGCCGACCGGGTGGGGGTCTCGCGGGCGACGGCCCAGCGCTACCTCTCGGCGCTCGCCCACCAGGGGCACCTCGTGGTCGAGCTCCGGTACGGCTCCACCGGCCGCCCCGAGCACCGCTACCGCACGGCCGGGCGCGCGTAGGCAAGGGCTGCTGCGCTGGTCCGGCTTGGAAATGGCGGCCCGGGGTGCGAGTGGCGGAGTAGCGTGACGAGAGTTGCGGAGGGCGCCCCGGGGTCTGCCCGTCCCGCCGCACGCTTTCTAGGGAGCCGCAGATGGAGGGCAAGATCGAGGAAGTGCTCGACGGCGGCGACATGCCACCGGTCGGCCGTTACCTGCTCGATCTGGTGACGGAGAAGTGGTCGTGGTCCGACGAGGTGTACGCGATGCACGGGTTCGCGCCCGGCGAGGTGGTGCCCACCACGGCGCTCATGCTCTCCCACAAGCATCCCGAGGACCTGGGCCAGACGGACGGCGTGCTCAAGCAGGCGGCCGAGTCCGGCGAGACGTTCAGCTCGGTGCACCGGATCATCGACGCCAAGGGCGACACCCGCGTCCTGGTGATCACCGGACAGGGCCGACGTGACGCGAGCACCGGCCAGATCACCGAGCTGTACGGCTACTTCATCGACGTGACCGGTTCCCACCGGGCTGCGGCCGCGCGGGAGGCCACAGTCTCCATCAAGGCGTCCGCGGAGCGCCGGGCGGTCATCGACCAGGCCCGGGGGATGCTCATGATGGTCTACTCCGTCGACCACGACATGGCGTTCCAGCTGCTGCGGCGGGTGTCCAACGACACCAACGTCCCCGTGCGGGACATCGCGGACGCGCTGGTGAGGTTCGTGTCGTCCTCCGTGCCGGCGACCGCGAAGAACCGCGCCCTGGTCGACGAGTTCCTGCGGTCGTTCAGCCCGTCCTGAGGCGGCCGCTCCCGAGCCGCTCCCGAGGCGGCCGCGGGCCGGCGGGACCCCGTCGCCGCCGACGGCGGGGGTCACACGGGCGGCTCGGGTGCTTCAGCTGCCTGGGGCGCGCTCAGGACGGCGACGACGTCCGCCGCCGCGCTCCCGTTGCCGGTCAGCTCGACGATCTGGCGGGCGACGTCCCGCACCGCGACGTTCGTGTCGTTCGAGGCGCTGCGCAGCCGCTGGAACGCCTCGGCCGAGTCGATCCCCAGGGCGAAGGCGATGATGCCCTTGGCCTGCTCGATGGGCGCGCGGGTCGCCGCCGCGGCCTGGATGGAGGAGTTCGCGGCCCGGTTCGCCTGGGCCTTGATCCCGGCGGTCACGTCGATGAAGTACCCCACCAGCTCGACGACACGGCGCGTGTCCGGGTCGCGGCGGCCCTGCCCGACCACGACGACCGTCCGCTCCTGGCCCCGCGCGTCCATGATGCGGTGGACGCTGCTGAAGGGCTGACCGGTCGCCGTGACCACGCCGGCCGGAGCCTGCCGTCCGGCGGGCGGGTCGTCGGGGTGCTTGTGCGCGAGGATCAGTGCCGTGGTGGGAACCACGTCACCGGGTTCGAAACCGTGGATCCGGTACATCTCGTCCGACCACCACCACTCGTCCGTGGCGACGTCGTAGCGGTACCGGCCTACGGTGTGGTTCATCCCGACAGTGAGCGCGCGCTCCACTTCCATCGGTTCTGCGGTCAACGGCAAGCCTCCTCGTGCGCTGTGCGCCGACGAGCCGCGTCCTGACCCGCGGTAACCCTAGCCTGACTAGACCCGTGCTGACACATCGGCAGGAAGCGGTCGAGAGCGCCCGAGCGGCCCACGATCCCGGTGAGCCGCCGTCACCCGTGGGCATGGCGTGCTACAGACGTTCGCCGGCCCGCACGTCATGGTCGACAGCCCACCCCGGCATCCCTGGCGGCCAGGTCCGGGCAGCGGCACGGCTGGCGCACCGGATGAAATTCAACCGGCCGCGGGCGGTCTTTCGAGGCGAATTCAGGGAAGGCGTCGTGTCCGCCGAGGTCGACCGGCCGGGGGGCATATTTCCTGAGCCGGTGAGAAAAACAGCAGAATTCCCCGGAACGAGCATTTCTTCGGCGCGGAACCGGGCGTCTCGGGCAGTCGGATGCTTGAAATGTACAGCAGTCGACCGGCTCCCGAATAGTGCTCGCGAAGCGATCGAATGGCGGCCTGATATGTTTGATCTCGACGGTTCCCGTTCTGGGCGGGAATTGCCGCGAGATGGCTCCCGCCCCCCGAAAGCACTCCGGGGAGAATGTGGTCAAGGGTCTCCGCGAGGTGGTGCGGGACGGGAGCTCGTGCGGTGCTCGGTGCGATCCTTGTGCCGAGCACTTCGCGTGTCAGCCGGCCGGGGCCGGGCTGACCGGCGCCGGGTCGACCGGGTGGGTGGCTTCCACGGCGTGCGTCAGGGTGTCCTGCGTGATCTCTTCCCGGTTGTCCGGGGCCTGCAGCGCCGTCACGATCTGGTCGGCAGCCAGGCGCACGGGGATGCCGGCGTCGTCTGCGGCGTCCGCCAGGATCTGGGCGGCCGTCTCCTCGTCGACGCGGCGCGCCACGACGACGACGCTCTTGGCCCGCTCGATCATCACCTGTCCGACGCGGCCGGGTGACACCGTCCGGTCGGCCCGCAGTGGTTCGTCGCGGTCGTCCCGCACGGCCAGGCGTGGCTCGTCGCTGCGGTCGTCCGCGGTCCAGGACTGTCGGTGCGCAGGCATCATGAGGTACTCGTTTCCGACGGAGATCGGAAAGCCACTTCATGACTTGGAGTATCGACAGTAGATGAGTTCGGACGATTCGGACAGTCCCCGGGTGAAACCGGTCGGCGGTGCGCGCCGTCGCGTGACGCCCAGGTAAACAGTCGTGGCCGGTTCCGGCCAGTGGCCTCAGCCGGTCCGACGTGCCCTTGCCGTGGGCGGGTGCTGGTCGCTAGACAGCCTCCATGCAGCCGGGAGCGCCTGACGGGTCCGCGGTCCGCGTGGCCGTGATCGAGCTGTTCGCGGCCAGGATCGCGGGCGCCTCGCCACGTGACCTGGCGCAGCGGTTCGACGCGGACGCGGACCTCACGGTGCGCGGCGGTGCCGGCGAACCGCCCTGGACCGGCCGCGGATCCGGCCGTGCGCGAGCCGCCGAGCACTTCGCCCGGCTCGGCGAGGAGGCTGATCTCCAGCTGTTCGATCTCGTGACGATCCGTGCCTCCGGTCACCGGGCCGTGGTGACCGGTACGGTCCGGGCGACCGTCCGTGCGACGGGTCTGGCGGTGGTAGGCACGTTCGTGCTCGACGTCGCCGTCGACCCCCGCGGGCTGATCACGCGGTACCGCCTGCTCGACGACGGCTGGGCGGCCTCGGATCGCCAGGTCGCGACCGGAAAGCGGCTACCGGTCGAGTAGTCGGATCAGCTCGGTCCAGGCCCTCGTGCCGAGCTGCGCATCGGCGGATGTGGACCCGCCTCGGGCCATGCGCTGCCCGCCGGTCGGGGCGGCCTCACCCGGCAGGACTGCTCGATGACCGGCGAGCGGATCCTCGACGACCGTGGTGGCGAGCCCGGCCTGGTCCCGGCGCGCCGCGATGCGGTGGGCGTGGTCGACGGAGTCCCAGACCCGATCGTCTCCGCCGGCGACCACGAGAAGCTCGCGAACCTGCTCGAAGGGTATGGCCGCCGCGGCCACCTCGTCCGGGTGGGCCTCACGGGAGGCCGTATACAGGCCCCGGAACTCGGGCGGGTCCGTCTCAGGAGTCCAGGAGCGGTCGAACGGTACGTACGGCAGCGGTGTGCCTGCCATCGTCCAGTGCGAGGTCTGTCGCCCGTTGGGTGCGATTCCGGCCCAGACGACGTCGGTCGGCGCGAACGCGGCGACCCCGTCGACACGCGGGTGCACCGCGCCGAGGAGGAGCGCGGCCTCAGCCCCGAACGACGTCCCGACCACGATGATCCGGTCGCAGTCCGTCGCCAAGGAGTCGATCCGGACGAGGAAGGTCTCGAGCGGGATCTCCCACGGTCCAGGGTTCTGTCCCGGGCCGCCGAACCAGCGCACCGACTCGCACGACGCGCCCCGTCCCGCGAGCAGCCGCGCGCGGCCCGCATCGATCCGTCCGCTGGACCCGGCGAGGACGAGCACGCCGACCCCGTTCGGGCGGTCGGGCGTGAAACGTACGCCCTCGGGATCGACGAGACGGGTCTCGTTCATGAGCGGGACCCTATGCGACGGCGCCGGTTGATCCGGCCCGGTCGGTCTGCTTGGGTCGGGCCATGGGACGGTGGATCGAGGTCGCGGACGGCGTGCTGGTGCGGCGGTACGCCGAGCTGGACCTCTCGGTCGGGCTCGTGGTGGGCGGCGACTCCTGCCTGGTCGTGGACACGGGCGGGGACGCGGGGCAGGGCGCCGAGCTCGCCGCCGCCGTCCGCGAGGTGACGTCGCTGCCGTGGCAGGTGGTCCTGACCCACTCCCACTTCGACCACAGCTTCGGCACCGAGGCCTTCGCGCCGTGCGCCGTCTGGGCGCAGCGCCGCTGCCGCGCCGACCTCGTGGCGACGGGCGCGCAGCAGCGGGAGACGTGGGCGCGGCGCTACCGCGACCGCGGCGAGCCGGAGGTCGCCGACCGCATCGCCGCCGTGCGCCCGGTGCTGCCCGACCACCTGGTCGACGACAGCGCGGAGCTGGACCTCGGTGGCCGCCGCGTCGGGCTGCGCCACTTCGGGCCCGCGCACTCCGATCACGACCTGGTGGTGCACGTCCCGGACGCGGACGTGGTGTTCGCGGGCGACCTCGTGGAGCACGGCGCGCCGCCCCAGTTCGGTGACGCCTTCCCGCAGGGCTGGCCCGCGCGCTGGACGGCGTCCTCGCCCTGGGGGCGGCGACCGTCCTGCCCGGCCACGGCGACCCGGTGGACCGCGACTTCGTCCGGGCCCAGCGCGCCGAGCTGGCGCTGGTCGCCGAGCTCTGCCGCGAGGTCGCGGCCGGCCGGCTCGGCCGGGAACAGGCCCTGGCGCGCTCGCCGTACCCGGAGGAGTTCATGGCGGCCGCGCTCGCGCGCTGAGGCCGTCTCAGGCGCCGGCGGCCGCAGGCGTCCAGCCGTCGAGGCGCGCGAGCTGGTCAGCCGACAGGTCCAGGTCGGCCGCCGCGACGTTCTCGGCCAGGTGCCCGGCCACCGTGGTCCCGGGGATCGGCAGGACGTGGGCGCCCCGGCGCAGCAGCCAGGCGAGCTGCACCTGGGTGCTGGTCGCACCTGTCTCCCGGGCGACCGACGGCACGGGGGACCCCGCCACGGCGTCGCCGGGAGAGACGGGGAAGAACGGGACGAACGCGATGCCCAGCTCGGCGGTCCGCCGGAGCACCGGGTCGTGGTCCCGGGCGGCGTAGTTGTAGAGGTTCTGGACGGCGGCGAGCGGAGCGACGGCGTGCGCGCGGTCGAGCGTGGCGACGTCGACCTCCGAGAGCCCGATCCGCCGCACCTTGCCCTCGTCCAGCGCCTGCTTGAGCGCACCGACCTGGTCCTCGACGGGGACGTCGGGGTCGACGCGGTGCAGGTAGAGCAGGTCGATGCTCTCCCTGCCGAGGCGCCGCAGGCTCGCCTCGATCTGCTGGCGCAGGTAGGCGGGCCGGCCCACCGGGACCCACTCGGCAGGGCTCGGGCGGGCGACACCGACCTTCGTCGCGATCGTGACGTCGGCGGTCCCGAGCGCCTTCGCGAGCAGCCGCTCACCCTCGCCGAGCGCGTAGGCGTCCGCGGTGTCGAAGTGGTCGACGCCCAGCTCGACGGCTCGGCGCACCAGGGAGACCAGATCGTCCCGGTCTGTGGGAGCATGCCAGATCGGCGCGGTGGCGCCCCTGCGGAGGTCCGGGGCGTCGGCGAAGCGCATGGTGCCCAGGCCGATGCGCGAGACAGGAAGTGGCTGGCCAGGGGTGTTGTTCGGGTTCATGGCGGCGACGCTAGGACCTGACATCGATGAGAGGGGCAAGCGACGTGAGCCAGATCACCGGCATGCGGATCGGGGAGCTGTCCGACACGACGGGCGTGAGCGTCCGGCTGCTGCGCTACTACGAGGAGCAGGGCCTCCTCGCGCCCGGCAGGACGCCCTCGGGCCAGCGGGTCTTCGCGGCGGACGACGTCGGGACCGTGCGCCGGATCCGACGGCTGCTCGCCGCCGGCCTCGGCACACGCACCATCCGCACCATCCTCGACTGCGCGTGCGGTGGCGCCGGCGACGTCGAACCCTGCCTCGACCCGCTCCTCGTCGAGGAGCTCACGCAGCTCGACGGCGAGCTCGCCCGGCTCGCGCAGCACCGCAGCGCCGTCGCGGGCCTGGTCACGGACCCGTCGCTCGTGCGCATCGCGCCCTGACCTCGGTCCGGGCCGGTTGTCACAGGTCGGCGTCTCTAGGGGACGGCGCGCGAACTGTCTTGGTCGCGGCCGCCGGCGTCGAGGAGCGCACGGCCGAGCGGCGTGGTGGCGTAGATGACGCGGCGGCCGTGCCGTTGGCGGTCGACGAGCCCGTTGGCCCGCAGTACCGCGAGGTGTTGGGCGACCGCGCTGGGTGTCGTGCCCAGCTCTCGGGCGAGGTCGGTCGTCGTGGCGGGTGCGGTCAGGGCGCGGAGCAAAGCGGCCTTGCTCCGGCCGACGAGCCGGACCGTGTCGTCGGGAGCGGGCGCCCGGTCGAGGACGGTGCCGAGACCGGCGATCCCGCGGCAGGGGTAGCGCAGGGTCGTCCAGGTGGTGGTGTTGCGCTTGACGATCACTCGGTCCGGTCCGAGTGCCACGGGGAGCAGCACGAGTCCTCCGTGCGCGGTGGCGGCGTCGCGCTGGTCGGTCAGCACGGTCAGGCGACCGTCGGACCAGTCGAGGTCCCGGTGCAGGTCGGCGAAGAGCCGGGCGGCGCCGCCGGAGGTGAGCTGTGCGGCGCGGTGGGCGATGTCGGTCTCCAGCAGGGCACGGATGCGCGGCCAGTGCGGGAGCACGAGGCGGTCGTGCGCCGCACGGAGCTCGGCTGCCACCAGGGCGAGCCGTTCTTTGGGAGCATCGGCCAGCTCGCGGGCCGCAGCCGGCAGAGCGTCCCCGAAGACGCGGTGCAGGCTCACGGCCACCTGCTGAGGCGTGGTCCGTCGCAAGGCGTCCAGGTCGTCGTCGATGCTGGTCCGGGTGGTGGCTGGTGCCGGCAGGAGGAACTGGGGCCAGGAGGGTCGGTCGCTGACCAGTAGTGGCCAGGTAGCCGCCAGCCGCAGCGGTTGCCGCGCGAGCTCGTCGCGGGCCCACCGCACCCAGCCCCTGGCCCGGGGAGACGGCTCGGGCCGGGCGAGCTGGTGCAGCCCGGAGATCGTCTCGGCCAGCGGTGAGACGGCGAACCGGGTGCCCGCCAGGTCGGTCGCGCTGATCTCGATGCTCAGTGCCATGACCCCATGATCATCGAGCCACGACCAACGACTCATGATGTAGCGCAGCGCTCAACCGTGGTGCGTCCCCCGGGGCGCTCGCAGGCTGCGGGGCATGACTTCGACAGAGGACAGGCTGCCCGCCCGCTACTGGCGGTTGTGGTGGGCCGGGGCGGTCGACAGCATCGGCAACGGCGCGCTGGTGACGGCGCTGCCCCTGCTCGCGGTCACCCTCACCGCCGATCCCCGGCTCGTCTCGCTGGTCGCCGCGGCGAGCTTCGTCCCGTGGCTGCTGTTCGCGCTCCCGGCCGGAGCGATCGTGGACAGATTCAGCCGGATCGGTGTGATGCGGTTCGCCCAGGCCTTCCAGGCGGTCGTGGTCACGGCCCTGGCGGTCCTGGTCGCCGTCGGAGCCGTAGACATCGTGGCGCTGACGGTCGCGGCCTTCCTCGTCGGCGTCGGCCAGGTCGGCTTCGGGATTGCGAGCCAGTCCGTGGTGCCGGAGATCGTCGAGCACCGGCTGCTCGCCCGGGCCAACGCCCGCCAGTACCTGGCCACGACCGTGGGGCAGGGCTTCGTCGGACCGCCCGCCGGAAGTCTCCTGTTCGGGCTGGCGATCGCCCTGCCGTTCGGGCTCGACGGCCTGACCCTGATCGTCTCCGCGCTCCTGCTGACGAGGCTGCGCGGCGGGGCGCGGCCGCGGGCAGCCGTCCAGTCGGCAGGACCGGCGGTCCTGGAGGGGCTGCGCTGGCTCGTCGGCCACCGGCTGCTGCGGACGCTGGCCCTGCTGCTCGGGGTGAACACGTTCTGCTTCCGGCTCGGCAACGTCACCCTGGTGCTGCTGGCGACCGGCGAGCTCGGCGTCGGCGCGGCCGGCTACGGCGTGCTCCTCGCTGTCGCCGCCGTCGGGAGCGTGCTCGGCGGGCTGCTGGCCGCCCGACTCGTCACGGTGTTCGGGCAGATACCGGCGCTCATCGCGGCCCTGGGCCTCAACGCCGTCGTGTTCGTCCTCCTGGGGTTCAGCCCCGACGCGTGGGTACTCGCCGCGCTGCTCGCCCTCAGCGGACTGGCCACGGCGGTCTGGAACGTCCTGACGGTCACGCTCCGCCAGGAGCTGGTCCCGCTCGCGCTACTCGGCCGGGTCAACAGCGTCTACCGGCTGCTCGGCTGGGGACTCATCCCGCTCGGCGCGCTGGCCGGGGGGCTGATCGCCCACGAGCTCGGCGTCCGCGCGGGCTATCCGATCGCGGGAGCGCTCCGCGCCGTCGTGCTGGTGGTCAGCCTGCCGCTGCTCCTGCGAGCCCACGGGCAGGGTCCGTGGTCACATCCCGCCTGACCCGTGACGGCCTCTCGGCTCTGCGACCAGTGGTGGCCGCGAGCGTCGGGCCGTGAGAACGGCAGGGCCGGAATGCTTCCTCGGGCAACTGCCGGGCCGATTTCACCCGTAGGCTCGGCTCATGAGTCTGACGCCTCGCGAGCGATTCCAGATGATCCGCAAGATCGTGGAACGTGTCGAGGACGGCGGGCTCTGGTCCACCACCAGCTTGATCATCCTGCTCCAGCAGTACGGCCTGGAGTCGATCGATCCTCAGCGCGACCCAGCCGGCCGGGAGACGGAGTTTGCCCGGATCGTCGGCGGTGCGGCCGACGAGACGCTCATCGGGGTCTATGCGACGGTCCTGGACATCGACGAGGAGCAGGCACTCTCCGGAGCCCTGGTCCCGGACGATCACGGGTTGTGGAACGACGGGCAGGTCCGCGTCTTCCTCTCGCACTCCGCGACGGAGCGGGAGTTCGTCGCGGAGGTGTCGAACGAGCTGGCGGTCGTCGGCGTCCACGGCTTCGTCGCGCACGAGACGATGCAGATCGAGCGTCCTTGGCAGGCGCAGATCGAGGTCGCTCTGCGTACCGCTGAGGCGTTCGTCGGACTGGTGCACCCACGGTTCAACGAGAGCGCGTGGTGCCAGCAGGAGCTCGGCTGGGCGAACGGACGGGGGTTGCCGTGCTTCCTGGTCAGGTTCGGCGCGAATCCCGACGGCTTCGCGGCGTCGACCCAGTGGCCCAGCGGAGCCAAGCGTTCTGCCAGGCAGGTCGCCCACGAGATCCTCGCGTGGCTGGAGCGGACGACGGACTTCACCGACCGGATCGTCGAAGGCCTGATGAAGGCACTCGAGACGGCTTCGGACTACTACTCTGCGGAGGCTGCGGCCAAGCGGGTCGTGGCACTGGGGAGCCTGACGGAGACCTCGTGGGGAGCCCTCGCGCGGACGTACTGGGCCAATGACCAGGTCCACGGGGGAGTGCTTCCCACGCGTGTTCTGCAGCCGTTCTTCCAGAAGAACGGAAAGAGCTGGCCACCGCCGAAGCCGCTGCCGAGACTCACTCCCCGGTCGGTGGACGTCAGGGCGACGGCGCTCTCGTCGGACCCGTTGTTCTAGCCGCCTGCGCCAGGCAGAACCGTCGGCTCCGGCGCCGGGCCCGACGACTCGCGCAGCACCAGCTCCGTCGGCAGCCTGACCTGCTCGGCGTCCTGCGCGGCGCGTCCGGCGAACTGGTCGATCAGCAGCTCGACGGCCAGCCGGCCGGCGTGCGCGCCCGGGCCGCCGAGGGTGGTCAGCGACGGGTGGACGAACTCGGAGGCGAAGATGTCGTCGAAGCCGACCACGCTGACGTCGTCGGGTACCCGGATGCCGCGCTGCGTGAGCCGGCGGACGACGCCGAACGCCAGCAGGTCGTTGTGGGCCACGATCGCCGTCGCCCCGGTGCGCAGCGCGCCGTCGGCCGCCGCGCCGCCGTTGGCGACGTTCGGGGTGTACGGGCCCACGCGGTGCGCCGTCAGGCCGTGCTCCTCCGCGCCGGCGCTCAGGGCCGCCCAGCGCACCGCACCCATCCAGGACCCCGGCGGCCCGGCGCAGTAGGTGAAGCTCCGGTGCCCCAGCGAGGCGAGGTGCTCCAGGATCTGCTGGCAGCCCGTCGCGACGGCCATCGTCACGCTCGTCAGCCCGGCCAGCTCGCGGTTGAGCAGCACCACGCGGTGCTTCTCCGCCAGGGTGACCAGGGCGTCGTCGGTCAGCCGGCTGGCCGCCAGGACGAAGCCGTCGACCGTGGGCGACAGGTCGCGGACCTGGTTCTCCTCGATGCGCTGCGACTCCTCGGCGTTGACGATCACCAGCGTGACGTCGGCCGCCCTGGCGCGCTGCTCCGCACCGCGGATGAGCTCGAAGAAGTGCGGGTTGGTGATGTCCGACAGGACCATCGCGATGGTCCGGTGCCGCCCGCCCGGCAGGGCCCGGTTCTGCGGGCTGTGCTCGTAGCCCAGCTCGGCGGCCGCGGCGTGCACCCGCTGCCGGGTCGCCTCGTTGACCCGGCCGGGCTTGTTGAAGGTGCGGGAGACCGTGGAGGCGGCCACGCCCGCCGCCTTCGCGACGTCGTAGATCGTGGGCTGCACCTGGGCATCTAGCCATATCGCTGGCAACTTTGGCAACTGCTTGCGCAACTTGCCGGGCAGTTTCTAGGGTCGCCGCAGCTACGACGCCGCACACCGACGTGCGGCGACGACCGCGCCGCACACCGACGTGCCGTGCCGGACGGAAGGGGATCGTCCCGATGTACGTGAACCACGCATGAAGCAAGGCATCGACCGTCTCGTCAAGCTGCTCACCGGCGTGGAGCTCACCATCGCGTGCCTGGCCACGGCGCTGATCTTCGCGCTCATCCTGTTCCAGGCGGCGCAGCGCTACCTGCCCGTGCCGCAGATCGTGTGGGCGGGCGAGGTGTCGCAGTTCGGGCTGATCTGGCTGACGTTCGTCGCGGCCGGCGTGCTGGTCACCCGCAACGGCCACATCGCCGTCCAGCTCATCGACACCGTGGGCGGCCCGGCCCTGGCTCGCGTGGTGCAGACCGTCGCGGCGGCCCTGGTCGCCGTCATCTCCGCCGCCTTCACCTGGGCGTGCTGGGAGCTCGTGACCGCGGCGGGCTTCCTCACCTCGCCCGCGCTGGGGCTGCCGATCGCGTGGGTCTACGCGGTCGCGCTCGTCGGCCTGGTGAGCGCGACGGTCCGGGCGGCCGTGGGCGCGGTGCTGATCGCCCGGTTCGGGCCCCCGCCGCCCGAGCACGACGACCCGGCGACGGAGGCGTGACGATGACCTCGCTCCTGCTGGTGATCACGATCATGGTGCTGCTGACCCTCCGCGTCCCCGTCGCGTTCTCGTTCCTCGGGCCGGGCCTGGGCTACCTGCTCGTCGAGGGCCAATCGCTCGGCCTGCCGATGCGGCTGGTCGCCGACGCCACCGGCAACTTCGTGCTGCTGGCCATCCCGCTGTTCATCCTCCTCGGCGTGGTCGCCAACCACGCGGGCATCGCGGACCGCCTGTTCGACTTCGCGCTCGCGCTGTTCGGCCGGGTCCGCGGCGGGCTCGGCTACGTGAGCGTCGGCGTGAGCCTCGGCTTCTCCTGGATGAGCGGTTCCGCGGTGGCCGACGCCGCGGCGCTGAGCAAGGTCGAGATCCCGCCGATGCTGCGCGCCGGCTACTCCCGGCGGTTCGGCCTCGGCGTCGTCGGCGCGTCCGCGCTCATCGCGCCCGTCATGCCGCCGAGCATCCCGGCCGTCATCTTCGCGGGGCTGGCGACCGTCTCGACCGGGGCGCTGTTCGCGGCGTCCGTGGTGCCGGCCCTGCTCATGGTGGTCGGCCTCTGCGTGGTGGTGTTCCTGCTGGTGCGCCGCCAGCCCGGCATCCGGCACGTCGGGTTCTCCTGGGGGCTCGTGGCGCAGACCGGCAAGCGGGTCGTGCTCCCCCTCGGGGCGCCGGTCGTCATCCTCGGCGGCATCCTGGGCGGCCTCTTCACGCCGACCGAGGCCGCCGCCGTCGGCGCGGCCTACATGATGGTGCTCGGCTTCGCCTACGGCAGGCTCCGGGTGAGCGACCTGCCCAAGATCTTCGTCGAGACCGTGCTGACGACGGCGGCGATCATGCTGATCGTCTCGTCCGCCGCGCTGCTCGGGTACGTGCTGGCCCTGGAGCGGGTGCCCCAGGCGCTGGCGCAGCTCGTGCTCGGGATCACCGACGACGGCACCGTGTTCCTGCTGCTGGTGCTGCTCCTGATGCTCGTGCTCGGCACGGTCGGCGACGCGACGCCCATCCTGGTGCTCGTCGTGCCGATCCTCATGCCGATCGCCACCACCCTCGGCGTCGACCCGCTCGTGCTCGGCGTCGTGATGATCATCTCGCTGATGATCGGGCTGCTCACGCCACCGGTCGGCACGGTCCTCTTCGTCCTCAGCTCGACCCAGAAGGTGCCGGTCGCCGAGGTGTTCTGGGGCACCCTCCCGTTCATGGTGCCGCTGACCCTCGTCTGCGTGCTGATCATCTTGTTCCCCGGCCTCGCCACCTGGCTGCCGGGCCTGCTCGGCCTCTGACCCGGAAGGACTCCCTCATGATCGTTCGTCGCACCGCCGCCGCGAGCGCGGCCGTGGCCCTGCCCCTCGTCCTGCTGACCGCCTGCGGAGGCACGGGCGGCGGGCCTGACGGCGCTGCCGGAGGCGGCGAGGTCGTGCTCACGCTCGCCCACAGCTACACCGAGGACCAGCCGCAGCACGTCTGCGGCGCCCAGGTCATCAAGGAGGAGGCCGAGGCGGCCGACGTCGGCATCACCGTCGAGGTCTACCCCAACAGCCAGCTCGGCGGGGACGCCGACCGGATCGCGTCCGTGCAGGCCAGCGACGTGGACATCGACATCCAGGGCGCGTCGGCGCTCGCCGCCGTCTACGAGCCGGCCGGCGTGATCGACGCGTCCTACGTGTTCGACGACGCCGCCCACCTGGAGCGGTTCTTCGCCGACGGCTCGGCCGACCAGCTCGCGCAGGACTTCAAGGAGGCCTCCGGCGGCGTGTCGATCCTCGGCGCGTGGTCGGCCGGGGCGCGGCAGTTCACCGCGGACCGGCCGATCCGCGAGCCCGCGGACCTCGACGGCCTGCGGATGCGGTTCCCGGGCTCGGCGCAGCACCTGCACAACGCCGAGGCCCTGGGCGCCCAGGCGACCGAGGTCGCCTACGAGGAGCTCTACCTCGCCCTGCAGCAGGGGGTCGTGGACGGGCAGGAGAACCCGATCACCAACATCCAGGCGAGCAACCTGGTCGAGGTGCAGGACTACCTGAGCCTGTCGGACCACGGGCAGAACTCGAACCTCATCGTCGCCGCGCCCTCGTACGACACCGAGCTGGACGACGAGCAGCGTGCCGCCCTCGACGCGGCCGTCGCGGCCGCCGTCGAGAAGATGCCCGGCTGCGTCGAGGAGGCCGAGCAGGAGATCCTCGACGCCTGGGCGCAGGAGGGCGCCGTCGAGGTCGTCGACGACGTGGACCAGGAGGCTTTCGCGCAGCAGACCGACACCTGGTTCCGGGAGAACCTCGAGGGCGACTCGCTCGTGGTCTACGAGGCCATCCGGGGCTCCGCACGGTGACGGGGCCGGCCCGCCGGTACCGGGTGGCGCTCCTCGGGAACGGCATCCGCGCGTCGCTGTCGCCCGCGCTGCACATGACGGAGGCGCGGCACCTCGGCCTCGACTACGAGTACCGCACGGTCGACCTCATCGACCGCACCGCCGTCGACCTCGGCGGTGAGCTCCGCCGGCTGGAGGACGACGGTTACGCAGCCACCAACGTGACCCACCCCTTCAAGCAGAGCGTGCTGGACCACGTGACGGACCTCAGCCCGACCGTGCGGCGCCTCGGTTCCGCCAACCTGGTGCTGCTCGGTTCCGGCCGGCGCGTCGCGCACAACACCGACTGCCCCGGGTTCCGCGGCGCCCTCGCGTCGTTCCTGGCCGCCGGCGGTGCCGAGGCCGGTGCCGGGTCCGAGGCGGGCACCGTGCTCCAGGTCGGCGCCGGGGGAGCGGGCCTCGCCACGGTCGCGGCGCTGCTCGACCTGGGGTTCGACACCGTCGTCGTGCACGACGCCGTCCCGGCGGCGGTCGCGGCACTGCTCGACCGCTTCGCCGCGGTGCCCCCGCCCCGCCTCCTGCCCAGCGGCGGTGCGCTCGACGCCTGGCTGCCCCGGGTCGACGGCGTCGTGCACGTCACCCCGGTCGGCATGGCGGAGCACCCCGGGGTCGCCCTCGACGTCGACCGGCTCGCCCCCACGGCGTGGGTGGCTGAGGTGGTCTACCGGCCGCTGGAGACCGAGCTGCTGCGCCGCGCGCGGGCACGCGGCCTGGCGACGCTCGACGGCGGCGGGATGGCCGTGGGCCAGGCCGCCGAGAGCCTGCGGCTGATCACCGGCCTCGAACCCGACACCGCGCGCATGCACGCGCACTTCCGCCGGCTCGTCGCCGGACCCGACGCCCCCGCCGGACCCGACCCCTTGGAGGCCTGACATGCGCACGTCCATCGCGACCGTCTGCCTCAGCGGCAGCCTGGAGGACAAGCTGCACGCCTGCGCCGACGCCGGGTTCGACGGCGTCGAGATCTTCGAGCCCGACCTCGTCGTCACCGACCGCAGCCCCGAGGAGATCCGGGCGCTCGCGGACCGGCTGGGCCTGAGCCTGGACCTGTACCAGCCGTTCCGCGACTTCGAGGGCGTGCGCCCGGACCAGCTCGAGGACAACCTGCGCCGGGCGCGGGCGCGCTTCGAGACCGTGCGGCGGCTCGGCATCGACACCGTGCTGGTCTGCAGCAACGTCGCGACCGCCACCGTCGCTTCCGACCGGGTGGCGGCCGAGCAGCTGCGCCGCCTGGGCGACCTCGCGGCGTCGTACGGCGTCCGCGTGGCCTACGAGGCGCTCGCCTGGGGGCGCTACGTGGACGACTACCGGCACTCGTGGGAGATCGTGCGGCTCGCGGACCACGAGGCGGTCGGGGTGTGCCTGGACAGCTTCCACATCCTCTCCCGCGGGCACGACCCGGCGGGGATCGAGGAGATCCCGGGGGAGAAGATCTTCTTCGTCCAGCTTGCGGACGCCCCGGCGCTCACCATGGACGTGCTCTCCTGGAGCCGGCACCACCGGCTGTTCCCCGGTGAGGGGGCCTGGGACCTCGGCCGGTTCGTCACCCATGTCGTCCGCGCGGGGTACACGGGGCCGCTGTCGCTGGAGGTCAACGACGTCTTCCGGCAGACCGACACGGGCCGGACCGCCGAGCACGCCCTGCGCTCCCTGGTCTGGCTGGAGGACCGGGCGGCCCGGCTCCTGGCCAAGGAGGACGGCAAGGCCGCGGACGCCGGCGCCGCGCTCGACCGGATCGCGGACGTGGACGTGCCCACCGGCTACGACTACGTGGAGATCAAGGCAGAGGACACCGGAGCGGTCGAGGTCGTGCTCGACCAGCTCGGCCTGTCCTTCCGGGGCCAGCACCGCACCAAGCCGGTGCGGCTGTGGTCGTCCGGCCAGGCGCGCGTCGTGCTCAACGAGCAGCACGCCCGGGACCTGGAGCCGCACCTGGCGGGGATCGGCCTGGGCGTGGCCGACGCGGCGGCGGCGAGCGACCGGGCCCGCGCCCTGGCCGTGCGGGCGGCGCCGCGCCGGACCCAGGCCGGGGAGCTGGACCTGGCCGGCTTCGTCGCGCCCAGCGGGCTCGAGGTGTTCCTCAACGACCGGCGCACCGAGACCCACACCGGCGTCGAGCCGGAGTGGGCCGCCGAGTTCGGCCACGGCCGCCCCGGTCCCGCACGGGAGATCGCCGGCATCGATCACGTCAACGTCTCGCACGGCTGGGACGCGCACGACGAGGCGGTGCTCTTCTGGACCAGCGTGCTGGGCCTGCAGAAGCCGACGGCGACCGAGGCGGCGGGTCCCCAGGGGCTGGTGCGCAGCCAGGTCATGCGCACGGGCAACGGCGCCGTGCGGATCTCGCTGAACGTCGCCCCGCTCGACGTCGCCCACCCCCAGCACATCGCGCTGGCCTGCACCGACATCTTCGCGGTCGCCCGCCGGGCGGAGGAGCGCGGGCTGCCGCGCGTGCCCGTGCCGGACAACTACTACGACGACCTGCGGGCCCGGTTCGGGCTCGACGACGCGACGCTCGTCCGCCTGCGCGACCACCAGCTCATGTACGACCGCTCCGCGGCCGGCGAGTTCTGGCACTTCTACACGCCACGGGTCGGCAGCGTGTGCTTCGAGGTGCTCCAGCGCACCGGCGGGTACGACGTCTACGCGGGGGACAACACCCCGGTGCTGCTCGCCGCCCAGGACCGGCTGGACCGGGGCCGCCGCTGAGGTCCGTCAGCGCCGCTCGTTGTTCGCGATGATCTGGTCGAAGGTCGCTCTGATGGCCCTGGCGTCGTGGAGCAGCCGGCGCGCCGCCTCGTCGAGACCCGGACCGGACTCGAAGCCGGAGAGGTCCGCGCGGTGCCGGAGGTCCTCGCACTCCGCGACGATCGGCAGCCGGGTCGGGGCGGACAGGATCAGGGGCATCAGGGCCTCCGTGCCCAGCGCGGCCCGCAGGATCCTGATGCTCTCCGGACCCGGCTCGATCGTCATCGCCTCGATCGCCTCGCCGAGCCCGTCCGTGGTCACCCGCAGTCCCTGCAGGAGGTCCCCCTGGCGGGCGTTCGAGTCAGCGATCGCGCCGATCACCCGGACGTAGGCGAGGCGGTGCAGGGGGCTGACGTCGCGGGTGACGAAGCCGACCATGCCCGCGGCGTCCAGGCAGAGGGTCGCGGGCTCCCACTGTCCGGACGTCACGAACGTGCTGCCGATCCGCCGGAGCCGGTCCATGAGCCGAGGCGCCTGCTCCACCTCGGAGTCGGGCAGGCGTGACAGGACCGCCGCGGTATCGAACTGCGGCGACAGCATGTTGTGCAGGCGCATGTGCAGGAGCTGGGCGGCGACGCTGATCCCTCGCCGCAGCTCGGTCCGGTCGACCACCGGGTTCTCGACGGCGGCGACCAGCTCCTCCGCCTCGGTGAACCGCACGGCGGCCGCGACGGACGACGCCCGGACCAGCGCGGTCTGCCCCGCCGACGCCAGCGCCCAGGCCAGCACCGGGACGAGGTCGGGCCGGTCGAGCGTCTCGAACCGCACCACCCGGAGCGCCGCGTCGGCGGCTTCTGAACCGTCACCGCCCGCCAGGGCCAGCGCCTCGGCCGCGTACAGGTCGTCCACGGCGCGCCGGAGCGGTGCGGACGACCCGGCGAGCTCCCGGACCGGACCGATGCCCTGCTCGGTGGACACCGTGGTGAGCACGCGGCCCTCGGCGGTATGGGCGGCCGGCCGGGACCGGACCGAGCCGATGGGCCGCCACGGCGCCCACGGCGTCCCGGGGAGGTAGGCCCACTCGTCCAGCCCGAGCGCCGAGGTCAGCGACTTCCGCAGGAGCACGAAGAGCGACGGGAGGCTCGACAGCTCCCCGGAGCGCACCAGGTCGGCGGCGAGCGGCCAGTCGGCCAGGTCCCGCAGCTGCGCGAGGACGGTGTTGTGCATCATGCCTTCGAGCAGGTCGGCGCCCCGGCCGACGTCGTCGAAGCTGACCCGGTAGGGGATCTGGTTGGTCCACGTCCCCTTCCTGAGCTCCCGGAGCCAGTCCGCCGCGCCCCGGTCCGAGGACCACGTGATCTCCCGGGGCAGCTCGGCGCCCTCCTCGACCTCGGCCAGGAAGCCGTGCGTGCGGCGTGCGCGCCGGAAGACATAGAGCACGGCCTGCTCGGCCGGGTCCCGGCGGCCGACCAGTCCGACGACGCGCAGCAGCTCAATCGGCGCCCGGGCCTCGCCCAGCCAGGGCGGGTCCAGCGGAGGGGCAGCCATCGACTGCGCGGCAGCCCCGGCCAGCTCCTCGGTCTCACCGTCGTTGGCGGCGGCCATCGCGTACAGGACCGCTCGGGCCTCCTCCGTCCCGCGAGCCGCCAGCCCTTGGACGATCCCGTCGCGACCCGGACCGTCGCAGAGATCGGCGGCCAGGTGCGTCGGGGCGCTCGCTCGCGCCCCGAGATATTCCGCCAACGCGGCGTCCGACTCCAGCAGCAGGTCGCCGCCGACGGAGAGCGCGTGGTCGACGAAGCGGGAGACCTCGTCGTGCGGGACGCCGTCGCCGCTGGGCGGCCCGAAGGCCGCGGGACGGTAGTCGGTCCGGAGAGTAGGGCGGCTTGCATCGGCGTCGCGTCCTCGCGTCCCGAAGGGCATGCGTCCCATCATCCCGCAGATCGCGCCTTTGTCAGCCCCCGTTTTCGCAGGTCGCGGGGGAGAGGCAGCCGATAGCATGATCCGCTGAACCCGGAACGAGGAGCCACGGTGTCAACCAGCTACTACGTGTACGTGTCAGACGCCAAGATCGACATGATGCTGCAGCAGATCGATCCCGGCTCGACCGACGGGCACCAGACCGAGTTCTCCTTCGGCCTCAACATGTTCGGCAGCCGGCGGACGGTCTCGTCCGAGGCGGGGTCGGCCCAGTTCGCCCGGCTCGAACAGGTCCTGCGCTACCTGAGCGACACACGGTCGGTCGGGTCCCTGGATGCCCCGGAGAGCTACTTCTGGGG
This sequence comes from Promicromonospora sp. NPDC059942, assembly GCF_042731755.1. Taxonomy (NCBI): domain Bacteria; kingdom Bacillati; phylum Actinomycetota; class Actinomycetes; order Micrococcales; family Promicromonosporaceae; genus Promicromonospora; species Promicromonospora sp. NPDC059942. The sequence goes on from NZ_JBHWLR010000031.1 coordinate 24,470, forward strand.
GATGATGCCGATGCGCTCGCGGCTGATCCCGACCGAGTTCAGCGGTCCGCTGGCCTTCTTCGGCGGCACCTGGGAGGGCACGGCGGTCGGTCTCGGCGGGTCGAGCCGCCACCTCCTCATCGGGGGCGCCGAGGACGCCGGGTTCTCGGCCGGCTCGATCACCCCGGGGATCCTGGGCGGGATCGCCTCGTCGGAGCTGGAGGACGAGCTCGTCGTGGACGCCGTGCAGGACGAGATCGACGGTGACCTCGACGCGCTGGAGACAGTCAGGAAGGCGGTGGCGGGCCTGCGCGGTCCGACACAGACGTTCGAGTTTGTCGCCAAGCGCCTGTTGCACGGCGACTCGGGCAGCCCCGGTGCCGAGCGGCCGGTGCTGCTCGGCACGCCCCTGTACGTCGCCCTGGTGGACTGAGCCGACGTGCCGGGTGCCGACGGATCGTCCGACTGGCGGCCCGGCGACGTCGTCCTCGACCTCTACGAGGTGGTGCGCGGCAAGGCCAAGGGTGCCATGGGCGTGGTCTACCGGGTGCACCACCCGGTGTGGGGGATCGACCTGGCCGTCAAGGTGCCGCGCGCGGCCCTGCTGCACTCGCCGGACGCGGTGCGCGAGTTCGAGACCGAGGCGGAGACCTGGGCCGGCCTGGGGGTCCATCCCCATGTCGTGAACTGCGCCTACGTGCGCCGCATCGGGAGCACCCCCGCCGTCTTCGCCGAGTGGGCCTCCGGCGGCAGCGTCGCGGAAGCCGTCCGCTCCGGCGGGCTCTACGCGGACGACCCGGTCGGGTCCGTGCTCGACGTCGCGATCCAGTCCGCCTGGGGCCTCGCGTTCGCCCACGGCCAGGGGATGGTCCACCAGGACGTCAAGCCCGCCAACCTGATGCTCACCGCGGACGGGTCGGTCAAGGTGACCGACTTCGGCCTCGCCAGGATGCGTCGTCTCGCCGGCGAGACCCCGGACGGCGCGGCCGGCGCGGCCGGCGCGGCCGGCGCGGCCGTCCGACCGGTCGGGTTCAGCATGCCGTACCGCTCGCCCGAGCAGGCCACGGCCGACGCCGGGACCACGCTGACCGCGGCGACCGACGTGTGGTCCTGGGCCGTGACCGTCGTCGAGATGTTCCGGGGCGAGCGCCCGGACCGGAACGGCGAGGAGGCGGGTACGGTCCTCGCGGATCTCCGGCGCCGGGGCGACGTCGACGGTCTGCCCGCGCTGCCCGGCCCGGTGGCCGACCTGCTCGCCGAGTGCCTCCAGCCGGACCCCGCCGACCGGCCCGCCGACCTCGAGGCCCTGGCCGACCGGCTGGTCGCCCTGTACGCCGAGCTGACGGACCGCGCCTACCCGCGGCGGCTCCCGTCCCAGGCGCGGCTGCTGGCCGACGGGCTCTCGAACCGGGCGCTCTCGATGCTCGACCTCGGGCGCCCCGACCAGTCCGAGCGGCTCTGGGAGCAGGCGCTCGACGTGGACCCGCGGCACCTGCACACGGTGTACAACCGCGGGCTCCACCGCTGGCGGGACGGCCGGGCCGACGACGTCGAGGTCCAGCACGAGCTCCTGGCAGCCGGCCCGGGCGACGACGACGGGACGTTCGAGCACCTGCTCGGCCTGCTGCACCAGGAGCGCGGCGACCCGCCCCCCGCGCTGACCCTGGAGGGACACTCCTCCTCGATCGTGTCGGTCGCGGTCAGCGCGGACGGCACGGTCGGCGCGACCCTGGACGGGAGCGGAGTGCTGCGCGTCTGGGACCTCGGCACGGGCGACCGCCGTACCGCGGTACCGGCGGCCGAGAACGGCGGCGTAACCGTCGTGCTGGCCCCCGACGGCTCCTTCGCGGTCGTGCTCGACGGCATCGGGTACGCCAGGGTCTGGCACCTCGCGCGGCCGACGGCGCCCGTACGCCTCGGCTCGCGGCTCGACCGCGTCCGCGACGTGGCCGTCGCGCCCGGCGGGACGCGGGTCGTGACGCTCGGGGTCGACGGCCGGGTCCGCGCCTGGGACCCCGCCACGGGCGCGCTCCTGGACACGTGGGAGCCGCCGGCCGCCGCGGGCGACGTCCGGCCCCTCGCCCTGGACCCGACCGGCACCCGGCGGGCCGACCTCCACGACGGCGCCCGCGTGGTCCTCGCGACGATCGACGACCCGGCCGACTGCCAGGTGCTGCACGGCTGGAACGCCGACGTCCGGTTCACCGCGGCGGGGAGCACGGCGCTCGCCGTCGCCGACGACGGGTCCGTCCGGGTGTTCGCGCCGGCCGGGGACGGCCTGCCCCGTGCGAGCGAGGCCGACCTGGTCGCACCCCGGAGGCCGACGGCCGAGCTCCGGGGCGCGCGCTGGCCGATCGCCCCGAGCGGCGACGGCCGGTACGCGTACGGCGCCGGCGCGTGGTGGGATCTCTCCGTCGGGCGGTGCCTGCACACCGGGACGCACCGCGGCGACCTGTCGGCGGTCGACCACGCCGGGCGGGTGGCGCTCAGCGCGTCCGGCACCAGCGCCACGGTGGACCGCCGGCCGGAGTCGGTCCAGGCCACCTGGAGCTATACCCGCCCGCGGGACGCGGTCCTGCTCTCGTCCGAGTCCGACGCGGCGAGCCGTGCGCTCGCGCGCTCCGCGAGCCTCGCCGCCGCCGGGCGCCTCCAGGAGGCTGCCCAGGTCGTCCGGGACGCGCGCGACCTCCCCGGCCTGCGCCGCGACCCGCGGCTCACCGAACGGTGGCGCCACCTCGGCACCCGCGCCCGGCGGCTGCACCTCCAGGACGCCTGGCCCGTCAGGGAGCTGCGGGCGCCGCCGGGCCAGGACTGGCTGCTGAGCGCCGCGTCCGACGGACCGCTGGTCCTCGCCCACAGCCCCCGCCACCGGACGCCGTGGGTCGTCGACCGCACAGCGCCCGAGGCGGCTCGCCCGCTGCGCCTCCACGCCGGGCCGGTAACCGCCGCCGCCCTCAGCGCGGACGGCACCGTCGCCGTGTCTGCGGCGTCCGACGCACGCGTGATCGTGTGGGACGCAGCGCACGGCTCCGTGCGGCGCCTGGTCGAGGTCCACAGGAGCCCCCCGCGGGTCGTCGCGGCCGGCCGGGGCGTGGCCATGACAGGCTCGCCGGCTGGCGAGGTGGGCATCATCGACATCGGCCGCGGGCTGCTCGCCCTCGCCGACGCGCACGCCGGCTCGGTGCGGGCGCTGGCCATCGCCCCGGGCGGCGAGATCGGCCTCTCCAGCGCCGAGGACGGCAGCGTCCGCTCCTGGGACCTCACGTCCGGGGCGCTGCTGCAGACCCTGCGGTTCGACGACGCGTGGGCGCACCGGGCCGCGCTCAGCCGCACCGGGCACCGCGCCGTGCTCTGGACGACCGACGACGAGCTGCGCCTGTGGAGCCCGCGCAACGGCGCGACGCTCGCCGTGCTGAGCGCACCCCGCGGGGGCAGGCCGACCAGCTCCGGCCCCCACTCCCGGTACGTCACCACCCACGAGCCCGGCCGCGCCGAGTTCTGGGACCTCGACCAGGAGGGCGGGCGGGTGACGATCAGCGCCGACGGCCGCTGGGCGCTCACGGTCGACCGGGCGGGCGCCCTGCGCACCTGGGACCTCGACAGCGGACGGTGCACCACGACCCTGGCGGAGGGGGTGGTCCGCGTGACCGCCCTGACGGTCACACCCGGCTTCGACCTGGCCGCCGTCGCCCGGGACTACCGGGTCGACCTGTGGGACCTGGTCACGGGGGAGCTGGTCCGGTCCGTCGATCTGGCGCCGCACCCGGCGGAGGACCTCGTGCTCGCCCCCGACGGCGCCGCGCTGACCACCTTCGACAGCCTGGGCAGGCTGCGGGACTGGGTGCTCGACTGGGAGCTGGAGCTCCCCGTCGAGGGCGGACCCCTCGACCCCGGCACGCCGGAGGACGCCGTGCCCGCGGGGACGGGCGCCGACCTCGACCTCGGCGACGGCGCCGAGGGCGTCGGTGCACCGTGGCTGCGCCTCCTCGACGCCGAGCTCGCCCGCGAAGAACTGCGCCGGCAGGTCGACCGGACCGTCGTCCGGGGTGCCGACCCGGGCACCGGGAGCGACGCGTCGTCCGACGCCGCGGCGATCGCCCGGGCGGTCGCCCTGCTCGACCTCCCCGACCCGGGCTTGACGGCAGAGGAACGGGCGCTGCTGAGGGAGTTCCGGCAGCGCGTGGAGGAGGAGCTCTCCGCGCTCGCAGACCTCGCCCGCTCCGCGGAGCGAGCCGGACGCCACCGCGACGCCGAGCCGCTGCTGAGGCTTGCCCTGGGCATCAGGTCCAACCTCGACGGCGCGGGGGCTCCCGGGACCCGGACGGCCCTCCGGGACCTGGCCGGCTGCTGGACCTCGCTCGGGCGCGTCGACGAGGCCCAGGCATTGCTGACCGCCGGGGAGATCGCGCCCCGGGCGGCGGAGGGCGACCTCGCCGACCAGGCCGCGCCCGACCACGCCGTGCTCGACGCGGACGTCGAGCGGATGACGAGCCGGCTCGTGGCCCTCCAGGCCGCGTCGCGCCGTCTGCTCGACCGCGAGGGACCCCGCGCGGTCCTGGACCTCGACGAGGAGGCCCTGGCGGTCGCCCGCGTCGGCGCGGCGCAGGACCGGGCCGGCGTGCCGAACCTGGCGCTCGCGCTCGCCTCTCTCGGCGACCTGTGCAACGACGCGGGACTACCGTTCGCCGCCGCCCGCTACCTCGCCGAGGCACTCGTCGTCTCGGTGTGTGCGGAGCGGGACGGCATCCGGCTGATCGTGCCGCTCGACAAGGTCGCCGGCGTGCTCCTCGCCGCCACGGTCAGTATCGACTCGCCGTACGGCAGCTGGTTGCGGCGCGGCCATCTCGCCCTGGTCCGCGAGGAGATCGACCCCTACGAACGTGGTCTGCTCCGCGAGCTGATGCACTGGTGCGACGAGGCGGGCCGGGAGCTCGTCGGCCTCGGCGCGTCGAACTGGGCCCTGTTCTGCCACGGCGCCGCGATGATCGTCGGCGAGGTCATGCGCGACGCCGACCTGTCGTACACGGAACCGCTCTGCGCGACGTTGCTGACCATCGCCGGGCTGAAGGCCGGGACCGGCGACCGGGACGGCGCGGTCCACCTGCTGCGCCGCGCCGTCGGGCTCGCCTACAGCGCCTGCCTCGCGGACGAGCACGACGTGGGGCCGCAGCGCGCCCTGGCCCGGACGCTCGACCGGAGCGCTCCCGTGCTGGACCGGCTGGGCGAGGGGGCGGACGCCCGGGCGGCCGAGCGGTCCGCGGCCGAGCTGCGGGCGAACGCGGCCGGGACGTACGCGGGCGAGGTCCCGTACGAGACGGGGCTGCTGGTCCAGCGCCTGCTAGGTCAGGCCTGACAGATCTCGCCCGCGATCTCTTCGGCATCGGCATCGTCCCTTTGCCCCTCCCGTCCGTCAGAGAGCATGAGAGGGAAAGGTGACGGACATGGCGCAGTGGGAGTCGGAGCTCACCGAGCTGGTCACGCGACGCGGCGGTGCGCTCGTCGGGTACGCGTACACCCTGTGCCGGGACCGGGGTACGGCCGAGGACCTGGTGCAGGACGCGCTCGTCAAGGTGTACTCGCGCCTGCGCCGTCCGCCCGCTCCCTCGGACGCAGGACAGCAGGTCATCGCCCTGGAGCAGCCCCGGCTGACCAACGCGGAGGCGTACGTGCGGCGCGCGGTCCTGACCATCTACCTGGACGGGTACCGGCGCGGGAACCACTGGTCGGGACTCAAGCACCTCCTCGCCGACGAGGAGCACGCCCCGGCGGCGGACCGCGTGGCGACGGCCCGCGTCGACGTGGGGGTGGCCCTGGCCCGGCTCTCGCCCCGCCAGCGGGAGGCGGTGGTCCTGCGGTTCTTCGAGGACATGACGATCGCGGAGGTCGCGCGCACCCTGGGGACGCGGCCGGGAACGATCAAGCGGCACCTGTCGAACGCGATGGCGGTGCTGCGCGAGGCGCTCGCGGAGGTCTCGGTGCCGGAGGTGGAGACCGCGCTCGACGAGCGCCTGGGCGCGGTGACGGGAGCGGTGCGCCGTCGTCGTGCGGCGAAGGTCGGGGCGGTGGCGGGCGGGGTGACGGTCCTGGCCGTGCTGCTGGCGTCGGCAGCGGTGTGGGGCCCCGGGCGCCTGCGGTCCGAACCGGTGCCGCCCGCCACCCCGAGCCCCGACACGTCGGCCGTGTCGGCCGTGGGCGCCGAGGGCTGGGCGCCGTCCGGCTGGCGGGGCGACCACCCGGAGTTCGAGTGCGGCGCGGACGTGGCGGCTCTGGCGTCGTCGTCCGACGAGGCGCGGATCGCGATCACCGGCGACGTCGAGGTGGTGGTGGGCGACGAGGAGGAGGGCGACCGCCTGGAGGTGCCCGTCCGGATCACCCGGAGCGCCACCGCGGGGCCGACGCTCCATGGCACGACACCGGTGCTGGTCTTCGCGCAGGACGGCAAGGTCGTCGACCTGGGCCTCGGCCCGGCCGCGGGCAGGGACGGGTACGAGCTGCCGGAGGCCGGCGGGTCGGCCGCCGGCCGGGCGGACGCGGCGGCCACCACGGCGTGCGGCCCCTGGACCATGGACCTGGGGCAGACCGAGACGTACCTGGAGCAGCGCCCGGCAGGCACCTACGACGTGTACGCGGCCGTGCTGTGGAGCGACCACGTCGTCGGCGCCGTCGGCCTGGCCGTGAGCAAGCCGGTGACCATGGACGTCCCCGCGATCGACGTCCCGGAGGTGCGGCCGCTGCCCGTCGAGATCCGGGACGGCTACCAGCCGCCATGGCTGGAGGGCACGAGCCTGGCCTGCGGGGTCAGGGCGGAGGCCATCCCGGGCGCCGCGGCGGACGACAGGCTGGCGCAGGGTTTGGTGATCATCAGGAAAGGTGCCAGGGACATCGGCCTGACCTTCGACGATGCCCACGAGGAGCCCGCCGGCACCACCCGCACCCCGTTCACGCTGGTCTGGCTGCTGGACGGGCGGGTGGTCGACGTCGGTACCGACGTCTGGTCCGAGCCGGTGGTGCGCCTCCGGGAGAAGGGCGAGCGCCAGGCGTTCGCCGAGCTGCCCATGGGCGAGCCCGGCCGGACGTGCCTCGCCGACCCGGGGGCCGGGCTGCCCGGCGCCCGCTACGACCTGTACGTCCTGGCGGAGCTCGACCCGGGCACGGGCGGCGAGCGGCGGTTCGTGGCGCTGAACATGACGGAGGGGCACCGCTACCGCGCCGACTAGCTCACCCGGCCGCCGCGTGCGCGGGCCGCACGGTCAGCGCCAGTCCTCGTCCGCCGACAGCACCGACGAGATGTCGTACTCCTGCTCACGCTGGATGGGCGGCGCGTCGGTGAGCCACTGCTGGACGGCGAACCGGGCGACCACCTCGTCCCGGGTGATCCCGGTCTCGCCGAACCGGCCGTCGACCCAGGGGGTCCATGACCACAGGTGGATCCGTTCGTCGCCGAGGTCCTCCATCATGAGGCGGTGGTTGTCGCTGGCCACCAGCATGGCGCCGACCAGGCGGTTGTAGTTCTCGACGGTGACGAGGTCCACCAGGCCGAGGTCGATCTGGTCGGCCGCGGTGGTGCGCAGGATTTCCTTCGCGGAAGGCATGGACACTCCTTGGGCTGGTCGGGGCTCTTGAGGCGTTGACGGGCGGCTCATACGGCGATCCCGCGGGAGACGTAGCCGTCGATGAAGGTGCGTTGCATGGTCAGGAAGAGCACGACGACGGGCAGGGCCATGATCAGGCCGGCCGCGCTGACCAGGGACCAGTCGGTCGTGAACCCCTGCTGGAACGAGTAGAGCGACAGTGCGACGGGCTGGAAGTCGCGGTCCTGGATGAAGGTGACGGCCAGCATGAACTCGTTGTAGGCCTGCAGCCCGGACACGAGGGCTGCGGTCAGGACGGCGGGCCGGATCATGGGGAGCACGATGCGGGCGAACACGCCCAGCTCGCCGGCGCCGTCCAGGCGGGCCGCCTCCTCGTACTCCCGGGGCATCCCGATCAGGAACGCCCGCACGAGCAGGGTGGCGAACGGGCTGTACACGGCCCAGTAGATGATGATCAGGCCGATGGGCTGGTTGTAGAGGCCCAGCGTCGACCACCAGCTCACGAGCGGGACCAGGAAGAGCTGGATCGGCAGCGACGAGGACACCAGCAGCCACAGGATCCAGCCGCCCCCGCCGGGCAGGTCCAGGCGGGTCATGGCGTAGGCGGCCATGGTGGCGATCAGCGCCACGCCCGCCGCGGTGGCCACCGCGATGACCAGGCTGTTCAGGAGCGCGCCACCCATGTGGGCGCGCTCCCAGGCCACCGCGAAGTTGCCCCAGCTCCAGGACTGCGGGAGGCCCAGCGGGTTGCTGTCGATCTCGCGGGCGGACTTGAGCGAGTTCGAGGCGAACACGAGCAGCGGACCGAGCGCGTAGACGCCGAGCAGCCCGAGGACGATCCAGGTGACGGGCTGCGCCCTGCGGGCGGTGGCGGCCATCAGATGTCCCATCGCAGTCGTCGGCGCAGCGCGAGGTAGCCGAGCACGGTCGCGGCGCTGATGGCCGAGAGCAGCATCGCGACGGCCGAGGCGTAGCCGTGGCGCTGGTTCTGGAAGGCCTCGCGGTAGAGCACCGTGCTGAGCACGTCGGTGGATCCGGCCGGTCCGCCCTGCGTCAGCACGTAGACGTAGTCGAAGACGAGGAACGACCAGATCACGGTCATCAGGCCCAGGAACACGAGCGTCGGCCGGATCATCGGCAGCGTGATGTGCCAGAACTCGCGCACCGGCCCGGCGCCGTCGAGCCGCACGGCCTCGTAGAGCGCCGGGTCCACCGACTGCATCGAGGCCAGGAAGATCACGAGCAGGAAGCCCCACCACTGCCAGGTGTTCACGAAGGCCACCGAGCCGAGGGCGAGCGACGGGTTGCCGAGGAAGTTCACGTCGGCGAGGAACGGGATGCCGAGGGTCGCCAGGGCGGCGCCGATCCCGCCGTCCGGGTCCATGATCTGGCGCCAGACGGCGGCCGAGACCACGGTGGCCAGCACGTACGGCACGAAGTAGAGGACGCGGAAGAACGTCTGGTGCCGGCGCAGCCGGGACAGCAGGAACGCGCCGACCAGCGCCATCGTCATCGGGACCACCAGGAAGAACAGGGTCCAGACGACGTTGTGCACCAGCGCGCCGCCGACCGCGCCGGAGCGGAGCATCTCGGCGTAGTTCGCCAGGCCCACGAACCGGGGCGTGCTCAGCCCGTCCCAGTCGGTGAACGAGTAGTACACGGAGGCCAGTCCCGGCCCCGTGATCACGAGCAGGTTGACCACGAGCAGCGGTGCCACGAACACCCAGGCGAGCAGCCGGCGCTGCCTCCTGGCCCCCAGCGGGCGGGCCCGGAGGGGCGGCCGCGGTCCGCGACGCACCGGGGCCGCCGCCAGCGCGGTCCCGGTGGTCGCCGTCTCGGTGGTCACCCGTCAGTCCCCGGTCTGGGGGGTGAACGGGGTCAGGGTGGCACCGGCCTCGAACTCCTCGTCGAACACGTCCTGCATCCCGGACAGGTACTGCTCGGCGGTGCTGTCACCGGTCACGACCTTGTCGAACTCGGTGATCAGGTAGGAGTCGGTCTTGGGCGGGAAGAACGTCCAGGTCGCGTAGCCCACGTTGGTCGACTCGGGGATCTGGCTGTAGAGCTGGACCGTGCGCTCGTCGACCTCCTCGGGGAACTGGTCGGCGCTCACGGCCAGCGGCGGCGGGTTCTCGCCCGTGGCCGCCGTGTAGGACAGCGCCCGGTCGACGTCGCCGGCCACGTGGTCGATGAACGACGCCGCGGCGTCCGGGTCGGCCGAGTCGGCGCTGACCGACAGCGCGGTGCCGATCGCCAGGGGGAACACGCCGGGCTCGACTGCGTCGCTCAGCGACGGCAGGGGCGCCCAGCCCCACACCGACGGGTCCTCGAAGACCTCGGAGAGCGAGTTGAACGACCAGGTGCCGCTCAGGTACATGGCCGTGGTCCCGTTGGCCAGGCCGGTCACGTTCGCGGTGTCGTCGGTGGTGAAGTAGGACTCCGCGCCGCCGGCCAGCCAGCCCTTGTCGATCCAGCCCTGGATCAGCTCGATCGCGGAGACGAACTCCGGGTCGGTGAACTCGGCCTCGCCGGTCAGCACGTCGTGGATCTTCTCGGGCCCGACCGCCGCGTTGAGGACGGCCGTCACGAGCCACTCGCTCATGCCCTGGTAGCCGGAGTTGCCGCCGCCGAGCGGCACCATGCCGGCCTCGTCCGCCTCCTTGGCGATCTTCTCGAACTCCGCCAGCGTGGTCGGCGGGGTCCAGCCGTGCTCCTCGAAGACCTCGGTGTTGTAGTACAGGACCATCGACCCGTAGCTGGCCGGGACCGACGAGACCTTGTCGTCGACGGTGCTGAGCTCGTAGGCCCAGGGCAGGAACGTGTCCTTCCAGCCGTACTCGTCCGCGTACTCGTCCAGCGCGATGGTCCGGTCCGCGCGGGCGAAGTCGGAGGCCGACGACGGGCCGTCCGAGTACACGATGTCGGGGGCCTGGCCGGCCGAGACCGCGGTGTCGGTGAGCTGGCCGATGGTGGTCAGCTCCTTGACCTCCATGTCGACCTGCACGTCGCTCTCCGCGTTGAAGGAGTCGACGAAGATCTCCTGGAACGCCTCCTCGGTGGTCGGCGCGTAGAACGCGCCCCAGTAGGTGACCTCGCCGTTGCTGCCGCTGCTGCCGCCGCCGCTCACGCAGCCGGCCAGGGCGACCGACAGCGCGGCGGCGAAGCCGACAGGGGCCAGTACGTGCTTGGTGATTCTCAAGGTTCTCGTGTCTCTCTCGCGAGGGTGGATGGTGCCTGGCGGATAGAGCGGGTGGAACGAACTGCGGAGGTACGGTCAGGTCGAGTCGCGCACGATGAGACGGTTGGACAGGCCCACGGCGCGGGTCACCTCGGTGACCTCGCCGTCGAGCCGCTCCAGGAGCAGGCGCGCGCACGCGCGCCCGATCTCGCGGGCGGGGTTCTCGATGGTCGTCAGCGGCGGGTTGACCAGGGACGCCGCGTCGATGTCGTCGTAACCGGTCAGCGCCACGTCCTCGGGCACGCGCAGCCCGCGGACCCGGGTCGCGTCGAGCACGCCGATGGCGATCAGGTCGTTGGCCGCGACGATCGCGTCGGGCTTGTCGTCCCGGTCCAGCAGCGCGGCGGCGCCGTCGCGACCGCCCTGGCGCGTGTACCGCGTGAACACCACGTCGTCGTCGCGCAGCGGCAGGCCCGCCGCGCGCAGCGCGGACTGGTACCCCTCAAGGCGCTGCTGGGTGGGGATCACCGACTCCTCGCCGCCGAGGAAGGCGATGCGCCGCCGTCCGCGCGCGATGAGGTGCGCCGTGACGTCGCGGGCGCCGCGGACGTCGTCGCTGTGCACGTAGTCGCCGCCGCCCGGCGGCTCCTCGCCGAGGGTGACGAACGGGATCCCGGCGTCGTGCAGCTCCGCTAGGCCTGCCGCGGGGATGCCGAACGGCGCGGCGACCATCGCGTCGACGCGGCGCGACAGGAGGCGGTGGATGGCGCTCGTCGACCGGTCCATGCCGCTGGCGTCGGTGACGGTCAGCAGGATGTCGCGGGGCACGAGCACGTCCTGCATGCCGGCGGCCACCAGCGGGTAGAAGGGGTTCTCCAGCGTGGGGACGATCAGGGCGATCGTGCCGGTGCGCCCGCCGCGGAGCTGCGACGCGCCGGGGTGGGCGCGGTACCCGAGGTGCGTGATCGCGGCCTCCACCCGGGCCCGGGTCGCGGCCGAGACGGGCCGGTTGCCGGAGACGACCTGAGAGACCGTCGACATGCTCACGCCCGCGACCTCGGCCACCTCGCGTATTCCGACCATCACCCGCTCCTCGTCGACCCGCCGTTCGCCTCAGCATGCGCAAAAGGTTTTGGAGTAGCATCCTGCAAAGTCACCCTGTGATGCAAGACACAAGCGCAAATAGGTGCGCAAACACCTCGGCGCCACGCATGCTCAGCCTGCTTGCTGCATGCAAAACGTTGCGTTCTGCGGCAACGAAGCCGGAGAAATGACAGCGGAAGACCGGAGGAGCATGAACAACGACCGTGCGCGCGGAGCGCTGCTCGGCCTGGCGATCGGCGACGCCATGGGCGCACCGACCGAGGGCATGACCCTTCCCGCGATCCGCGAGAAGTGGGGCCGGGTGCGCGGCTTCGTCGACCCCGACGCCGCCGGGACCGACGACACCGAGTACGCCGTCCTGTGTGCCCGCGGCGTGCTGCGGGCCGGCGCGGACCTGACGTCCGAGGTGGTCGCGGACACGTGGCTGGAGGCGCTGGAGGCGCAGCGCACCGGGTTCAACCGCGCGGGCTTCAGCGAGATGATCGCGATCGCCAACCTCCACGCGGGCATGGCCCCGCCCGCCAGCGGGCAGCGCAACGCCGAGACGTGGAGCGACGGCGCCGCCATGCGGGTCGCCCCGATCGGCGTCTACGCCGCCGGCGACCCCGCGCTCGCGATCCGGATGGCCCGTGCCGACGCGCAGGTCAGCCACTCGCGCGACGGCATCTGGTGCGCCCAGGCGATCGCCGCCGGTGTGGCCGTCGCCATGGTCGCCGACGACGTCGACCCCGTGCTGGACGCCATGCTCGCCGCGATGCCCGCCGACTCCTGGTCGGCCCGCACGGCCCGCCGCGCGCTCGACATCGCGGCCCGCGCCGGATCCCCGGAGGAGGCCGAGGAGGCCCTCTTCGAGACGATCCCGCTGCGGCACTACATGTGGGCCGACGTCGCCCCCGAGGCCGTGGCGCTGACCATCGGCCTGCTGCGGGCCAACGACGGCGCGACGAGCGTCATCGAGTCGGGTGTCAACATCGGCCGCGACTCCGACACGATCGCGGCGATGGCCGGCGCGGTCGCCGGCGCCCTGCACGGGCAGAGCGCGTTCGACCCGGCGCACGTGGCCCAGGTGCGGTCCGTGACGGGCCAGTGCATCGCCGCGACGGCCGGCACCGACCTGGTGGACCTGGCCGACGCGCTGGCCGGGCGCGCGGCCGCGGACAAGGAGGACCGAGCATGACCCACCGTCTCGACCGCGCCGTCGGTGCCGTGCACGGGCTGGCGCTGGGCGACGCCCTCGGTGCGCCGGCCGGCGAGCACCGGACCGTCCGCGACCCGTGGGTGCGGCAGATGCTCCGCAAGGGGGCGCTGGAGCTGGACGAGTCCCGGGTGCTGCGCCCGGTGGTGCCGTTCGTGCTGACCGCCGTGGACTCGCCGTCGCTCGTGGCGACGGACGACGCCGAGACGTTCGCGGTGGCCGCCCGGGTGCTGCTGGAGGCCCCGGGGTGGGACCAGGACGGCCTGTTCGACACCTGGCGCGCCCTGCTCGACACCCCCGACACGTGGACCGGCGCCGCGCAGCGCTCGGCGCTGCTCAACGCGGCCGCCGGGCTGCGCCCGCCCCACACCGGGGCCGACAACCCGGCGTTCTACGACGACACGGCGCTGCCCGGGGCGTTGGCCGCGGCGATCGCCACGGCCGACCCGGCGTCGGCGGCCGGGCTGGCCCGCACCTACGCGACGATCACCCACGACGCCGTCGGGGTCCACGCGGCCGCGGCGTTCGCCCGCCTCCTGGGCCACCTGCTCCAGGGTGCGGCGATCGGGGACGCCCTGGGCGCCGTCGACGAGGACCTCGCGGCCGACGACTGGCTCGCCGACGGCGTGCGCGACGCGCTGCGGATCGCGGCCGAGGCGCGCTCGCCCTTCGCGGCGGTCCCGTCGCTCGTGGCCCGGTTCGCCCCGCGCACCTACAGCCACCCCGGCACGGTCGCCGAGACCCTGCCGCTCGCCGTGGCGATCCTCGTGCTCGCGGACGGCGACCACGAGACGGCGCTGCCCCTGGCGCTGTCGGTCACCCGGCACCAGGACAGCCTGCCCGCCCTGGTCGGCGCGCTGTGCGGCGCCGCGGGGAGCGCCCCGGAGGCGGCGGACCTGGACGTGCTGCACGGCGTGACGGTCCCGGCCGTCGCCGGGCGGTCGCTCGCCGCGCTCGCGACGGCGCTCGACGAGCGGCAGGCCTGACGCCGGCCCTCGCGCCCGCCCCACCGTGGGCAGGGGGCCGGCGATATCCTGGCCCCCTGCCCCGCGGAGGAAGGCTGAGATGACCACGACCGACCAGCAGTTCACCGATCCGGCGCTCGACCTGCGGTTCACCGACGCCCAGTGGCAGAAGCTCGTCGCGCACGCCACGCCGCGTGACGTCGAGCGCGGCGACTACGTCTTCCGGTCCGGCGAGCGCGACTACCCGATGGTCCTGGTCGAGTCCGGCGAGATCGAGGTGGTGCGCGACGCGCTGCGCTGGGTCGGCGAGGAGGTCGTCGCCACCATGGGGCCGCGGTCGTTCGTCGGCGAGCTGGGGCTGCTCAACGGCCAGAGCGCGTTCCTCTCGGCGCGGGCGACCGGGCCGGGCCGCGTCTGGTTCCTTGCCCGCCCGGACCTGCGCCGCCTCCTGGCCCAGGAGGACGAGCTCGGCGACGCCGTGCTGCACGCCCTGTGGGCCCGCCGGGAGCTGCTGCGGCGCGGCCCGGCGGCGCTGACGCTGAAGTTCGTCGGGCTGGAGGGCTCGGGGGAGTTCCTCGCCCTGCGCCGGTTCGCCGAACGCCTCGACCTGGTGCACACCGCCGTCCCCCTCGACCCCGGCAGCGCCCTGACGCACCCCCTGCACAACGAGTACGCCGTCGACGACCTGCCCATCGCCTTCGTCCAGGGCGAGCCGGTCCTGCGGGCGACGCCCGGGATCATCGCCGAGCAGCTGGGGCTCAGCTACGAGGCCACCGACGAGGACGTCGTGGACCTCGTGGTGATCGGCGGCGGCCCGGCCGGCCTCGCTGCGTCCATCTATGCCGCGTCGGAGGGGCTGAGCACGCTGCTGCTGGAGGCGATCGCCCCCGGCGGGCAGGCGGCGTCGACGTCCCGCATCGAGAACTTCCTCGGCTTCCCCTTCGGGGTCAGCGGGGGCGCACTGATCGGGCAGGCGACGCTGCAGGCGATCAAGTTCGGGGTGCGGGTCTGCGCCCCGTGCGAGACGGCGGCGCTCGCCCCGGCCGGCGACGAGCTCGCGGTGACGCTCACCGACGGCCGGGTCATCCGCGCCCGCGCCGCGATCGTCGCGTCGGGGGCGGCCTACCGCCGGCTCCGCCTGGAGCGCTGGGCGGACTTCGAAGGGGCCGGCATCCACTACGCGGCCACCCCGCTGGAGCTCAAGCAGGTCACGGAGTCGCCCGTGGTCGTCGTGGGCGGGGCGAACTCCGCGGGCCAGGCCGCCCTGTACCTCGCGGCGAACGGGTGCCCGGTGCACCTGGTCGTCCGGGGCAGCGACCTGGGCGCGCGGATGTCCTCCTACCTGGTCGACCGGCTCGTCGAGGACCCGCGCATCCAGGTGCACCGCGAGTCGAACATCGTGGGCCTGGACGGCAACGGGCACCTGGAGTCCGTCGCGATCGACACCGCCGGCCAGGTCGCGGCGCGGGGCCTGTTCTGCTTCATCGGCGCCGAGCCCGCGACGTCCTGGCTCCCGGCGCTCGACCGGGACCCGGCGGGGTTCATCCGCACCGGGGCTGACGTCTCGCCGGAGGCGCTGGCGCAGTGGCAGCCGCTGGGGCGCGGCCCGCTCCCGTTCGAGACCTCCGTGCCACGGGTCTTCGCGGTCGGCGACGTACGCCGGGGCTCGATGAAGCGCGTGGCCGCCGCCGTCGGCGAGGGCTCCAGCGCCGTCGCGTCGGTGCACCAGGTGCTCGGGGCGCCGGTCGCCTGACCCCGCCGTCGGGGCGCGTCGCCGGCCCGGTCCATGACATGTGTCATGCCCGTAGCCTGGGCGGATGACGACCCTACCGGTGCGTGACGCCGCGTCTGACGCCGCGTCCGCGGCCGCCGAGGCCCGCAGTGCGGTGCGGCTCACCCGGAACATCACCGCGACGTGGTGGTACATGGCCGTCGCGATCGTGGTCTTCGAGCTCATGCTCGTGGTCGTCTCGGTGGAGACCCTCGTCCGCAGCGGCGTCGGTACCGCCGAGGTCGCGGCAGTCGCGGTCGGCGGGCTGCTGTGGTGGCTGGCCACGCTCGTACCACTGGCCGACTACCGCCGCCGGACGGACGCCGCGCCGCTGCTGGTCTGGCGCCGGCACGGCCCGGCGCTGCTGATCGGCCTGGCCTACGGGCTCGCCGCAGGCCTCGTCACCGACCTGTGGGTGCTGGGCGCCCTGCCCGTGATCCAGGCGGCGATGCTGCTGAACTGGCCGCCGGGCGTGCGGTTCCGCGTGGTGCTGGCGGCGACCGCCCTGCTCGTGGCGCTGTCCCTGATCGACTCCGCCGTCGTCCTGGAGGAGACCGGTGGTGCGGGCTGGGCCCAGCTGGTCTTCCTGGCCGCCACGCTGCCGGCCGTCACCGTCTCGTCGCTGTGGTGGTGGGACGTGCTGGTCGCGCTCGACCGCGCCCGCGCCTCGGAGGCGCGGCTCGCCGCGACGCAGGAGCGCCTGAGGGTCGCCACGGACGTGCACGACCTGCAGGGGCACCACCTCCAGGTGATCGCGCTCCAGCTCGAGCTCTCCGAGCGGCTCATGCCGCACGACCCGGAGGCGGGCCTGGAGCAGCTGCGCGCCGCGCGCGTCAGCGTGGACGCCGCCCGGCAGGGCACGCGCGACCTGGCCACCCGCTTCCGCTCCGTCCCGCTGCCCGACGAGCTCGCCAACGCCGTCGACCTGCTGCGCGCCGCGGGTACTGACGCCGCGGCGACGGTGGACCCGGACGCGGCGTCGGCCCCGGCGTCCGCCCTGGGGCCGGTGATCCGGGAGACGACGACGAACGTGCTGCGCCACGGCGGCGGGCGCCGGGCCCACCTCAGCCTGACGCGGGCGGACGGGGTGTGGCGCTACGAGATCTCGAACGACGTCGCGGCCACCGCCACCGCCACCGCCGAGGACGGCGGCGGCGCGGGGCTGGACGGGATCGCGCGCCGGGCGGCGGAGGCGGGCGGCCGGCTCGAGGTGCGGCGCGGGGACGAGACCTTCACGGTGGTCGTCACGGTTCCGGCGGACGGCGCGCCCGCTCCCGCCGACGACGCCGGCTGATCCGTCAGGGGCGGACGCCCGGCTCCACGCCGGCGGTGATCGTCTCGACGACCTCTCGGACGGCCGAGGCGTCGGGGAGCGCGCCGACCTCGCCGGCGAACAGCAGGTGGCCGGTGCCGATCAGGGTGAGCGCGAGCGTGGCGACGTCGGTCTCCGCCGTGATCCGCCCGCTGCGCTGCTCGGCCTCCAGGTAGGCCCTGAGGAAGGTGCCCGCCTCGGTGAGGAGCGGGATGCCGGGCGTGCCGGTCGCCCGCAGCCGGGCGCGGAGGTCGTCGCGGGCGATCACGACGCTCACCAGCCGCAGGTTCACCGGCGTGAAGATGCGGGTGAGCGCCTCGGACACGCCGTCGGCGAGCGTGGCCGGACGGGCGTCCGGGCCGGCGTCGTCGGTCAGCGCGGCGAGGTCCGCCTCGACCTGGGCGATGCGGCCGCGGACCAGCTCGGCCAGGACGTCGTCGAAGTCCGCGAAGTGGCGGTAGAGCACGCCCTTGGCGACCCCGGCCTCCTCCGTCACGGAGCGGCTGGTCAGCCCGCCCGCGCCGTCGCGCACCAGGACCCGCTCCACGGCGGCGAAGAGCTGCGCGCGTGCGTCGGGGAGGGCGACACCTGTCGGCATGGTCCTCCTCCGGGCGGCTGGCGCAGGGCGTTCGACCACGGGAGTGTGGGCGCGTGGTCACTGTATCGCCGGCGCCGCCTGTCGACCCAGCTGGTGCTCGAGGTACTCGGACACCGACCGGTCGTCCCAGTCGCCTCCCGCGAGGGCGATGTAACCGTCGGGGCGCACCAGCACCAGCCCGTCGCCCTCGACCCCGTAGAGGTCGTGCGCCTCGCCGACGGGGAGGATCCGGTGCGCGCGGACCTCGCCGTACGCGCCGTCGTCCACCGGGGGCACGGGCCGGGAGCCGAACACCAGCAGCGTGAGGTGCGTTCCGCGGAACAGGTCGAAGAGCCGCACGCTCTTCCCGGTCGCGGGGTCGACGATCCGGGCGTCCGGGGCGCGGTCGCCGGCGCGGACGCCGGCGCGGACGCCCAGCGCCTCGTCCAGGTCGCGGGCCAGGCTGCCGCCCCGGTAGGTCACACCGAGCTGGCTGACGTCGCTGAACGGGTCCCGGCCCTGGAACGTGCCGACCATGCGTTCCGAGACGCGCGCGGTGTCGGAGCCGGTCCAGTACCTGCCCCGGGCGGTGGTCGAGGCCAGCACGTGCTCGGCTACCGGCAGGCGCTCCTCCTCGTACGTGTCCAGCAGGGCCTCGGGTGCGCCGCGCAGCACGCGCGCGAGCTTCCAGCCCAGGTTGTACGCGTCCTGCACGCCCGTGTTCATCCCCTGGCCGCCGGCGGGGGTGTGCACGTGGGCGGCGTCGCCCGCCAGGAGGACGCGACCGGTCCGGTACCGGTCCACCATCCGGATGTTGACCTGGTACACCGAGAGGTAGACGGGGTCGCGGAACCGCACCCCGGGCAGCCCGACGCGCTGCGCGAAGATCTCGGCGAAGGTCTCCACCGACACCGCGGACGCCCCCACGCCCTCGTCGGCCGGAAGCGGCGCCGTGAAGAACCACGTGCCGCTCCGCGGCATCGGCGACAGCGTGAGCATCCCGCCAGGTCCCTGGGCCCACATGTGCGCCACCGAGTTGTCCAGCCCGTCGACGACGAGGTTCCCGAACAGCATCCGCTGCCGGTCCCACGTCTCGCCCAGGAAGCTGATCCCCGCCTGCTTGCGCACGGTGCTGCCGCCGCCGTCGCAGCCGACCAGGTAGCGCGCCCGGATCTGCTCCCGGCGCCCGCCGACCAGCACGGACGCCGTCACACCGTCGTCGTCCTGAACGAGCCCGACGAGCTCGGTGCCGAGCTCCACCCGCGTGCCGAGCGAGGTGAGCCGCTCGCGCAGCGCCGCCTCGGTGTGCTGCTGGCCCACCATCAGGCTGCCGGGGTAGGGCGCGCCCGGCACCGGGGGAGCGTCGTACAGCACCGCCTCGCGCACCACGTTCCCGGCGGCGTCGTAGAAGCGGGTGGGGGTCGGCGCCTCGGGGGGGGTGGTCGAGAGACCGAAAAACAACAAAAAACTCCACACCCCCCCCCTTCCTCGGGAAGACCCCACGGGGGAAGGGCCCCCACATGGG
>NZ_JBHWLR010000032.1:0-43008 GCF_042731755.1 Promicromonospora sp. NPDC059942
ATCCCTCCGTTTCCGTACTATACCGTTGATATGACGGGCTTTCGAGAGAGTAAGTGTCAAATAAGTGTCAAGAGAATATTTCTCTGACACGTTGGCCTTGCTCTTTTTTATGTTCTTCTAATAAATGTGAATACGTGTCTAACGTTTGTGATATAGTAGCGTGACCTAAACGTTTACTTATATACTCGATTGGTATGCCTTTAGATAGTAAGTAAGATGTGTGCGTATGTCTGAGTGAATAGGGAGTTATATTATTATCGTTTAATCCTATCACCTCTTTTGCTTTTCTAAATGCTTTACTTACTGATGTATGACTAACCGAGAATAACTTGCCATCAATTCTACGCGGCATTTTAGCTAATTTTGAATTTATGTGCATGATATCTTTTGAATTAACTTCTACATCACGTTTTGAATTCTTTGTTTTCGTTCCAGGCAAATGAATTATGCCATTCGCTTTGTTTAGATCTTTGTAAGTCATATTGATGACATCGCTATATCTTGCGCCAGTAATGCCTAATAGATATAGCAAAACATAACTTTCTTCATCTCTTTTCTTAAAATAATCTAGCAAGTTTAAATAGTCTTTTATCGTAATAAACTTAAATTTCTCATCTTTAGCTTTTTCAGTCCCTTTGATATTTACATTATAAGTAGGGTCTTTCTTCAAATAGCCATCGTATAACGCGTCTCTAATACATCTAGCAAGACAACCGTGAACTTTTCTTACTGTTTCATCAGTGTGACCTTGTGCGTATTGATTTAAAAACTTTTGATACTCACTACGTGTGATATTTTTAACTAACATATTTTCTCCGAAATAATCACTGAATAATTTAATCGATCTTTCATACCAGTAGAATTGTTTGCTAGACAACTGTTTCTTGTTCTTAATTTTTATCCAGTCATCGTAGTAGTCAACAAATTTTTTATTATCTTCAATGTTGTTGCCATCTTCTAAATCTCTAATTAATTGTTGTGCTGCATTTGTAGCCTCAGCTTTTGTTTTAAATCCAGATTTACGTTTTTTACCAGATTTCAAACTAGGGTGTTTAACATCGTATTGCCATGATGAGCTTGTCTTATTTTTGCGTTTTGTTACTGTAAATGTTGCCATTTTCCGTGTTCCTCCCTAAAAAAGTAAAAAAATAATAAGGGTACTAGGTACCCATAAATTATTGTTGTAATGCTTGTGACTCATTTCTTGCTTTAGTTACGTCTTGTTTGAAACTATCATACGATTGGTTAGGACTAGATAATGCCATACCAGGCCCACCACCTATATGTTGATATTTATCCGGATTATTTTGAATGTTTTCTGTAAGTTTTTTAGCATTTAAATATTCTTGGTAACTAGGAGAGTTTGGGTCTTGTTGTTCGGATTGCTGGTTATTACTTTGTGCTGTTTGCACTTGCTTACCTTGCGTACGTTCATTATTACCATTATTGTCTTGTGATTTGCCATTATCATTTTTAGATGTGCTTTCTGATTCGTTATTCGCAACATCTTTATTACCTTCTTTTGAACTACTAGCAGAATCGTTTGTAATATCATCTGCTGCAGAATAATCTACGGTCTTTAGTTTACTAATATTTATTTTCTTGGTACCCAGTTTTTTACCCTCTGTGCCTTTAGTAGCTTTAAGTGTCACTTGCTTATCATTTTCTAATTCATAAGTAATAATACCTTTAGCAGTTTTACCTTTCTTAATTACATCATTGTTGTGTTTGTCCCATTCTTCGAATTTACCAGTATTAGGCGTTGGACCAACTTCAAGTTTACTTTCGGTATTTTCACTATCTTGTGTAGTCTCCATCGATGCTATCCAAACATTCATTGGTGTGATTTGTTCGTCCCCGTCTTTGCTTTTAACTTCGTATTTAAAAGCTAATAGTTTCTTACCATTATCCAAATCCTTATCATTAACTAAAAATGTATCTTTTATTTTTAAGACAGCTTGATCTAGGACTAAAGTATCATTAGTGAATTGTACTTTGTTTTCATCAACGGACGTCGACTTTTTTGAATCGTTATTGTTGTTACTACATGCCGCTAAAACTAAGAAACAAGATAATAAAATAAATAAGACTTTTTTCATTTTACATTTCTCCTCTGAATAAATATTTATATTAAAGCGCCACAAAGGACGCTTATTAAAACAGTTTTTGACTTGCTACAACTCTACCAATTATTTTAACTTCGTCATCTTCTCCGTAAACTTGAGGTAAATGTTCTGGGTTGTTTGATTCTGGAATTAAGATAATTTGATTCTTGTTATATCTAACTCGTTTAACAGTAGCGTTATAACCATTAACCATAACGACGCCCAACTGACCATTTTCTACTATAGAATCTTTTTCGACTACAACTACATCGTTTTCTTGGAAAATTTTATCCATGCTATCGCCAGACACTCTCAAACCAAATTCTTCTTTGTCAGAATTAAGATTTTTAGTAGCGAAGTATATGTAATCAACTAAATTTTCTTCACTATAGATAGGTAATCCTGCAGATATTTTTGAAACAACTGGTATCTTTTTGACTGGTAGGGTTTCTAGTTGAGGTTGTTCGATATCCATAATTTCCTCTGGTTTAATATTTAACCCTTTACAAATTTTGATGACATTTTCTACCTTAGCATTAAATACTCCTCTTTCTAAAATAGATCTAACAGTTGTATAAGCTAAACCAATTTCTTTTGAAAAAGCTTTTATACTCCCAGATTTCAATTCCATAAGTCGTTTTAAATCTTTTTCTTTAGTCATTTTCGTTTACCTCATTTCTAATTTGTACCTATATAATACCATGCGAAAAATCGTATATCAAGTAAAAATAAAAATAAAAAATGCGAATTTTAGTGTTGACTAAGTACGAAAATTCGTATACACTTTAGTTAAGCAATCGGAAAGGTTGCTAAATATTATAATTTGAAATACGAAAATTCGTATTAGGAGGGGTACTATGTTGAAGAATTTCAACGATATTAGAAAAGAGAAAAAAGTATCTCTGGTTGATTTAGCAGACTTATTAGAAGTCAGATACCAAACGGTAGCAGATAAGATAAATGGCGTTTCTGATTTTAAATTTGGAGAGGCATTACTTATTAAAAATGAATATTTTCCAGAGTATGACATTGAATATCTTTTTGAAAAAGAAAAAGAACACCAAACAACTTAAGGAGGAATTTAAATGAATGAACAAAACAAAAACTCTCAAACTACTCATGGCAGTGAGCAGAATGAGAGTTACAATTCAAAACTTATTACAATCAAGTGCAATGAAAGTGGTTGTCATGTCATTGCTCATGGATTAAAAGCTTAAACTTTCTATTGAATTCTAGGTAAAAACCAGCCATTATCCATTTCATCTAGCTCCCAATTAGTTTTAAGAATTAACTTGTTTGGAGTTTTTATGAATAGTGCGTGAAAACCATTTTCGTACAACTGATCAAATATTTCATATTCTTCATCTTGGTAAATCATATCCCTTTTCATTTGATCTAGAAAATGTTTTTCATCATCCCACCATGGAATTTCAATATTTAGATTTATATCGGGGTTTTGTGAAGTTGGTTCAATGATGTATTCGAACGGAAACTTTTCAACATTTGAATTCTTATCCATATTTTCACCTCCTTTTATAAGGAGTATAGCAGAAAGGAGCATAAACAATATGCAAGATTTACAAGTATTTAATTTTGAAGAATTACCAGTAAGAAAAATAGAAGTAGATGGAGAACCATATTTTTTAGGTAAAGACGTGGCAGAAATATTAGGTTACACAAGATCTGATAATGCAATTAGAAATCATGTTGATGATGAAGATAAGCTGACGCACCAAGTTAGTGCATCAGGTCAAAAACGAAACATGGTAATTATCAACGAATCTGGTTTATACAGCTTAATCTTTGACGCTGCTAAACAAAGTAAAAACGAAAGTATTAGAAAGAAAGCTAAACGTTTTAAACGTTGGGTAACCGAAGATGTTTTACCTTCCATTCGTAAAACAGGTACTTATCAAGTTCCTGATAATCCAATGGACGCATTGAAACTTATGTTCGACGCACAAAAACAAACTAAAGAAGAAATAGCGACTGTTAAAGCAGATGTTATTGATATCAAAGAAAATCAAAAGCTAGATGCAGGAGAATACGGATTGATAACAAAAACAGTTCATCAACGCGTTGCTTATATCAGACAAATTCACGGACTACCTAATAATAAAGAAGTTAACAAACCTTTATATAGAGATATTAACAGTAATGTAAATACGATGGCTGGTATTAAAACAAGAACACAATTAAAACAAAAACATTTCGATGACGTAATGAATATGATCACAAATTGGTTTCCATCTCAATCAACAATGTATGTCATCAAACAATTAGAAATGGACTTTGAAAACGAAGTATAAGGAGTGATAGCAATGGAATACATTGGATTTGCGGACGCTATCGAGTTTGTGAAAATAAGTGGAATTTCTAAAAACGATTTAGAAAAGCACGTTTATAGCAATAAAGAGTTCCAAGAGAAATGTATGTACAGATTTGGCAAGAATCATAAACGCTACATCAAGATTAGACCGGCAATTGACTTTATAGAACAAAATTTAATGGTGTCAGAAACGGCACTTTAGAGGAGGTTTACCGAAGAAAGAGGATATATCGAAAAACTTTTAGAAATGAAAGGAGAGAAAGATAAATGAAATATCTATTAAGCTACATGTCGATGTTCATCGCAATGATCATCACATTACTTTTAGGAGGTGGTTTTTTTACGGTAATAGCATTTTCAATGTTAACCCTTATCTTTAGCACATTCTTCTGGGAAAAGTGGCTTGAGATAACAAAAAAGACTGAAACTTGCGCCAACAAGTAACAGTCGAACTCTAATCAAAATATACAACTTAAATATACAAGTGGAGGAGAGAAAATGCAAGAGTTAATTACAGTCAAGTTGACTAGAAAAGAATACTCTCAACTAATTAAAAGCCAAATAGATTTAGATTTCTTGCGAAGTGATTACGACTTTTTAAATAAACGTTACGAAGATTTGTGCGATAGATATTTTGAACTTAGAAAAGATTTCAGGAAATCTATAGAATCATGCAAAACACAAAGCGAAACAATCAAAGTCATGGAAAGAACAATCGACATGCTGCATAAAGGAGTGATTGGGATTGAAAGAAACAGTGACATATCTAATTAAACTGAAAGGTGCTCCTTTTGACCTGTACATCACTAATAAACCTAACAACGAAGAAGACACTTCTTATTCAAGAGATAGAAGGAGAGCAAGAGAATTTGCAGGACTAGAAGATGTGAGTATCGACATGACAAAACATACAGCGATTAAAAAGAAAGTAACTGAAACAACTGAATACGAGGAGGTTGAGTATGACTGAGGAATCAAAACAAGAACAGGATATCCTAACCCAACTTGGTGTAAAAGACATCAGCAAGCAAAATGCTAATAAATTTTACAAATTTGCCATATACGGAAAATTCGGTACAGGTAAAACAACTTTTTTAACTAAAGACAATAACGCACTTGTGCTCGACATTAATGAAGACGGAACAACAGTTACAGAAGATGGTGCAGTAGTACAAATCAAAAACTACAAACATTTTGCTTATGTAATAAAAATGTTGCCTCAAGTAATTGAGAAACTAAGAGAAAACGGAAAGCAAATAGATGTAGTAGTGATTGAAACAATACAGAAACTACGCGATATCACTATTGACGACATCATGAATGGCAAGACAAAAAAGCCTACATTCAATGATTGGGGAGAGTGTGCTACACGTATTGTTCATATGTATAGATATGTTTCTAAGTTACAAGAACAATATCAATTCCATTTAGCGATAAGTGGTCATGAAGGCATTAACAAAGATAAAGACGATGAAGGCAGCACAATTAATCCTACAATCACAATTGAAGCACAGGATCAAATTAAAAAAGCAGTTGTAAGTCAATCGGATGTACTTGCAAGAATGACAATTGAAGAACATGAGGAGAACGGACAAAAGTCATATGAATATGTACTTAACGCTGAACCCTCTAACTTGTTTGAAACAAAAATCAGACATGCAAGCAATATAACAATTAACAATAAGAAATTTGTAAACCCTAGCATTACGGACGTAGTACAAGCAATCAGAAATGGAAATTAAAAATAACTAATAAGGACGGTAATTAATTATGAACTTTAATTTAAATTTACAAGGGGCACAAGAATTAGGTAACTACATGCAACCCGGACAATACAGTGTGAAAGTTAAAAACTTCGAAAGAAAAGAGAGTAAGAATGGACA
Organism: Promicromonospora sp. NPDC059942; assembly: GCF_042731755.1. NCBI lineage: Bacteria > Bacillati > Actinomycetota > Actinomycetes > Micrococcales > Promicromonosporaceae > Promicromonospora > Promicromonospora sp. NPDC059942. The sequence continues at coordinate 6,318 of NZ_JBHWLR010000032.1, forward strand.
CCCGCAATTAGCAATCACATTCGCACATAAAGAAGAAGGAGAATTCACTCACTACGCTAATGGCGATACTTCTAATGATTTCGCTAAAAACTGGTTATACACATTCTTAAAATCAATAGGAATCCAAGATAATAACGGACAATTCAGCTTTACTGAAAGGGATGTAATTGGAAAACCAATCAATATTGAACTTGAACGTAAATATAATGACTACACAGAAAAATGGAACACAGTTTTAAAACGTTTTTGGAAATTTGATGGAAATCCAGTATATGAAAAAGTTGGGATTAAAGAGAATGAGAAAAACGAAGGTAATGAGCAATCAGGCAAACCAAGTGTTAATGACAATAGCAATCCTTTTGGTAATGCTAATGGACCTATTGATATACAAGATTCAGATCTCCCGTTCTGATTGGGTTGATATAAGTGTCGAAGATTATCAAATATAACAAAAGAGAAGATGGTTTGTATGATGTTGTAATTACTGGTATAGAAGTGCCAGAACAAGCTATTGATTTGTTAAATATAGGCCAGCCTGTTGATGTTGATTGTTCAGTGATAGATCCAAATTCTATCACTGGCAAACAACGAAGGCTGATATTCGCATTATGTAACGATATAGAAGCGCATACAGGGCAACCTAGAGATTATATGAGACAAATGTTCCAAGACTATGTGAAGTTCTTATATGGATATGAACAGCGAATTTCATTATCTGATTGTACAAGAACTATTGCTAAACAAATTATAGATGTGATGTTCGAATGGATATTCACTAATGGAATACCACTTAATTACAAAACAAGCGAAATGATGAAAGAAGATAAAAATTATCTCTATTGGGCAACTGTTACAAGACATTGTGTAATATGTGGTCAACCTAATTCAGACCTAGCACACCTAGAAGCAGTAGGTAGAGGAATGAACAGGAACAAGATAGACCACTACGATAAGCATGTTTTAGCGTTATGTCGCAAGCACCATACAATTCAACATCAGATGGGGATAGAAAGTTTTAACAAATATTACCAATTACAAAATAGCTGGATAAAAGTTGATGGACGATTAAACAAAATGTTGAAGGGAGTTAAAAAATGATAGATAGATTTGATGTAGGAGAACGTATAAATGAACGAAGAACACGATTAGGAATGACACAAAAAGAATTAGCTATTAAAACTGATACAACAAAATCAACAGTTCAAAAATGGGAGTCTGGTATGCATTTACCTAAAAAAGAAACAATCCCTAAAATAGCTAAACATCTAAAATATAGCGAAGGATATCTATTGTACGGGGAGTGAGAAACATGGTTAAGTCAATTTTTTTACAAGATGGAGAAGAAATATTCGTAGATGATGAAGATTACGAAAGAGTGAATCAACATACTTGGTTTAAAGATTATAGTGATAATACAAGGATGATTGGAACTATTTTACCAGATAGAAAAAGGGTAAGTTTGACAAACTTTATAAAAGAAAAATCGTTCCAAAAAGAAAAAAATAATAATTTCACAAAAGATAACTTGTCAAATAAAGGAAATCATTCTAGATGGTCAAGACCAAGTTATAAAAGTATTTCTAAATATAAGGGTGTTACTTGGAGAAAAAATCGAAAAAAATGGGTTGCTTTTATAAAAGTAGATGAGAAATCAAAGTATTTAGGTAGTTATAAGTCTGAAGATGAAGCAGCTATCGCATATAACAATGCTGTTATGGAGTATTGGGGTGGCAATGGTTATCTAAACAAAATTGGAGAAGATGATAGAAAATTCAGAGGTTATACCACTTATAAAAATCGACAAAAAAGAAGAAATAAAACTACTGGGTATTACGGTACGTACACTAACAAAAATAAAATAGGCGCAAGGATAATTTATCATACAAATGAATTTTTTATAGGTAATTTTAACGATGAAAAACAAGCTGCGTTGGCTTTCAACAAGTGTTCTTTATTTTTATTCGGTAAAGATACTAAACTAAACAACGTTTCTATGACAGATGAACTCAAAGAATTCATATCTAACTGGGAGATACCAGACAGAATCAAAGCACTGAAAGAAGGTGCTAAGAATGAATGAACAACCTAGTTACTACTCAATTATCACAGCAAACGTAAGATATGATAATCGGTTAACTGATAGTGAAAAATTATTGTTTGCAGAAATCACATCTTTAAGTAATAAGTTTGGTTATTGTACAGCAACGAACAGCTACTTCGCAAAGTTATATGAAGTAGTGAAAGAGACTATCTCGAGAAGAATATCAAACCTTAACAAATACGGTTATCTAAAAATAGAAATAATAAAAAATGGTAACGAAGTCAAACAAAGGAAGATGTACCCATTGACGCAATCGTCAATACCTATTGACGTAAAAATCAATACCCCTATTGATAATTCCGTCAATACCCCTATTGACGTAAAAATCAATACCCCTATTGATAATTCCGTCAATACCCCTATTGACGCAAATGTCAAAGAGAATAATACAAGTATTAATAATACAAGTAATAATAATATAAATAGAATAAATACATTGTCGGGCAACCCGACTACGCATCAACCACATTACCAAACAATCATTAACTATCTTAATGAAAAAACCGGTAAGCACTATAAACACACTACTAATAAAACACAGATTGTAATTAAAGCTAGATGGAATGAAGGATTTACCGAAGACGATTTCAAAAAAGTGATTGATAACAAGGTAACTGAGTGGAAAGGCACAAACATGGAGAAGTACCTAAGACCTGAAACATTATTTGGAACTAAGTTTGAGGGTTACCTTAATCAAGAATTACAACCGAGTGGCATGGATCAACTAGAAAGAATGAAGTATGACGAGAGTTATTGGGACTAGGAGTGATTATAAATGCAATCAATGGAAAGTTTAGCTAGAAATATCAAACCTAGTAAAAACATCGTAGAAGAACAACACAACCTTAAATGTAATAAGTGTGGAAACACATACGACTATTACAAATTTAGTAACGGGCATGAATTTAGACATGGTTGTGACTGTGAATTGATTGAAATAGGAAAAAAAGAAAGAGCAGCAAGAAAAGAGAAGTATCTCAATCGTATCTTTAACCAATCTAATGTGAATGCGTCTTTACGTGATGCAACAGTTAACAGTTACCAACCACAAAACGAACATCAAGTACAAGCCAAAAAAACAGCCATAGAGTACGTCAAAACATTCTCGGTAGATAAACCTAAGTCATTAATCTTACAAGGCTCATATGGTACCGGAAAAAGCCATATAGCGTATGCCATTGCTAAAGCAATTAAAAACGAAGGGTATTCAGTGGCTTTTATGCACATTCCAATGTTAATGGAGCGTATTAAAGCGACATATAACAAGAATGCTGCAGAAACAACAGATGAACTTGTGCAACTACTAAGTAACATAGATTTACTAGTGCTTGATGATATAGGTGTAGAAAATACTGAACACACATTAAATAAACTGTTTTCAATCGTAGATAACAGAGTTGGAAAGAACAATATCTTCACTACCAACTTTAGTGATAAAGAACTTAATCAAAACATGAATTGGCAACGGATCAATTCAAGAATGAAACATAACGCTAGAACCGTAAAGGTACTAGGCGATGACTACAGGGAGCGTGACGCATGGTAACGAAAGAGAATGTTATGCAAATACTTGAGTGTTCCGATGTGTATGCTCAAAAAATGATTGATTGGACGAACGGTAATCAAGATGTACTCATTAAGTTAATCAATGACAAATTAGAAGAAAAAGGCAATAGACAGGCAATAACGGAGGTGTCCTAATGGGACTTATCGACGGACTTAAAAAGCAATACACGTTATATCAAATTGATGGTTGGGAGATGTGCAGTGTAACGCCGTTAGGAGAAGATACGTTCAAACTAGGTAACTATGCAGGCATGCACTTTAGAAACGTATTTTCAGGAACAGTAACGAAAGATGAGCTGGAAAAACTGAAACGCAAACACAAGTTGTTCAGAAAAGAAGAACTACAACAGCAAATGACAATTAACGAATTATTATTTTGAGGTGGAGTTATGGAAATAGAGATTAATTTTAATGATACGTATAAGGAACCTATCGGCTCTCCTCGTCCACGTTTTAGGAATGCAGGTAAATTTGTTCAAACATACATGCCAACGTCTTATACAAAGCATAAGGCGTTCATACAGAGTCAGTTACCTAAAAAAATGTTGAATAGTAGATTGAAAGTATCAATATATTTTTACTTTACTCCACCTAAGAGTTGGAGTAAGAATCAAAAGTTAATATCGATAGGTCAATACAAACGTACGAAACCAGATATAGACAATTTAATCAAAACAGTTCTAGACGCTGCTAACGATCACTTATGGAAAGATGATAACCAAATTGCACACATTGAAAGTTTTAAGCAATATGCAGAAGAGCCAAAAATAATCATGAATGTAGAGGAAGTGGAGTGAATGGTAGACAGAGAAGAAACAATTGAAGTTGAAGCAACACTCAAAGTGAGATGTAAATATCCGGTATGGATAAACAATCGTATTACGAAAGAAGAAGAAAAAGAGCGCATTTTAGATTTAATCAGTAAGAACCCTGACAAAGAGTTGATGAGCGAAGATTTTAAATTAATTGAATTGGTAGAGGTGGAGTAAATGGAATTAGCAAGAAATAGAACAGTTGAATTTAAAAACAATAAATTATATTACGTTGTCAGAACTAAAGAGCAAAAACACTTATTGCCAGTAGAGGATGTACACGAAGCTGAATACACAGGCACACCCTGGAAACTCATTGTAAGACGTATTAAGTATTCTGGCTATAGTCCTGAAGAAGCTTTATTCGAAGATTATAACGAAAAAGACACAGAAATGAAAGAGAGAAAACGACTATCTCAATTAGAACATGAGGACAGAATGAGGTTAGTAAGACTAGAACGACAAAAAGAGTTAGACCTAAGACGTAAGAAACCACACTTATTCAACGTACCTCAAAAACATTCTCGTAGCGAATGGTGTACGTACCTTATGGAGAATGACATCTTCCCTAGAAAGGTGGTTAGATCATGAGTGTTAAAGATTTGAATAGAGGCGATAGAATCAGAATGCAAGAAGTTAACGGTGTTGAAATTACAGTGCTAATAAAAAGTGTATATCGTTTAGTTCAGTCAAAACTTGATATGGATAAATGGGTTGCTGATGTAGAAGCAATTGACGGTAGAACTTGGACTATTGATGATAGTTACGATTTTTACTCATTGGCTAATGAAAATGAACCTGTGGAAATGACGTTAGATGACAAGGTTAACCGCCCTTCACATTATACGTATGGAGATATAGAAATTATAGATTTCATAGAGCAGGTCACTAAAGATTACAAACCAGAGTTAGCATTTGCGATTGGTAATGCAATTAAATATATAAGTCGTGCTAATCGTAAGAACGGTAAAGAAGATTTAGACAAGGCACGTTGGTACCTGAATAGAGCATTTGAGAAGTGGGAGGGTTAATAAAATGAGAAACACATTGACAGATTTAAACAATCATTTATTTGCACAATTAGAAAGACTAAGTGATGAAGATTTAAAAGGCGAAGAATTAAAAGAGGAGTTACAAAGATCTAATGCAGTTTCTAAAGTAGCTCAAAATATCATTAATAATGGCAGTTTGGTCCTGCAAGCACAAAAGTTTAAAGATGAAAAATTAGATGCAGAATCAGAAATCCCTAAGTTGTTAGGAGAGTAGTCTTTATGAGGCATGTATGGACTGGTGAACACGAAAAATTTATCCGAGATAACATCAAAGGTAAAACTAAAAAAGAAATGACAGAAATGTTTAACAAAGAATTTGGTGCTGATGTCACTATAGAGAAAATGAAAGGTTTTTGTTCGAGAAAAAGGATAAGAAGTGGCGTTGATTGTAAATTTAAAAAAGGTGTGCCTTCTTGGAACAAAGGAAAAAGCTTTCCGTCTAGAGGCAGAAGCTCTGAAACTCAATTCAAAAAAGGTCAAAAACCTGATAACACATTTCCTTTAGGAACGATAAAAACCACTACTGACGGTTATAAGTTTATAAAAATCAAAAAACGAGGTTCTAAAAACGAATGTTGGAAACAATACACACATTATTTGTGGGAACAAAAGCACGGACCTGTGCCCAAAGGATATTGTTTAATACATTTGAATCAAAACAGGTCAGACTGTAGCGAAGAAAATATAGCATTGGTAAGTCGTAAAGAATTAGTACGTATTAACAAACTTAATTTAACTTCAACTGATCGTAACTTAACTAAAGCAGGAATCAACTTTGTTAAATTATTACACAAACAAAAAGAAGTTAAGGACAAAATAAATGCTACTAAGTGATACGGTATCCCAACGATACAGATACAACACACAAGGTAAGACGCCTACAGAAATACAACAGGAGTTACGACAGATAGGTGTTAAAGGCTTTGTGGTTAAAGTAGCGGGAAGCAGAGTGACGATGAAAGTTGAAAAAGAGAATATAAGAAAGAATAGGGAGTGTATGAATAATGGCTTATGAAAAAATCAAATTAGTATATGCATTAATGAGTGGAGATATTTATATGGCACGTATAAATGATGATGGGACTATGAACCTAAGAAATAGACGTATTGCTACAGATGATGTTATGAAAGCGGCTGCTGAATGGTTTATTGGAAACAAAAAGACAGTAGCGCATTTTGGAGGACATGGAACACTTGCATGGATACCTGAAAAAGATGGGTTATCTCCTCAAGATGTAAAAAAACATATAGATGAGTTAAAAAGTTAAGCGCAAAACTACCAAATCAATAAACAGGGAGTGTTTATTATAGACATTAACAACTTATACACCTACAAAGCGACATGCACCAATGTAGTAGACGGGGACACGATAGATATCTTACTAGACTGTGGCTTTGATACCTATGCTAAACGTCGTGTACGTTTGCTAGGTGTCGATACGCCAGAGAGAGGACAAGAGAATTATAAAGAGGCAACAGCATTAACTAGATCATGTGTAGAAAACAAAGATATATACGTTCAGACTTACAAGAGCGATGTGTTCGGTAGATACCTAGCTAATGTATGGTACGAGGACGGGAAACGTAGTTTGAATGATGAGTTAAGAAATGCAGGGCTATTGAAAGAAAACTCGAAATGGAATGAGGACGAGTAAATGGCGGAAGTCAAGTTATCGCAAGAAAGTTATGATGAGTTGTTAGCAGATATAACAACACTGAGAGCGCAAGCAGATGTTTACTTTGAAAAATGGCAAGATGCGAAAAAGAAAGCAGAGGCGTTTGATTTAATTAGTAACTCTTACACAACTGAAATTAAACAAGCTTTAAAAAATAAAGAGTTAAATCAATGCTTATTCTTATTAGAGCAAATATTAGATGACTTGGAGGCAAACAATGAGAGATAAAGATTATAAACGCGCTTGGCTAGAGTTGAAAGAAAAGAAATTAAAAGAATATGTGGAAGTACATCGCTCAGTAAATCAAATAATAACACCAAACAATCAATACCAGTTATTTCAGATAGCTAATGCAATGGTAAGTAAAAATGAATTATCTCGAGATTTAAAATATATGGACCAACTAGACGGGACACATGAGTTTCAAAAATTATTAAGTGATTTGGAGGCTTGCAATGGACAATAGAGAGTTTATCCAACGCTGCATAGTATCATCTACAGCTTTTACAGGGCACGACGGGTGTTTACTAATCAAAGAGCTTAACGAAGTATATCGCAAAGCAGAGTTGTACGACAAGATAGTGGAAAGTAATTCAAAGATTTTAGTAGAAAATGGAGGAACAATAAATGACAAATACATTAGAAATTAAATTATTATCAGAAAACGCGACTATGCCGAAAAGAGATAGATTAGATGCTGGGTACGATATCTATTCAGCAGAAACAGTAATACTTGAGCCACAGGAGAAAGCAGTAATTAAAACAGACGTAGCAGTAAACATTCCTGAAGGGTATGTAGGGCTATTAACTTCAAGAAGTGGTGTAAGTAGCAAGACATATTTAGTGATTGAAACAGGCAAAATAGATGCAGGCTATCAGGGTAATCTTGGGATTAATATTAAGAATGATGATTTACCGAGAATACCTAATTTACGTCAGGCTAAGTATAAGAATTTAGAGAACCGCTATATTGAAACAAATGAAAAAGAAACATATAAACTTGGCACTTACAAAATCAACAAAGGCGACAAACTCGCACAGCTCGTTATCGTGCCTATTTGGACACCAGAGTTAAAAGAAGTAGAGGAGTTTAGCAGTGAGTCGGAAAGAGGAGAGAAAGGCTTTGGATCAACAGGATACTAAAGACATATACGAAAGAGTAAAAGAGGTGCTGGGGAAGTGACACAATACTTAATCACTGAGATAAAAGATAGTACAGGATATATTCACAGACACGTTACTAAAGTTAAAGAGAATGAATACATGCGTGTAGTAGAAGCAGATAGCAAAGAAGAGGCAAATATAAAACGAATACAAGCTATAAAATTACCTGATATAACGTTAAAAGATAGATTAAAAGGTATTGTTGGTAGATTTTTTAGAAAATGATTAGGAGTGAACGGAATGATAGTTTATTTACCGCATTATAATAACGGAGAAGAAACTTGCGACAATTCACATGGTATAAGTGATAAAGCATATACATCTTTAGAAGACGCTATACAAGAGATAAAAGAACTGGGATATGTTATACAAGAAGATAAAAGCGATGAGATTGAACTTATGGGTTTTCCAGATATTGAAATAAACAGTGAAATTTTACCATTTGTTTTTTACAAAGAACCTTTCAAAAGATTTAAAAAAACGCCAACTTACTCTTTTGATGATAGAGAATTTGCGTTTATTAACAAAATAGAATTAGTGGAGGGAGAAACTGATGTTTAAACGTATATTAAAAATTTGGTTCATTATTATGATGTATGAAATCGGAAAATTTTTAGGTAAAGAGTTGTATTTCTATTTAACAGCTAATGATGATGTGGAAGTACCTAAGGACTTTAACGAGAATGACCATGCTCATTTAAATGGCATATACGGAGGTTATTAATGTGATTTGGATAAGTTTTTCATCGGTAATAATTGTGTTAGTACTGTGTATTTTTGCTATATATAAGTGGATTAAAGCAGAGAAAAGAGTTAATGAGTTACAGGAAGATAAACATGGATTGCAATTAGATAAGTTACATTTAGAAAGAGAGGTATCTTGGTTGAAAAATAAGGATAATAAAAACAACATAGGCAAATACGTGGTTGAGTTAAAAAAAGGAGTATATTTAGTGAAAAAATATATAGGTAGTTATGGAAACACATGCATAATCACTGACAATGTATTTGAAGCTTTATCTTATGACGATTTATATTCAGCTAAAGAAGATGCATGTAGTTTTAACGGACGTGTACTAGAACACAAACCTAATTTAGAGGTGGTCAAACAATGTGGGGCGTAATAGCAATCATTATATTAGTTTTACTACTATTTGGCTCTATACTTGAACAGAATGATCTAAAACATCAGTTAGAAGTGAAAGATTATGAAATTAAGACCTTGAAAGATAAGTTGGAGGGTAAGTGATGTTTTATAAATCTAAGTGGATTAGATTAAAGACTCTAGTTCTTAGTTTAATTTTGATGATGCAAAACGATAAAGACCGTAGTACCCATGTTAAAATCGGTGAAATTGTAGCTTTAGAAAGTATATTAAGTAAAATGGATGAATATGACGGCGGTAATGATTTTCAAAATTTAAAGTACGAAGAATACAAAAAGCGAATTAATAAAAAAGGAAACTAAAGGAATGGAGGGTAAGTATGATAACGATTGAACGACATGATATAAAGAAGTTAGAAGATTATATCAAGAACATAGAACGCTACAGACGAGAGTTAAAAGTAAGAGAGTATGAACTACTAGAAAACCACGAACCCGAGAATGTAGGCGCAGGTAAGAGTAATATACCAGGCAATCCTATTGAGAGAGAATCAATTAAGAAATTAAGCGACAATCGTTACAACAACTTACGTAATATTGTAAAAGGCGTAGATAAGCTCATTTATGAATCTGATGAAGACACACAAGACTTAATGCGCTTGAGATACTGGGAATGTCCGATAGGTTGTAGCGAGTGGGAAGATATAGCTGAATACTTTGGTACAAGTAAGACAAGTATATTAAGACGACGTGACGCAATGATAAATAGATTGGCAGAATTTATAGGTTACGTGTAAGGTGGACTTTTGAAGTGTGTAAGTCCGTTTATAATCGGTGTATTATGATATTGTAAGAATTACCTCACAAGACATAGTGTTTATCCTTTCGCACTATGGTGGGGTATTCAATATCGAAGTGATTGGACAAGTGTTTATCGTCTTTGATTAGACGTTGCGCATCCGATTGCTTAACTATCCGTCAGAGTGGCGGGTAGTTTTATTGAATCTTACAACATGGCTTCCGATACGATGATATGAATACTTGACATGTAATTTTTCTCCTACCTTAATTAGTTATCCGTGAGAACACACGGGTAACTTATTTTTATGTATTGATGTGACATAGAGATGTGACATGAGTACATAAACTCAAATAAATAACAAAACATAATCATTAGGCACTGTTTACGCAGTGTCTTTTTTTATACGTCAAACAAAGGTGTTTAACCGTGAGAGTAGGTGGTAATATACGATGACGAAACTGAATCTTAAACAACAAACATTTGTTGATGAGTACATTAAGACAGGCACTGCTTATCAATCGGCAATCAAGGCTGGTTATAGTGAGAAATACGCAAAATCAAGTAGTCATAAATTGTTGGAAAATGTGGGAATAAAAGCAGAAATAGACAAACGAATGGAAAAACTGAAAAAAGACACGATAGCAGATCAAGACGAAATACTTCAATATCTTACTTCTGTATTACGCGGAGAGGTAACAGACCAAGAGTTGATACCTATTCAGGTTGGCAGAGGCGAAATGGAAGTAGAAGAACTAGAAAAAAGGTCAGACACAAATGCTAGAACTAAAGCTGCAGAGTTATTAGGTAAGCGATATATGATGTGGACAGACAAACAACAAATCGAAACGACTGCGACGGTACAGTTCAATGACGATATCGATTAATCTATCTGAACTGCTACCTAAACACTTTCATGGACTGTGGAAAGCTACTAAGGACAAAGAAAAACTTAACATAGTAGCTAAAGGTGGACGTGGTAGTGGTAAGTCCTCTGATATATCTATTATCATTACACAGTTAATCATGCGTTATCCTATGAATGCAGTTGTAGTACGTAAGACAGACAATACATTAGCTACATCAGTATTTGAGCAAATTAAGTGGGCGATAGAAGAACAAAAGGTGTCGCACCTGTTCAAAGTTAAAGTGTCGCCAATGGAAATCACGTATGTTCCTAGAGGGAATCGGATTATCTTTAGAGGGGCGCAGAACCCTGAGCGATTAAAGTCGTTAAAAGATAGTCGGTTCCCTTTTTCTATCATGTGGATAGAGGAGTTGGCAGAATTTAAGACAGAAGATGAAGTCACAACAATTACTAACTCTATGTTACGTGGAGAACTAGACGACGGGTTATTTTACAAGTTTTTCTTTAGTTATAACCCACCTAAGAGAAAACAATCGTGGGTTAATAAAAAATACGAAACCTCATTCCAACCAGATAACACATTCGTACATCATTCAACGTACTTAGATAACCCTTTTATTTCTAAACAGTTTATACAAGAGGCAGAGAGTGCTAAAGAACGCAACGAACTACGTTATCGTTGGGAATATATGGGTGAAGCCATTGGTAGTGGCGTTGTACCGTTTAATAACTTACAAATAGAAACGATACCCCAAGAAATGATTGACGGTTTTGACAACATAAGGAATGGCCTTGACTTTGGATATGCTGACGATCCGTTAGCGTTTGTCCGTTGGCATTATGATAAAAAGAAACGGGTTATTTACGCTATCGATGAATATTACGGTGTTCAGATTAGTAATAGGCAATATGCAAACGAAATGTGGAAAAGAAAATATCAGTCAGACGACATTTACGCTGACCATGCCGAACCTAAATCAATAGCTGAATTAAAGCGAGAACACGGCATGAAAAAAGTAAGACCGGTTAAAAAAGGGCCTGATAGTAGAGAATATGGTGAACAATGGTTATCTGATTTAGAAGCTATCATAATAGATCCAAAACGTACACCGAATATAGCAAGAGAATTTGAAAACATAGATTATCAAACTGATAAAGATGGAGATATTATTCCTAAATTAGAAGATAAAAACGACCATACAATTGACGCCACTAGATACGCCCTAGAGCGTGACATGAGGCAGAATAAACTTAGCATACTTACGTAAACGAGGTGATTAGCATTAACTGGCCGTGGGATAAACCATATCACGAACAAGTGGTAGAACAAATCAAACCGAAGTATGAAACGCAAGAAGAAATGATATTGCGCTTAGTTAGAGAGCATAAAGAGAATATAGACAATATCACAATGGGTGAAAGATATTATAATCATCACCCAGATATATTAGACGCTCCTTTCAAAAGAGATGTGAACGGCGACTATGACGAAACTAAACCAGACTGGCGCATGTATACTAACTACCATCAAAACTTAGTAGACCAGAAAGTAGCATACGCAGTTGCTAATCCTGTGACATTTGGTGTAGATAATGACAAAGCATTAAAACAAATACAACACACACTTAATCACAAGTGGGATGACAAATTAGTAGATATATTAACTGCTGCAAGTAATAAAGGTATCGAATGGGTTCAACCTTATGTAGATGAAGAGGGAGAATTTAAAACCTTTCGTGTACCTGCAGAACAAGCTGTACCTATTTGGACTAATAAAGAAAGAGATGAACTGCAAGCGTTTATCCGTGTATATGAATTAGACGGAGCAGAACGTGTTGAGTATTGGACTAAAGATGATGTGACATTCTATGAGTTGAAAGAAGGACAACTTATTCCTGATTTCTATCGTAGTGAAGATCATATACAACCTCATTATTATCAAGGTAATAAATTGATGAGTTGGGGACGTGTTCCTTTTATTCCGTTCAAGAACAACCCACAAGAAGTATCTGACTTATTCATGTACAAGACAATCATAGACGCGTTAGATAAGCGATTATCAGACACACAAAACACTTTTGACGAATCAGTAGAGTTAATCTATATCTTAAAAGGTTATGAAGGTGAAGATATGAAAGACTTCATGCATAACCTGAAATACTACAAAGCAATTAGTGTTGCAGGCGAAAGTGGTTCGGGTGTAGACACTATCAAAGTAGAAGTACCTATCGACTCTGTTAAGGAATACACGAAGATGTTACGTGATTACATTATAGAGTTTGGACAAGGTGTAGACTTCCAACAAGATAAATTTGGCAATAGTCCAAGTGGTATTGCACTTAAATTTATGTACAGTAACTTAGACTTAAAAGCTAATAAATTGAAGAACAAAACACTTACTGCATTACAAGAGTTGTTGCAGTACATTATCGACTTCTACAGATTAGATGTGAAAGTGCAAGACATCGAGATTACATTCAACTTCAATGTAATGGTTAATGAGTTAGAAAACTCTCAAATCGCTATGAATTCTACAGGGTTATTATCTAAAGAAACTATTCTTGGTAATCATTCGTGGGTACAAGATCCTGTAGCTGAAATGGAAAGAATAGAGCAAGAAAACATAGAACTCAATCAACAACTCCCTGACATTGAGGAGGGATTGAATGACGAACAACAAAGACAATCCGAAGATAACCAATCAGAATGACATAGATAACTACATCGACAAACTGGTTAATCAAGCAGAGAAAGAAATCGAAATACTATTTGCTAAACGTTTGAAAGAAATCAAACAAGAAATAGCAGATATGTTTTCTAAATATCAATCTGATGATGTATATGTAACGTGGACTGAATTTAATAAATATAACAGGCTCAATAAGGAACTTAACCGTATAGGACAGATGTTGTCACAAGACTATAGAGAGGTCGCTAAGGCTATCAAACAGTCGCAACAGAACGTCTATATCGAAAAGTACATGATGAGCCTATTTTTGTATGAAGTAGCAAGTCAAACGTCTATGAGTTTTGATATACCAACCACACAAACGATACAGAAAGCTATAGAACAACCTATCGAGTTTATTAAGCTGGTACCTACATTACAGAAACATCGTGATGATACATTAAAGCGTATTCGTATGCATATCACACAAGGTATTATGAGTGGGGAGGGCTACTCTAAGATAGCTAAAGCGTTAAGAGATGACTTAGGGATGGCAAAGGCGCAATCAGTAAGAGTAGCACGTACAGAAACAGGACGTGCATTGTCACAAGCAGGGTTAGATAGTGCAATGGTAGCTAAAGACAATGGACTCGATATGAAGAAACGTTGGTATTCTACTAAAGATACACGCACACGTGATACACACAGACACTTAGACGGCACTTCAGTCGATATCGAAGATAACTTTCATTCTAGTGGTTGTGTAGGTCCTGCACCTAAGTTGTTTGTAGGTGTAGCTAGTGCAAAAGAGAACATTAACTGTCGTTGTAAGTTGCTTTATTACATAGATGAAGATGAATTACCTACAACTATGAGAACTAAAGAAGATGGCGTAATACCTTTCACTAACTATAGAGAGTGGGAGAAAGAGAAACGGAAAGGTGGTGCTTGATTATGGAGTTTAATGTGAAGGTTAATGTTGATGCTGATGAAGCAATTGAGAAATTAGAACGTATCAAAAAACTATACGAAGAAATTAATCAATTAAAGAACGATAGACCTGTTGTAAAGGTAGGAATAAGCAACGAAGCTGATACAGAAATAATTAGAAGTTATATTAATGAGAAAAATGCTGAAAATGCAAACTTTAACTTATTCTAGCTAACACTTAAATGTGTTGGCAATTTTTATGCCCAAATCATGCTCAAGGCGTTAAAAGGTGCAAACTCATGGTGGAAAAGACCACCGTAATAAAAAATGTGAGGAGTAGTAATAATGAAAAGAGAATTTTTACGTGGTTTAGGTGTCGAAGAAGATGCTATTCAAAAGATTATCGACGAACATCATGAAGGTTTGCAATCATATAAAGAGAAGGCAGAGAAAGTTGATTCACTAAAAGAACAATTAGACACTGCTAACGAAGAAATTAGAAATCGTGATAATCAAATTGAAGAACTCAAAAATAATGTTGGTGATAACGATGAACTTAAACAAGAGTTAGAAAAATATAAAGAGCAAAACGCCAACTACGATCAAAAACTCAAAGACGTTCAGTTAAATAAAGCTATCGAAGTATCTTTAGCTAAAGAAAAAGCAATTAAACCTGAACAAGTAATCAAACTAATCGATAAAGATAATTTAGAAGTTGATGACAATGGAAATGTCAAAGGATTAGACGATTACATGAGTGAGTTCAAAAAAGAGAATGAGCATTTGTTTGAACAATCTAAACCAAGCGGACGTACGCCGAATGACGGAAAAAGCGTTGCTGGCGGAATAACACAAGAACAGTTCAACAATATGAGCGTAGAAGAAAGAACTGATCTATTTATGAATGATAGAAAAACATACGACGCTCTAATAAACAATTAGAAAAGAGGTTATAACATATGGCACAAGGAACAACAACTAAAAGTACACAAATCGTTCCAGAAGTATTAAAACCTATGATGCAAGCAGAATTAGATAAGAAATTGAGATTTGCACAATTTGCAGACATTGACAGTACATTAGTAGGACAACCAGGCGACACTTTAACTTTCCCTGCATTTGTTTACAGTGGTGACGCTACAGTAGTACCTGAAGGACAAAAAATTCCTGTAGACAAAATTGAAACTAACAGACGTGAAGCTAAAATTCATAAAATCGGTAAAGGTACTGATATTACTGATGAAGCTTTATTATCTGGTTATGGTGATCCTCAAGGTGAAGCAGTACGTCAACATGGCTTAGCCATTGCTAACAAAGTAGATAACGACGTATTAGAAGCTTTACGAGGCACGAAATTAACAGTTAGTGGAGATATTGGTACATTAGCAGGTTTAGAAGCTGCTATTGATACATTTGACGATGAAGATTTAGAACCAATGGTATTATTCATTAACCCTAAAGACGCTGGCAAGTTACGTTCTAGTGCTTCTGCAAACTTCACTCGTGCGACTGAACTAGGCGATAACATTATCGTTAAAGGTGCATTTGGTGAAGCTTTAGGTGCAGTAATTGTACGTTCTAAGAAATTAGATGAGGGCGAAGCTATTTTAGCTAAACGTGGTGCAGTTAAATTAATCACTAAACGTGATTTCTTCTTAGAAACTGACCGTGATCCTTCAACTAAAACAACTGCTTTATACAGTGATAAACACTATGTAGCGTACTTATATGACGAATCTAAAGCAGTTAAGGTTACTAAAGGCGCAGGAACTACAGACTCAGGCGCATAAAAGGAGGTAGTGACGTATGTATAAAGTAATCGAATACTTCACAGACTTACAAGATAACAACTACGAATATAACGTTGGAGATACGTTCCCTCGTAAAGGTTTAAATGTAAGTAATGAACGATTAACTGAACTATCCACAAAAGAGAACCGTCAAAACAAGCCCCTTATTGAGCGTGTAGAGAGCGACAAAGACTTAAAAGGTATGAAAGTATCAGAATTAAGAGAACTCGCTAAAGAACGTGAAATAGAGGGCTTTTCTAGTATGAAAAAAGATGAACTCATTGAAGCATTAGGAAGTGTTGAGTAATGAACGCACAAGACGTTAAATTATTAAACAATCTCTCACTCGATGATACTTCAAATGACGAAACAATCGAATTACTTATTGAAAAGTATCTGAATGTAGCTGAAGAATATTGTAATCAAACATTCAATAGGAAGTCATTACCTAGTAATGTAGAGAAATTCATTGCTAACTGTATTAAACAAGGTACGACTAGCAATATTTCTTCACGTACTATGGGTACTGTGAGCTACACTTTCGTTACTGATCTACCTAAGGAAACATACGGTTACCTTAAACCATTTAGACGCTTACGTTGGACTGGTTATCATGTTTAATCCATTAAATGAGTTTCCTCATACAATCGAATTAGGTTCAAGAGAAGTTGTAGGAGAGTATCCACGTGAACAAGAGCGCTTTAAGAGCGAAAAAACAATACAAGGATTTATGGATACGCCTACTTCATCTGAACAACTCAAGTTTCATCAAATGAACCAATCATACGACAGAAACCTATATACGCCGTACAGCCTGCCAATAACTAACACAAACTTATTTAAACACAACGGTAAAACTTACGAAGTAGTAGGAGAACCTGTCGACCAAGGCGGGCAACAAGAAATCAACTTAACAAGATTGAGAGAATGTCCTATTGGCTAAGGTTAAATACGGAAATTGGGATTTAGTTAAGGAACTTGAGGAGTTTGAAAAAGAAACGATTAGATGGGCTAAAAAAGGTATAGCCAAGACAACAACAATTATTCACAATTCAATAGTTAGTAACATGCCTGTTGATACCGGTTATCTTAGAGAAAGTGTTTCTATGGACTTTAAGAAGGGCGGATTAACAGGCGTTATTAATATCGGCAGTGAGTACGCAGTTTACGTCAACTACGGTACAGGGATATACGCAGTCGGTCCGGGTGGTAGTCGTGCAAAGAATATCCCGTGGCGTTACAAAGACGCAGACGGACATTGGCACACAACTAAAGGGCAACATGCACAGCCTTTTTGGGAACCTGCAATCGATGAAGGTAGAGCGTTTTTCAATAAGTATTTTTCATAAGGTGGTTAAGATATGTGGGTATCAGTAGAACGGTATCTGTTTAACAAGATATATAACAAATTAAAAAGCAACCCTATCATCAAAAAACAGCTTGGTGTTAGGGTTTTTGATTGCGTTCAAAAAGACGCTGTTTACCCATATATCGTTGTGGGTGAAACAAACGTCACTAACAAAGAGACAACGACAAGTATGTTTGAAGATGTAGGCGTTACATTGCATGTTTATAGCCAAGCTAGAAATAGAGATGAAGCCTCACAAATCATCCAATACTTAGGTTTTGTACTTAACTCTGAAATAGAAATAAATAACTATTCATTTATAAAAAGTCGAATTGATACACAAGAAGTGATAACCGACATTGATCAGTACACGAAGCACGGTATCATTCGGCTTATTTTTAAATACAGACACAATACTTTACAAAGGAGTGTAACGAATGGCGCAGAATAAATATATTGCAGCGTTACAAATCGCTGACAAAGATTTAGCGAGCAAGCTAAAAGAAGAAGATGCTATTCTGTTAGCTAGTTTAGCTGAGGGTGGACACACAATCAGTAATGACTTAGCTGAAATGATTACAGGTGGCAAAAAAGACTACGGTCGTAACTCTGTAGAAGAAGAAATCAAGTTAACTGTTGACCGTGTTCCTGGCGACAAAGGTCAAGAAGCTTTAAAAGAGTCAGTTAAAAACTTCAAACAGTTACGTTTATGGATTTGGGAAGTTAAAAAACGTGATGGTAAACATCACGGTACTTTCGCTTATGTAATTGTAGAAGAGCACGAATGGTCATTTGATGATGAGGATGACAAAATCGAAATCACTGCAAAAGTTAAATTTAACAGTGCAGACGGTTCTGTTGATTCATTGCCACCAGAATGGCTCAATCCTAGTGCTGCCGCTCCTACAGTTGAATGGGAAGATATGGGAGCTTATACAGACTCATACGAAAACCGTACACCTAGTGCTGGTGCATAAGTTTTACGAGGGCATTAAGCCCTCTATTTTTTTGTACAAAATAACAGAAAGAGGTTAAAAAAATGACTGAAAATACATTCAATCCTATTACTGAATTAGAAATCAACGGAGAAGAAGTCGAAGCTAAAGCGACTTTCTTATTCGATAAAGCGGCTAAGAAATTTGCTAAAGATGAGCAAGACGAAAATGGTAAAACAACTAAAGTGTCTGGCTTCAATGCTATCTATAACGGCATTTTAGAACGTGATCCAATCGCAATTGCAGACTTTTGGGAATGTGCAACGGCTTATTTAGGTAAAAATGCACCTAAACGTGAAGATATCGAACAAACACTAATGGAAATTATTGATGAAAAACAAGACTCTATCGAATTATTACAAGGTGCATTGCAAGTTTTAAATCATAGTGGTTTTTTCAAGCAGAAATCACGTCTATTCTGGACACAAATGAATTCAGCGCCATCTATGGTCAAAGAAGAAGAGAAAGAGTCTACGAAGAACGGTATCGAGTTCATGAAGAACAATTACAAAGAAATCATGGGCGAGCTACCTTACTAGATTATTCAGAAATACGGCAGATAACCAGTCAATACATAGGCTATCTTCCTTATGATGAATTAATGAGTTTGACGCCTAATGAATGGAAAGACTGGGTTGTAGGTCGTAGATTGGCGTTACTTGATGAACAAGAAACTTTATTATTTGGTGCTCAAGCTAACGGTCTTGTGCAAGCTGGTAAATCACTTAAACGATTACAGAAGCAGTTAGAGCGTGCAAGATACGAAGTACGTGGACAGTCAGAAGAATACGAACGTATGAAAGAGCGTAAGTTAGCACATAACAAACGCATTAGAAATGTTCAGAAACAAGGTACACGACGCTTTATGAATTCATTACGCAATACTAGTCAAAAAGGAGGTTAGCCATGAATAAAAACTTTATGGCTCGTATATCGGCGATCATTACAGATTTCCAACGGAATATCAGAAAAGCTCAACGTATGGCTAAAACTGAAATACCTGACGAGATTGAAACACAAGTCGATGCGAATATCAGTAAGTTTAAACGAGCCTTAAACACTGCAAAAGCAATGGCTCAACGTTGGCGAGAACATACCGTTGATATAGACGGTAACAACAACCCTATCAAACGAGCAATTGCAGTAGTTAAAGAGAAATTACAGCAATTAAGAGATAAAGAAGTAGACATAAAAGGTAACAACAACCCCTTAAAACGTTCAGTATTAGGTGCTAAGGCTATGTTGGCAACCTTACATGATAAAACGGTAAAAGTTAACTTTGATACAAGGGGAATGACAAGAGCTCAAGTATTAACTAGAGCTTTAAGTCAGTCTTTAGATGAATACGGCGACAAAATGGATAGATTAGCTACTCGTATTCGTACATTTGGTACTGTGTTTGGACAACAAATCAAAGGTGTGCTAATCGCTAGTTTTCAAGGTCTTATTCCTATTATAGCTGGTTTAGTACCCGCCATCATGGCAGTAGCTAACGCATTAGGCGTAGTTGCTGGTGGTGCATTAGGTGTAGCTGGTGCATTTGGTATTGCTGCAAGTGGTGCGTTTGCATTTGGTGCTATGGCAGTAAGTGCAATTAAAATGTTGAATGACGGAACATTACAAGTCACTGCACAAACAAGAAGATATCAAGCGTCTTTAGAACAAGTTAAGTCAACTTGGGAAGGCATTATCAAGCAAAATCAAGCACAGATTTTCAACACACTATCTAATGCTTTAGATACAGTTAACGTAGCTTTAGGGCGTATGAAACCATTCTTAGCAGGTATCTCTAAAGGAATGGAACAAGCGTCACAGAGTGTCTTAAAATGGGCTCAAAACAGTCAAACTGCTAGCAAATTCTTTAACATGATGAATACAACAGGTGTTAAGACATTCAACACATTATTAAGTGCTGCAGGACGCTTTGGTGACGGACTTATTAATGTATTCACTCAATTAGGTCCACTATTTTTATGGACTGCTAAAGGCTTAGATAATCTAGGTAAAAAGTTC
Organism: Promicromonospora sp. NPDC059942; assembly: GCF_042731755.1. Lineage (NCBI taxonomy): Bacteria > Bacillati > Actinomycetota > Actinomycetes > Micrococcales > Promicromonosporaceae > Promicromonospora > Promicromonospora sp. NPDC059942. The sequence continues at coordinate 27,204 of NZ_JBHWLR010000032.1, forward strand.
CAAAACTGGGCTAACAGTGTAGCAGGTCAAAATGCTATTAAATCTTTTATTGAATACACTAAAACTAATTTACCTAAAATAGGTCAAATATTTGGCAATGTATTCATGGGTATTGGTAACTTGATGAAAGCATTTGCTCAAAACAGCTCTAATATCTTTGATTGGCTAGTTAAAATGACTGCTAAGTTTAGAGAATGGTCTGAACAAGTCGGTAAATCTGAAGGGTTTAAAAAATTTGTTCAGTATGTGCAAGAGAATGGTCCAGTCATTATGGATCTAATCGGTAATATCGTAAGAGTTTTGGTTGCATTCGGCACTGCAATGGCGCCAATAGCAAGTGTTATATTAAAAGTAGTAACGGCATTAGCTGGTTTCATAGCTAAGTTGTTTGAAACACACCCTGCTATAGCTCGAATGGTTGGTATAGGTATGATACTCGGTGGTATGTTGTGGGCTTTACTAGCACCAATCATTGCAGTAAGTACATTGCTATCTAATGTGTTCGGTGTAGGTTTAATCCAAGCTATCGGTAAAATGTTAGCTTTTGCTAGAAACACTCAAATACTTAGAAGTGCGTTAAACCTAGTGAAAATCGCATTTAGACTTCTCATGAGCCCTATTAGTACAATTATGCGTATCTTACCTATGTTAAGTGGCGCTTTCCAAGCATTGGGTGTAGCTATAGGCGCGATTTCATGGCCTGTATTGGCTATCATAGGCGTTATCGTTGCTTTAATAGGTATTATTGTTTGGTTATGGAAAACGAACGAGAATTTCAGAAAAACTTGTGTTGAAGCTTGGAACACAATTAAAGATACGATAATGAACGCTGTAAAAACAGTGATTAACTGGTTTAATCAGTTCAGAGCGTCTATCGAACAAACGCTCCAACCAATTATGCCTATCTTACAAATGTTAGGACAAGTTGCAAACCAAGTTCTCGGCTTCTTATTCATCAGCCTCATCAATGGTTTAGTAACTGCTTTCCAATCTCTTTGGACTGTGATTTCAGTAGTATTCACTGCGATAGGTGGAATACTACAAGCTGCTACGCAATTGATTTTCGGTTTGTTTACTGCATTAATACAGCTCCTTACCGGAGATTTTTCTGGCGCTTGGCAAACTTTACAAACTACGATTTCTAATGTAATGACTACGATTTGGAATACCATATTGTCAATTTGGGGCCAAATTTCTAACTTCATATTCAATGTTTTGAACAGAATACTTGGTACTAATATTACAAGTTGGAACCAAATTTGGTCTGCGATTTCAGGTGCAGTTACTAGAATATGGAATACAGTATCAAGTTGGTTTTCACGTGTAGTTTCAACTGTTGCTCAAAAAATGATGCAAGCATTAAGTCGCATCATTTCTGGTGGTGCTCGTTGGGTTTCAAGTATCATTTCTGCGATGAGTAGATTTGTTCAAGGTGTGGTTAGTGGTTTTGTTAGAGTTGTATCACAAGTGGCTTCTGGTATGGGTAGAGCTGTTTCCAAAGTCAGAAGTTTCTTCGGAAAAATGGTATCTGCAGGATTGCATATTGCTTCAGGTATTGCACGAGGTATTGCGAATGGCGCAAGTAGAGTTATAAATGCTGCCGCAAACATTGCTAAAAAAGCAGTTAGTGCAGCTAAAAACGTACTAGGTATTCACTCACCTTCACGTGTATTCAGAGGCATAGGTGGATACATTTCTCAAGGTTTAGGTATTGGTATTATGGAACAAAGCAATAGTGCTATTAATGCCAGTCGTCGTTTAGCGAAAGATGTAACTAACGCATTTAGTCCTGATTTAAACACTGATTTAACATCAGACTTAACAGGTGGATTAAATAGCGATGTGAACGCACATATGAGTAAAGACGTACGTCATAGCATGCAAGAGAACAATAAACCTATCGTTAACGTGACTGTTCGTAATGAGTCAGATATACCGGCCATTAAATCTTACATTGAAGATTCCAACTCAAAAGACGCAAGTTTCGGATTATTTTAAAGGAGTGATTGTTAATTGATATTACATGATGTTGAGGTATACAAAAATAAAGAACGTTTGCGTATTAGTAACAATCGCTTTACTGGTACTGCGTTGAGAGTTGTTTCTTACGATGTTAAAGGTGCAGGCTATGACCGAAAGTTTGATGAAATTGATCGTGTTAACGGTAGATTTCATAATGCTACTAAAGAAGAAAAGAAAAGTATATCTATGACGGTTAGGTACGATGTAGAAAAGATAGCTTACGCTTCTCATTTAAAAGCGAACATACAAGCTATGCTAAGAGGTCATTTTTATCTTAGAGAATTAGCAACGTCCGAAAGTGAAGTTAAATTCGAGAATATATTCGAACCTAAGGAACAATCTTTTGAACTAGAATATGTTGACGGCAGGCAGATACTTGTTGGCTTAGTTAACGAAGTGTCATTCGATACTACTAAAACGTCAGGTGAATTCACACTAGATTTCGAAACGATTGAATTACCATACTTTGAGAGTATTGGGTATAGTACAGATTTAGAAAAAGAGAGTGGTAATTTGAATAAATGGGGTATTCCAGACAAAAATCCGTTCAACACATCTCATAAAGAACGTAGATACACATTTTATGACACTAAAGTGGGCGATGTATATTATGGTGGTACAGCTGAAATAAACCAATTTAACCAAGACAGTGTTGTAGAAATGGTTCTAGGAGAAAACATCAGCAAAAAAGATAGCGACGGTTTTAACTTCTATATGACACATAGCGACATTATGAAAATAAGCGGTTTAGAGTTGAAAGCAGGAGATGTTATAAAATTTGACGGCATCCATGTATATCGTAATAACTTACGCATTGATGATTACAACAAGACGAAACAACAACCTGTGTTAATGCCTGGTTGGAATACTTTCCATACTACTAAGAAACTTCAAAAAATCACGTTTAAACACAAAAGATATTACTTGTAAGGAGGTTGCTTAATTGCCAATTTTATTAAAAACGTTACAGGGCATTGGGCAATCCCTACCTGTAGAAACAAAATTAAATGAGAAATTAAATGAAGATGGCTCCTTAGAAATAGAAATGGTAGAAAACAAAGCTACATTTGACGCTATAGGGGCTATTACTAAAATGTGGACGATTACAGGTGTTGGTGGTGCTGATGACCTAAACGAATACCGTATCGTTATGTTAGACAAAACAACTGTAGGTCAAAAGGAAAAGTTAACAATCAAAGCGCGTCCTGTCGAATTAGATGATCTAAACAATTTAAGAGTATACGAAGTATATAACGGTAGTTTTACAGGAAAAAGCTACTTCGATTTAGTTTTTAAAGATACCGGTTATAAGTATGAATTACACGCTAAGGTTTCATCTTCCAAATTTGAAAATCTAGGTAACCACGATACCAATTTAGAATTATTCAAAAAAGGTTTGGAAAGATATAACTTAGAATATGAATATAACGCCAAAACAAAGACATTTCATTTATATGATATTGTTCAAAGAAAAGCTAACTATTACATTAAAGCAGGTGTCAATGCTAATAATGTAAAAGTCCAAGAAGATGCTTCTAAGTGTTACACATACATCAGAGGTTATGGTGGCTTTGATGAGCAACAAACTTTCAACGAAGCCAGCTTGCAATATGAGTATACACACCCCTTAGCTGACTTAATAGGCAAACGCCATGCACCACCTGTTGTAGATGGACGCATAACTAAAGGGGATACACTCAAAAAAGCTATGGAGTTAGTTATACAAGAAAGTTTAAAAACGTCTGTAACACTAGATTTTATTTCTTTGCAAAAACATTTTAAAGAAGCAGTACCTAGAGTTGGGGATATTGTGAATGTGATTGATGATTTAATAGGTTTAAATGAGTTTGTTAGAATTATCGAAATCACTACGCAACGAGATATTAACAACAAGATTATCAAACAAGACGTAGTGCTTGGGGAATTTAGATTACAAGATAGATACATGAAAGCAGTAAACACTGCTGCAAATTATGTTAAAGCTATTAAGTCTAACAAATCTGATCCAGCTAAAGACTTAAGGATGATTCAAGCTCAAAACAACGCAAATACTAAGACTGCACAAGATTTGCAGAAGAAAACCGATGAAATAAAAAGAAGATTAGAAAGCGCGCATGCTAAGAGTGTTACAACTGCAAACGGTACTATTGTTCACGACTTTACACCTAAGTCTAAGATTAGGAAAGTTAAAACAATAGGTACTATTGGAGATTCTGTCGCTAAAGGTACTGGTGCTAAAACTAACTTTACTCAAATGTTAGCTAAGAAGATAAAGGCTAAATCAACAAACTTAGCTGTTAGTGGTGCGACAATGAGCACAAACAAAGATAATAGCATTTATGAACAAGCGACCAAAATTAAATCTGATTTAATCATTGTGCAAGGTACAGATGATGATTGGACTAATGATATTAATATAGGCACTGATAAAACGGATACTAAAACGTTTTACGGTGCCTTTTATAGTGCTATCACTAAAATCAAGAGTAATAACCCTAACTCTAAAATAATTGTTATGACACCTACTAAACAATGTTATATAAAAGACGGCAAAACCGTAAGAAAAGACACTACTAAGAACGATTTAGGTCACACTTTAGCTGATTATGTAGATGTTCAAATAGACGCTTGTAACGAACTGGATATACCTGTTTATGACGCTTATCATTCAACACAATTCAAACCCAATATACCTTCGTACAGAAAATCGAGTATGCCTGACGGGGTACACCCTAATGAAAAAGGGCACGAGGTCATTATGTACGAATTGATTAAAAACTTTTATGGTTTTTATGGCTAAGGAGGTCAAAAAATTTGAAATTAGATAACTTAATTACGAAACTTCACTCGTACTTTAGTCAAAAGTTTGTAAGTCAACTTGAGAATAACTTCGAACAAATAAAATACTGGACTAATAAAAGTGATGATAGCTTTAACGAGCATTTAACCACTCAAAAAAATGCGCATACAACTGATCAAATCAAACACAAAACTACAAAAGGTAAAGATGTCGTATTATCTAATCATGAAAATTATCAAGATGAACTTATTGAACATCTTGTGTTAGGTCATAACGGTGATGGCAATAACGAATTAAAAGCTAGTCACACATCAATGGACGCTCAAAGTTTCGATTCTTTACACCAACGTCTATATCACGACTTTTTAAGAGAAAGTAACGCTAGAGAAGAACTAAGAGCCGACTTAACTAAGAAAATACAACGTATTGTTAACGTTGATGACTTTGGCGGAGATCCTACAGGTCAAAAGGACAGTACGAAAGCTTTCCAAGACGCATTAGGTAACGGCAATGTACAGGTAACTATGAGTGGCGGTACTTACCTTACAACAGGTATTAAAATGCCTAACAACTCTCGTTTGGTAGGACAAGGTAAAGACATTACTACTATTAAGCTAATGGATAAAACACCAGCAGAGAACATAGGTATCACTAACTTAAAAATGAGTGGCGGAGCTGAAAACATTTCTTTAGAAAGTTTTTCGTTCAATGGGAATAAGTTTAGACAAAATAAAACACTTAAAGCTACCGGTGGCTCTCGTTCATCTAACATTAGATTTGCGGGTGTAACTAATGGATATATCTATAACGTTAAATCATATGACGCTTTACTACACTGTATCGATGTAACATATGCAAATGACAATTATTACTACGAAGGCGATGGAAACAGAGTGCCTTACGCATTAGAAAGTAAGCATATTCATATTGATAATTGTGAGGCATATGGTTGCGGAGATGATGGTATCACTACCCATCACTCTCGTTACATTACAATTTCTAATTGTTATGCACATACACCAACAGGTGGAAGTAATAACAATGGTATAGAAATTGACGATGGCTCACAATATGTGTTCTTATCAAACAACAGAACCAAAGGTAACTTCGGTGGTTTAGAAATCAAAGCACACAGTAACACAAGTGCTGCAAGTGGCGTATTCGTTAACGGTCACGTATCAATCGAAGATACAAGAGCTTACAACATTCGACACATCGGTCATCATAGAGCTAAAACGGACAATAAAAGTTTGACTGCTTATGACGTGGTGCTAAATAATTGCTTAGCTTTAAACCCTAAATACAATGGTGTGTATCCAGGCTCAACACCTAGAGCATTATTAATCAGTGCTTATAGAAATGTTTCTGTAAATAACTTTACAGCTATAGGTGATAGTGATTTCGGAAAATTAGAAGGTGGAAAACTAGATAAAAAACAACCAGCAATAGCCATCCAATTCATGTCCGAAAACATCTCGCTTAATAATATTAATGTGCGTAACTTTAAAAATGCAGAAGTAGATATTAGATTATTTGGCGGAGATAATAGACCGTCTAGAGTATCACTAAATAACATAAATATTTGGAATTCATCTAACAATATCGGTATCGGTGTTGGAAGTAAAATATACGACACTAAAATAACTAATTGTAACTTACACGGCAATGGTTCAGGTATAGGATTACGTTTGACAAATAACCACGCTATGATTAGCGGCGTCACAGCTGATAATTATTCAACTTCTGCATGGATAGCAGGAGAAAAGTACGACACACCACCTACAGTAGGAAAAGGCGGCGCTAGTATAGCGTCTACAGGAAGTGCTGGTGTAGCAAACGCTAGTGCAGTTATTGCATCTACAGGTGGTTCGAAAGCATACAGTAATCGTAGCTTTGTATTAGGTTCTGGTGCTAACTCCAAATCTTATGGTTCACGTAGCGGTATTATCAATTCACTTAATTCTGAAACTGATAAAAAAGGCCATACACAACTGATTATGAATAGTAATCGTGTTAAGTCACCTGGTAACTATCATGTTGTCGCTGGATATGGTTCTAGTGGTAATGCTTCTACATCTAACATTAAATTTGATTTAAGCACTTATTCAGGAAACTTAACTTTAGCCGGTCAACTTAAACAAGATAGTGCCGATATCGCAGAGTTATTTGAGTCACAAAATGGATTAGCAATCGATTTAGGAACTATCGTTACATTAGACGGCGATAAGATAAGAAAAGCGCAACCTAATGACACACCAATTGGCGTTATATCTGGAACTGCCGCGTTGGTAGCGAACGAAAAAACATTCCACCATAAAGATAGATTTTTAAAAAATGAGTATGGAGTAACGATTACAAACAGAAAACAAGTTGAATTTGTAGACGATGAAGGAAATGTTTCTTTCGAATGGCGTGACATACCAGTAGAAAACCCTGAATATAACGACAAAATCGATTATCAATCACGTTCAGAACGACCTGAATGGAATGTAGTCGGATTATTAGGTCAAATCTACACGAACATTGAAAAAGACGTTATACCAGGCGACTATATCAACGGTAGAGCAGGTGTAGGATATAAAGATAATGTGAATGGTAAAGGTCGTGTCATGAAAATAACTTCTGAATACACTGAAGAACGTGGATGTGCAATAGCATTAGTATTGTGGGGTGCTAAATAATGGAATTAGAAAAAGTAGGTAAACTTGATTTAAACGAAGAACCATATTTACAACCGATATCTAATAGAGGTATCGGTTTTTATAATCTCGATAAAAACACTGCTAAATTTCAATTTGTAGTACAAAAAGACAACAAACCTTTGTTAATCAGCGATAAGAATGTTAAAGGTTATGCTTTCTTTAAAGCTGCGAACGGAACAGAAGAAAAACGACCTAGTACATCAGGTGTATTAGACGTAGAATTCATTGATCCAATGAAAGGATTAATAGGTGTTACGGTACCTCAATGGTTTCTGAAAAACGTTGTCGATTCTGAAGTGTTGGGTGAAATTTACTTATCACTCAACGATGTAAACAACGTAGGAAAAGACGACACTGTTGTGTTAGGCACTTTTAAATTCACGGTACGCGACAGTCTTATCAATCAAATCGAAAGTGATATCAAAGTATCTTATATTCGAATGTTTGATGAATTGCGTTCGGAATTAGAAAAGAAAGTGCAACAACTTAAGCAAGATATAGGCGATACACAAACGTTGATTGAATCTATTAAGCAAACAGCTGAAGAATACCTCATTAAAATAAACAAGGCTCAAGCAGACGCTATTGTTTCAATTACAGACGCGTTAATATCGTCTAACCAAAGCATTGACCTAGAGAGAGAAGAAGCTTTAAGACAAATTGATGCTAAACGTGACGCTATCAAAACGGATTATGATTTAGCTTCAGATACATTCCAAAAAACTTATGATAGCAATGTGGACGCTTTTAATTCAAATGTTAATCAAGCTAACACAACAATTGATGAAAAGCTACAAATATTTAATGAAACCCTTGAAAGAGATGGCTTTACTACTCCTGAATATGTAGAAAGTAAGTTTACAGAAAAGGATTGGCAAAAATTTAAATTAACAAATGATGATGGTACTAATTTTTATGATGCCAACCTACAAATAGATTTCGACAATAACGAACAATTAATGTCTTTACCGATAGGAACTAGATATGTTGTTCTTACTTTGAACAATCCAGCTGGAACAAATAATAATGGGTGGTTAACAAAGTACAAAAGAAATGGAGATGCTGTTCTAATACAATACCAACCTTACAATTCAACTGTAATCTACCAAAAAAGATTTTATAAGAGTTGGAGCAAATGGGAACGTGTTGGTTCAGATGTTGTAGATACTGGTTGGATTGATTTACAACTAGTGAACAGTGCGTCGCCTCATAACGACTTAGTTTCCAAAGGTGGATTTACTAGTGCGTACAGAACAATCACACAGAATGGAGTTACTAAGAAAATGTTACGCATTAATGCTACAACTATCAAACATGGACAGACTATTGCACTTTTACCTAAAGAATTCGTCAAAAACTTAATGTTTTTCTCAATAAGTGCACCTAGAAACAAAAACAGCGGACGTATTTCGTTGAACACATCAGGAACAGTGAATTTTGACGCTACTGTAGATCCATCAGCGTGGACTGATACAGATTATATTTACGGTCAATATGAATGGACGGAGTGATGAAATGAAAGTAGTTTATTTATGGAAAAATGGACAAGCAATTATTGTTCACAAAAACGAAGAAGATGAATATGTTTATCCTGATGAAAAATGGACAGAGAACCAACCTCCTCAAGGTATTATCTTACCTTGCTATTATGACGGTAAACAATGGGTTGGACAAACCCAAGATGAGCTAGAAAAGATGTTGCCTGAAGTAGAAATTCCTGTTGATGACAAAGATATTGCTATAGCTAAATTAACTAGCTTAGTTGTCGATTTACAAGAAGAAGTTATGAGTTTGAAGCAGAACATCGCACTAATAACTGAAGAACAAGCAAATCAAAAATTGGGGGAAGCGTAATATGGATAAAGTAGTAATCGATTTATATAAGAAAAAATTATACACTGACGAAACTTTCAAAAAGTTTGTTAGAGTTGGTTGGATTACTCCGGAACAATTTAAAGAAACTACAGGTAAAGATTACGAACCACAAGTTAAATAGCTTGTGGTTTTTATTTTAAGTGAAGTAGGTGTTTATATGACAGAAAGTAGCCAAAGAGGAGATTACGAAAGACGTATAAAAAGATTGGAAGATAACGACGAAAAAATATTCAACTCTTTGGAACAGATAAAAGATGGACAACACAATCAAAATTTGATTAATCAAAAAATGAATTTCACTTTGGACTCTATCAACAGAGAGAGAGAATTAGAATCTCAAAACAAAAAAGAAAATCAAAAAAACATCAAAGACATTAAAATGTGGGTTTTAGGATTGGTTGGCACTATAGCTGGTTCTTTAATCGTAGCAGTATTAAGAATGTTTTTCGGTGTTTAAAGGAGGTGAGTTACCATGTTCGGATTATTTTTAGGTGCAAGTTTTTGGGAATGTTTCTGGTTTGGTAAATGTAAATAATTGAGAAACAAAGCCGGCTTTTTAGTCGGCTTTTTATTATGCCGGAAATGAGGTGGATATATGGGATTACCTAGTCCTAAAAGAAGAAAACCTACTGCTTCGGAAGTTGCAGCATGGGCAAAAAGGATGATTGGCAGAAGAGTTGATGTAGACGGTTATTATGGCGCCCAGTGTTGGGATTTACCAAACTACATTTTCAATAGATATTGGCATTTTAAAACAACAGGAAATGCGATTGCTATGGCATGGTATAGATATCCTAAAGGCTTCAAATTCTATAGGAACACTAGAAACTTTGTTCCGAAACCTGGTGACATGGCAGTTTGGGGAAAGGGCTCCTTTAATAACGGTGTTGGGCATACTGCTGTTGTCATAGGTCCATCTACCAAAAGTTACTTTACTAGTGTGGATCAAAATTGGATTGGTGCAAATAGTTATACAGGCTCACCTGGTGCGAAAATTAAACATAGTTATAACGGTATAAGTGGGTTCGTCAGACCTCCCTACCACGCAGAAACTAAGAAACCATCGAAACCAAGTAGTACACCGTCCAAACCTTCTAATGACAACACTCCTAAAAACACAAAAGAACAAACAAAACCTATAACTAAAGAGATTACCAAAGTTTCCTATACATCATTCGCATACGATTTAGACGATGATTTGGAATATATTTATCATTACATGGTTGAAGGGCAAAAGTTGATAGGGAAGGTAAAAGGTATATATATCAAAGAGAGTACACATATGCGTTCTGTTGAAGAATTGTATTTACAACGTAATAAATATGTTAACGAAGATGAATACCCTCATGTATATATTGACCGTGAGCGTGTATGGACACCTAGACCTGATTCAGAAGAAGCACCAGAACATCCAGGTTGGCTTGTTATGGAAGTTTGCGGAGGACAAACGGATAGCAAACGCCAATTCATGCTCAATCAAATCAGAGCGTTAATCTACGGCGTTTGGTTGCTAAGTTGGAGTAAGGTAAAACTATCTGAATCATCAATCAAAGCAGACCCTAATATATGGCGTTCTATGAAAGATTTAATTAATTACGACTTAATCAAAAACGGTATTCCTGATGAAAGTAAATATAAAGAAGTTGAAAAGAAAATAATAGGTTTGTATCTTAAGAGAGATAAATTACTTACAGAAACAATTACTACAACAACGACTAAAACAAAAATAAAAATTAAACCTAAAACTTCAGTCGATAACCCTACACAGAACGATAAGCCTACAGACAAAAATGGTAAAACGACAAACAGAACTTCAAATAAACCTCGTGTAGTTGTAGAGAAAAGTAAATATACTTTCCAACAAGCACTTAATGCACAAATGGCTCATGGCAAGCCTCAAAAATCTTATAGTTGGGGTTGGGGAAATGCTTCTAGGTCACAAACAAGTAAGTATATGAACCCTAACACTATATGGAATAGTTCAGTACAAAGGTATCAGATGTTGGATTTAGGTAAGTATCAAGGTATACCAGTAAGTAAGTTGAATAAGATACTTAAAGGTAAAGGTACTTTATCCGGTCAAGGTAAAGCTTTCGCAGACGGTTGTAAGAAATACAACGTAAATGAAATATACTTAATTGCTCACGCATTCTTAGAAAGTGGATATGGCCGTAGTAACTTTGCCAGTGGACGTTATGGTATTTACAATTACTTTGGTATTGCAGCATATGACAATAACCCTAATGCTTCCATAGCTTACGCTAGAAGACAAGGTTGGACGAGTCCACGTAATGGTATTATAGGTGGGGCTAAGTTCGTTAGAAAACAATTCTTTAATCAAGGTAAGAACACTTTGTACCGAATGCGTTGGAACCCTAAAAACCCCGGTCGTATGCAATATGCTACTGCGATTGAGTGGTGTAATTTCCAAGCAACAACAATAAACAGTTTATACAAAAAAGTAGGATTAAAAGGTATGTATTATATCAGAGATAAATATAGATAAAAGGCTACTCACTGACGGTGGGTAGCCTTTAATAATTGAAAGAGGTGTGTATATGTTACAAAAACTTACAGATGTTGCTACTAATATAAATGTTAGTACAGCTGAGAACGGTTTTATTGGCGCTAATTTTTATACAGAAGATGACGGATCAGCTTATATAAGAATCACTATCAGAGATAACAACGAAGTGTTAGATTTTAACAAAACTGATATGACTCCTCGTTTAGATTTGTTTAGTTCAGACGGTTCTATATTCACTAATGAACCGTTAGAGATCATTTTACCTGAATACGGCGTCATTCAATATAAGGTGTCTGACAATGTCATTAAACACGCAGGGAAAGTAGACGCGAAATTATTCTTAGCTAATGAAAAGGATAGTGTTCACGTCGCTAACTTTTATTTCACTATCACAGATAGTGGAATGACTGGACCGATTGGAAAAGAAATACATGTAGATTCATTACAAGATTTAGTTAGAAACGTTATGAAAGAGAATGCTATAGGATTATTAGATGATGATTTCAAAGATAAGTTAGAGAACGATTTGAAAGTATATATGGAAGAAAATGCTGATACATTCAAATTAAAGGCTAAAGGTACTGACACAGGCTGGCAAAAACTTCCTCTTGTGAACGGAATTACACAAGCTGGGACACTTAACAAGCCAATGTATAAATTAATCTCTATTAATGATACAGAAATGCTATTTATAAAAGGTGCAGTAAGTTCCATTAACAGTAAAGAAATGATTTTTGCGAAACTCCCGAAAAACATCTCGGATAAGGTGAAAGATTATAAACAATATACAAAAGCGGGCGTTAATTCATCTCAATTAATCATCTACAACGTGACTATAACTCAAAGTGGAGATTTAGAAATAACATTTGACCCTAAAAGTGAAGCAATGCCTTATGGCGCTTATTACATCGAAGGAATAGTCGTTTTATAGGAGGCGGGAATATGAAGACAAAGCAAATTTATTTTTATGATGGCACACCATATTTAGTTATTGAAAATCACAATGGAGAAATGGAATATCCTAAAGGACAATGGACTGATATAGAACCTCCAGAAGGAATATATACTCCTTGTCATTTTGATGGTAAACAATGGATTGGTAATACTAAAGAAAATTGGGAAAACTCACAACCGAAAAACGAAAGTGAAGGTTTAACAAATAAATACGATGAAAAAGATGATATTATAGCAGAATTATCTCTTGAATTAATCAGAACACAAGAAGAATTAAGCGATGTAAGAAAAGATATATCTGATTTAACTATGCAATTGTTAGGAGGAAATGCTAATGCATGATATCGGAGTTAAATATTACAAAATGGGTTTTTATACAAATGAACAATTTGCTTTATTTGTAAAAAGAGGATTTGTAACTCCCGAAGAATATTTAGAATTAACGGGTGTTGAATATGATCCAGAAAAAGTGAATGTATAGAATAATTGACAGCCGACGTTTTGCGTTGGCTTTTTAATTTATCTAAAAGGAGACATATGTATGAGAAATTTCTTAGGAATAAATTGGCATGTAAGATTTAATAATCCTATAGCTATTATTCAATTAATTGTAGGTGCATTTATGCCTATTCTTGTTTATTTAGGAATTGATTGGCATTCATTAACTACTTGGGGTTCTGTTGGAGAAGCTTTATTAAAATTTATTAGTAATCCAATTGCTGTAATTGGTGTGCTAGTAAGTCTATATATGTCGGCAGTAGACGGTACAAGTGCTGGTTTATCCGATAGTTTAATGGCTCAAGAATATAAGAAACCTAATAAAGAATAGGAGGCCTATAGAATGGCAGAAACATGGAATGGAGTACCAGTGCGTTATGATTTGTTGCCTATCGGAACACGTCGGAACGGAGAAGCATTACACACTAAAAATGGAAAGCCTAGTTTTGCAGTTATTCATGATACTGGGAATCCAAATACTACTGCACAAGATAATGTGAATTATTATAAAAATACGTATAATATTGCTTGGAGCATGGTAGCAAGTGCACATATTTTTGTTGATGATCAAGAAGCAATTATATGTATTCCAGTTACAGAGGTAGCATGGCACGTCATGTTGAATACCACTATAGATAATCAGTGGTATAATGCTGATGCTGACTATGCAGCATTTGGTGTAGAAGCATGTTACTTCTCAGATAAGAAACGCAGCTTAAAGTCGTTAGATAATGCAGCACGTATCATGGCTTATCTCACTAAATTTTGGAAAATTAACTATAAAAATGAAATGCCAGGCCATCAAGACATACAGTATGATAAACAAGATCCAGGTAACTTACTAGAAGCTTGTGGTTTAGGTCGTAATACAAGTGTTTTTGACGGTTACGTAGCTAAACATATTGATGGAGTTAAAGTTCCTAAAGTTAGCAAGAAGAAAGCCGGAAACAAAGGTAAAAATAAAGAAAAACCTAAGTCTAAGCCATCAACAAAAGATTACCAAAGTGCAATCAACTATATGTATAGCTTGAAAGGTAAGTTTGTTGACTTTGATAATCGTTGGGCATATCAATGTATGGACTTAGCAGTTGATTACGTATATCACATAACTAATGGTAAAGTTAGAATGTGGGGTAATGCGAAAGATAGTATCCTCAACATATACCCTAAAGGTTGGAAGATTGTCAAAAATACACCGGATTATGTACCACCAGTTGGAGCAATTGGTGTATGTACGTATGGTATATACCAAAGATACGGTCACATCTATTTAGTTTGGGATAATAGTGGAGGAACTAACACACAAACTGTATTAGAACAAAACTTTGATGGTAACGCAGATACACCTGCAAAACTACGTGTTGATAATTTTTATGGAACAACGCATTACATTGTGCCATCATTTGTTGATGAAGATTATGATGTAAACAAAATCAAAACAGTTACAACTCGCAAGGCTACAAATAAATATAATGGTAAACGAGTACCTAAAAACCTAGTATGGAGTAAAACACCTCATTATATTGCAAAAGCAGACAGTTCAGGTGTAACTATCTGCAAAGATGTTAAAAATGGATATATGAAGAAAACTAATCTAGTATACAAAGCAGGTTATAGTCCATTTTACGTATATGAAGTGCGTGAAGGTTGGGCACGTGTTTATTCAGAAAGTAGCAATTACTGGGTATGGCATGAGAGTTTAATCATCACTAAAGAATATAAGCACAACGAAACAAGAGATGGTAAAAAAGCAAGTAAGCAAACAAAAGAAATGAAAAAAATAGCAAATAAATCTAAAAATAAGCTTGCTATAGGTCAAATACCACCTGAAAAATTAGTTTGGCAACGCAAAAAGTACTTTGCAGCACGTGCAGATAGCCTTGGTGCAACGATACTTAATAGACATGGCGGTAAAGGTAATTATTCGTGGAATATGACTAATACAACATATAGTAAAGGTCAATTATTCTATGTTTACGAGATTATCGACGGTTGGTGTCGTGTACACGGTCCTAGTGATAATTATTGGGTTTGGCACGAAAGACTAAGAATTACAAAAGTATATTAAATTACGTGGTATAATACTGGTACCACGTCATTATACAAGGGTAGTCACTATGGCTACCCTCTTTTTTATTGTATAATAATCTTTGTTCCTGATTTCAAACGAATACTATATTCTAAACCACGTTCTTTATGAGCGTGGTTGTTTTTTGTGTACACGTGTCAAATACGTGTCAAAATAGTTATAATTTTTTAGTTCTATTTAGAAAATAAATCTTTGAAAACACTGTATTTATGGCTATTTAGTTTTATTTAGAAATTTATTTTTATCCCTCCGTTTCCGTACTATACCGTTGATATGACGGGCTTTCGAGAGAGTAAGTGTCAAATAAGTGTCAAGAGAATATTTCTCTGACACGTTGG